>CAINMN010000038.1 GCA_903850735.1 uncultured Burkholderiales bacterium | reverse complement strand
TTGGACAGCTTGTCGTCCATGGTGAAGTACTCGCGGCTCCAGTCCACGCTGTCGCCCATGCGGCGCATCTGGGTGGTGATGGTGTGGCCGCTTTGCTCTTTCCATTCCCAGACCCGCGCGACAAAGTTTTTGCGCGCCTCGGCCGGCGAGGTGCCCATGTCGTGGCGGCGAATGCCTTGCTCTTGCAATTGGCGCTCGACCACGATTTGCGTGGCAATGCCCGCATGGTCGGTGCCCGGAATCCAGGCGGTGTTGAAGCCCATCATGCGGTGGTAGCGCGTGAGGCTGTCCATGATGGTCTGGTTGAAGGCATGCCCCATGTGCAGCGTGCCGGTCACATTGGGCGGCGGCAGCTGAATGGCAAACGAGGGCGCGTCGCCCTGGGCTTGCTGGGTGCCGCGGAAACCGGCCATGCCGTAGCCACGGCGTTCCCATTCAGGTCCCCAGTGGGCTTCCAGCGCGGCCGGCTCAAACGATTTGGACAGGCTTTGCAGGCCGGGTTGGGACAGGGGGGCGTCGGGCGTGGTGCTCATGGGGTGGCGATCATTCGGTTAGTCCCCGATTTTAGCGGTCGCGCCCCACCGCGGCGCCGCAGGGGCTCAACCCAGGGCCAGGGCTTTTTCGATGCCGCGAATCAGGTTCCCGTCCAGCCCGGCGCCGTTGGCGGCCAGGTAGGCGTCGGGACGCACCAAGGCCCAGCGCTGGTTTTCGGCACGGCAAGCCGCGCGCAACAAGCCGCGGTCGTCGATCAGGTGCTCACGCGCTTGCGCATGTTGGCCGGGCGAGAGCACTTGCACCGCCCGCAACGGGGCTTGTTGCAGCAACATGCCCAGGCGCGCCAACTCGGTGGCCGACAGCGTGCCAAAGCAGAACAAGACCAGCTGGCCCTCGGCCCAGCGCAGCACATCGTTGAGCTTGCCGCGTTGTGCGCCAGACCATTGAAAGCCGACGTTTTGCACCGAAACGCCACCGCCGCCGCGACAGGCTTCGCTGCGGCTGTAGGGGTTGGCCACGGCCATGCGCCCGGTGTTGACAAAGTTGCGGGCAAAGGGGTGGCGCTTGGCCAAGGCAATGGTGGCCTGGCGAAACACCTTTTCAATGCCATCGGCAGGCCGCATGAAGCGCGCCGTGCGGTTGGTGACGCGCACATTCTGCTGTGCGGCCTCGAGCCGCTCGTCGTTGTAGCTGTTGAGCAGTTGCTCGGGCGCTTCACCGCGCAGCACCGCGCCGAGTTTCCAGGCCAGGTTGTCGGCGTCGGCAATGCCGGTGTTGCCGCCACGCGCGCCAAACGGGCTGACCACCTTGGCGGTGTCGCCCATGAAAAACACCCGGCCCATGCGCAGTTGGTGCAGGCATTGGCTGCGGTAGGCATAAGGGCCGACCCAGACGATTTCGCACGCGATGTCGTCGCCGAATTGGCGCCGCAGTCGCTCACGCACCTGTTCCTCGCGGCTGACTTCGGCCGGGTCGGCATTGGGCGCCATTTGGTAATCGATGCGCCAGACTTCGTCGCCCATCAAATGTTGCCAGACGGCGCGGTTGTCATTGAAAGGGGCTTCCACCCAAGTGTGGCGCTCGGTGGGCGGACGGTTTTTGAAGCGCACATCGGCAATGCACCAACGGTCATCGCCGCGGCGCGCGTCCATCGTGGCGCCACACCAGGCATGAAACGGGGTGTGCGAGCCGGTAGCGTCGATCACATGCCGCGCCTCCAGCACATAGTCGCCCTGAGGCGTTTGCACCGTCAGGGTGGCATGGTCGGCGTTTTGCTCGAAGGCCGTCACCCGCGAGGACCAGCGCAGGTCCACGCTGGGGCGCTGCGCCGTCAGCTCTTGGATGCGCTCGACCAGGTAGCCTTCAATGTAGAACTGCTGGATGTTGATGAAGGCCGGTTGCTCGCTGAGGTTGAAGTTGCTTTGGGCGCGCAAGTCAAAAGAAAACACCTCGTCCTGGCCGGCAAAGGTGCGGCCCACGCTCCACTGGATGCCCTTGCGCGCGATGCGCTCGTAAATGCCATAGCGCTCAAAAATTTCCAGCGACTTCTGGGTGTAGCAAATGCCGCGGGAGGAGGCGCCCTTGACGCCCACGGTGTTGTCTTCGTCGAGCAGCACTGCGCGCACGCCCTGCAATGCCAAGCCGCAGGCCAGGGTCAGGCCGCTCATGCCGCCGCCCACAATGACCACGTCATGGCGAATCCGCTTTTTTTCTGTCAACTCTACCGGCGCGGCAAACGGGTAGGTGGGCAACGCATAGCCTGTGCCTTCGGTGAACTCATAGCCATTGGTGAAGGCCACCGGCGCAAAAGAATCAAGCATGGACAACACACTCCGAACAAACCATCAATGAAGCGCATCCTAACGCTTGTGGGGCACAATTCAAGCTCAGTGTTTCCGAGGCCCTGCCATGCTGTTTTTGTTGTCACCTGCCAAATCACTGGATTACGAATCACCCCTGCCGGCCCTGCCGCACACCGAGCCTTCTTTTGTGCCGCAATCGGCCGAGCTGATCGGCTTGCTCAAAACCCAGTCGCCCCAACAAATTGCCGAGCTGATGGACTTGAGCGACAGCCTCGCGGGCTTGAATGTCGCGCGCTACCAGGCCTGGTCAAAAAAGTTCACGGCCAAAAACGCCCGCCAGGCCATTCTGGCCTTCAATGGCGATGTGTACGAAGGGCTGGATGCCAAGTCGCTCAGCGCCAAAGACCTGGCCTGGGCGCAAGACCATGTGATGATGCTCAGTGGCCTGTATGGCGTGTTGCGCCCGCTGGACTGGATGCAGCCTTACCGCCTGGAAATGGGCACCCGGCTGGCCAACCCCAAGGGCAGCAATTTGTACCATTTCTGGGGCGACCAAATCGCCCAGTTTCTGAACCAGCAGCAAGCCAAAGACAAGCAACCCGTGGTGGTCAATCTGGCTTCGCAAGAGTATTTCAAGTCGGTGGACCGCAAGGCCCTGAAGGCGCGCGTCATCGAGTGCGTGTTTGAAGAGCTCAAGGGCGGGAAATACAAGGTCATCAGCTTCATGGCCAAGCGCGCCCGTGGCTTGATGGCGCGCTATGCCATCACCCACCGACTCAAATCGCCTCAGGGCCTGGAGGCCTTTGACCTCGAGGGCTATGCCTTCGTGCCCGCCGCTTCCGAGCCCGATCGCCTGGTGTTTCGCCGCGACCGCGCGCTGAGCTGAAAGCGCCCATGCGCCTGCACGTCAACCAGATCGAGATCGAGGTCGAAGACACCGGCGAGGCCACGCGCCCGGCTGTGCTGTTGATCATGGGCTTGGGCATGCAACTCATTGGCTGGCCCGATGGGTTTTGGCAGGGCCTGCACGCCGCAGGCTTTCGGGTGATTCGCATGGACAACCGCGATGCCGGCCTGTCCACCTCGTTTGACGCGGCCGGCGTTCCCAATTTGCTGTGGGCCGGTATGAAGCACAAGTTTGGCTGGCAACAAAAGCCGGCCTACACCTTGCAAGACATGGCCCAGGACGCCTTGGGCGTGCTCAGCGCTTTGCAGGTGACGCGGGCCCATGTGGTGGGCGTCAGCATGGGCGGCATGATCGCCCAGCGCGTGGCTTTGACCGCGCCGGACAAAGTGGCGTCGCTGACCAGCATCATGAGCAGCAGCGGTGCCGAGGGTTTGCCAGCGGCCGACCCCGAGGTCTTGAAAAAAATGTTTGGCAAGCCCAGCCAGCCCGGATTGGCCGGCGCGCTGGAGCATTCGCTGGGCTTGTTGCAAGCCATTGCCAGCCCCGCCTTTGCCCAAGATGCGCAGGCCGTGCGCGAACGCGTGATGGCGGCCATGCAACGCAGTTACCGCCCCGCTGGTGTGGCGCGGCAAACCCTGGCCGTGATGTCAGACCACGCGCGCGCCGATCTCTTGCAGCAACTGCGCGTGCCCACCCTGGTGGTGCACGGCAAGGCCGACCCCTTGGTACCCTATGCCTGTGGCAAAGACACGGCGCGCCGCATTCCCGGCGCGCGCCTGCTCGGCATCGAGGGCATGGGCCATGACTTGCCGCCGGCCGTTGTCGCGCGTCTTTTGGAGGCCTTGTTGCCTTTTTTCAATGAACACCCCTGAACACTCCCAACTTGGCAAAAGCTCGGCCTATGCCGACCAATACGACCCGCAATTGCTGTACCCGCTGGCGCGACAGCCCAAGCGCGACGAGATCGGCATCCGCGGCACCCTGCCTTTTTTGGGCGCCGACCTGTGGACGGCCTTCGAGCTTGGCTGGCTGAACCTCAAAGGCAAGCCGCAGGTGGCCCTGGCCCGCTTGGTCATTCCTTGCGACAGCCTGAACATCATCGAGAGCAAGTCGCTCAAGCTGTATTTCAACAGCTTCAACAACACCCGCCTGGCCAGTGCAGACGAGGTGGCGCAGCGGCTGCGCACCGATTTGAGCGAGGCGATTTGGCGCGGCGGCCCCATGCGCGGCAGCGTGGGCGTGCAGTTGCTGTTGCCCGAACAATTCGACCGGGAGCCCGTGCATGAACTGGATGGCCTGAGCCTGGACCGGCTGGACATCGAATGCAGCCACTACCAACCCGCGCCCGAGTTGTTGACGGCGAATTTCGACGAACAACCCGTGACCGAAACCCTGACCAGCCAGCTGCTGAAAAGCAATTGCCTGGTCACCGGCCAGCCCGACTGGGGCAGCGTGCGCATCAGCTACAGCGGCCCGCAAATCGAGCAGGGCGGCTTGTTGCAGTACCTGGTGAGCTTTCGCAACCACAACGAATTCCATGAGCAGTGCGTGGAGCGCATCTACATGGACCTTTGGCGCCGTTGCAAGCCCTCACAGTTGACGGTGTACGCGCGTTACACGCGCCGCGGCGGGCTGGACATCAACCCGTTTCGCACCAGCCACCCCCAGGGACTGCCGGCCAACATCCGAACCGCGCGACAGTGAGCCCGCGCCCATGAGCGCGCGCCAGTTAACGCGACGGCTCAGCCCAGGTCGTGAAAGGAGCGCAGCGGCGCCAGCGGCGGGTACTCGCCCGCGCGCTTGCCTTGAAACGCCGTGATGGCCTCGCGCACATGGTCATTGCTCCAGATGGCGCCTTGCAGCCAGCCCATTTGCTTGAGCGATTCGTCCACGCTGTGGTCGCGCGCATAGTGCAGCGCCTGCTTGGTGCCCCAGATGGCCACCGGCGGCTTGGCCGCAATTTCCTGGGCACATTGCATGGCCGCGGCCAGCGTGGCCGCCGCATCCGGCAAAACCTCGTTGACCAGGCCATGCGCCAGTGCGCGTTGCGCGCTCAGGCGGCGGCCGGTGTAGGCCAGCTCTTTCACCAGGGCCATGGGCATCAGCTTGGGAATGCGCTGCAGCGTGCCGACATCGGCCACCATGCCAATGTTGATTTCCTGAATGCAAAAGAAGGTGTCGGCACTGGCAAAGCGAATGCAGGCGGCGGTGACCAGGTCGACCGCGCCGCCAATGCAACCGCCGTGCAGGGCCACAATGACCGGGATGCGCAGGCTCTCCAGCCGGGTGAAGGTGGCCTGCAGTTCGCCGAGTTGGTCCAGCACGGCCGCGCGCGACTCGGGGGTGTTGTCGTTGAGGGACACCTCGCCGCCAAAGGCATCGAGCGACATGCCGGCGCTGAAGTGCTTGCCCGTGCTCGAGAGAACCAGCACGCGGGCCTGGTTGTCGCGGTGCAGGCTGTCCAGAATCTGGTCGAGCTCGCGCCAGAACGTCATGTTCATGGTGTTGAGGGCCTCGGGCCGGTTCAGCACCAGGTGGGCGATGTGGTTTTCAATCGTCAGGGAAAAGCAGGTCGGTTTGTTCATGGCCCCACTGTAGGCCCGGCAAGGCTTCTGCGGCAACCGGTGACAACCCGGAGCCGGTCGCTGCAGCGACGCCTACCTCGCCCTCGCGCAGCAAGGAGCCCACCCGCACGCCGAGCAGGCGCAGCTTGCGGCTCAAGTCCACCCGCTTCAGGCACTGGCCGGCCACTTGGCGCAGCACTTTCGGGTCGGCGGTGAAGTGCTCGATGCTTTGGTCGCGGGTGACGATCTTGAAGTTGTCGTAGCGCAGCTTCACGCCAATGGTGCGCCCCACATAGCCCTTGCGCTGCAGGTCGGCCGCCACTTGCTCGCACAAGCGCGTGAACAAGGCGCCCAAAGTCTCGCGGTCACGCACCGCATGCAGGTCGCGCTCGAAGGTGGTTTCGCGGCTCATCGACACCGGCTCGCTTTCGGTGACGATGGGCCGCTCGTCGCGCCCATGGGCGGCATCGTGCAGCCAGGCGCCATAGGTTTTGCCGAAATGGGCCATCAACCAGTCGCGCGGTTGGGCCGCCAATTCGCCAATGGTGTGAATGCCATGCCCGCTCAGGCGGGCCTCGGCTTTGGGACCAATGCCATTGATCTTGCGACAGGGCAGGGGCCAGATGCGCGGGGCCAGGTCGGCCTCGTACACCACCGAGATGCCATTGGGCTTGTGGAACTCGCTGGCCATTTTGGCAAGCAATTTGTTGGGCGCCACGCCGATCGAGCAGGTCAGGCCAGTGGCATCGTGAATGGCTTTTTGAATCAGCCGCGCCAGCACCCGACCGCCCTCGCGCTGCCCGCCTGGCACCGCGGTGAAGTCGATGTAGACCTCGTCCACCCCACGGTCTTCCATCAGCGGGGCAATCTCGGTGATGATCCCTTTGAAGGTGCGCGAGTAATGGCGGTACTGCTCAAAATCCACGGGCAACAGAATCGCCTGTGGACAGAGCTTGGCGGCTTTCATCAGGCCCATGGCCGAGCCCACGCCAAACTGCCGCGCCGCATAGGTGGCCGTGGTGATCACGCCGCGGCCGGCATAGCCTTCCAGGCGCGGGAAAAAATCCAGCGGAATGTCGGCCAGGTCGGCCACGGTCCAGTCGCGCTCCGGCAGTTCGCGGTTCAACCGGCCCAGCACATCGTCTTCACGGCGCCGGCCGCCGCCGATGACCACCGGCAGGCCCTTGAGCTGCGGGTAGCGCAACAACTCGACCGACGCGTAAAACGCGTCCATGTCGAGATGGGCGATCCGCCGCACAGGGCTCAGGACACCTTGGGAAAGGTGCCCGGCAGCAAAATGCTGGTGTCGACCTGGTGGATCTGTGTGCGGCCGCAAAAGGCCATGGTCAGGTCCAGCTCTTTGTGGATGATCTCCAGCGCCTTGGTGACGCCGGCTTCGCCCATGGCGCCCAGGCCATACAGCATGGAGCGGCCAATGTAGGTACCCTTGGCCCCGAGCGACACCGCCTTGAGCACATCCTGGCCGCTGCGAATGCCGCCATCCATGTGCACTTCAATCTGCGAGCCCACCGCGTCCACAATGGCCGGCAAGGCCTGGATGCTGGAGTCGGCGCCATCGAGCTGGCGACCGCCGTGGTTGGACACAATCAGCGCGTCGGCCCCGGACTGAACCGCCAGGCGCGCGTCTTCCACGTCCTGAATGCCTTTGAGGATGAGCTTGCCGCCCCAGCGCTTCTTGATCCACTCGACATCGCCCCAATTGAGGCTGGGGTCGAATTGCTTGGCGGTCCACTCCGACAGCGAGCCCATGTTTTCCACGCCCTTGACGTGGCCCACGATGTTGCCAAACTGGCGGCGCGGCGTGCCCAGCATGCCCAGGCACCAGCGCGGCTTGGTCATCAGGTTCAGGATGGTCGACAAGGTCGGCTTCGGGGGCGCGCTCAGGCCGTTCTTCAAGTCCTTGTGGCGCTGTCCCAGAATTTGCAGGTCCAGGGTCAGCACCAGGGCCGAGCAACCCGCTGCCTTGGCGCGGTCGATCAGGCGCTCAATGAAGTCGCGGTCGCGCATCACATACAGCTGAAACCAAAACGGGTGGCCCTCGGTGCCCTTGGCCACATCTTCGATCGAGCAAATGCTCATGGTCGACAGCGTGAAGGGAATGCCAAACTTCTTGGCCGCACGCGCCGCCAGAATCTCACCGTCGGCGTGCTGCATGCCGGTCAGGCCCGGGGGCGCAATCGCCACCGGCATGGCCACGGGCTGGCCCACCATGGTGCTGGCGGTGCTGCGGCCTTCCATGTTCACGGCCACGCGCTGGCGCAGCTTGATTTTTTGAAAGTCGCCCTCGTTCGCACGGTAGGTGCTTTCGGTCCAGCTGCCCGAGTCAGCGTAGTCGTAAAACATGCGCGGCACGCGCTTTTCGGCCAAAACCCGCAGGTCTTCGATGGTGGTGATCACGGACATTCAGTCTCTCCTCAAGATGGCGCCCATGGTAGCGCCGCCTGCCGCCGCAGCGTGTGAAGACAGCGACAGCGGGGATGAAAAAATTTACATCAGGCGTGCGCGGTGGCGGGCAATTTGCGCCTGCACCTGCGAGGGCGCTGTGCCGCCCAGGGTGTTGCGCGCGTTCAGCGAGCCGCGCAGGCTGAGCGCGTCAAACACGTCTTTCTCAATCGACGGGTTGAAGGATTGCAGCACCGACAAGGGCAGCTCGGACAAGTCCACATTGTGTGAAATCGCCGCCTTCACCGCATGGGCCACGGTTTCGTGGGCGTCGCGGAAGGGCAGGCCTTTTTTCACCAGGTAGTCGGCCAGGTCGGTGGCGGTGGCATAGCCCTTGAGGGCCGCATCCTGCATGGCCTGCGGCCTGACGGTGAGGCCGCCGCTCTTCTCGCCGGTGGCCGGGTTCACCTGGCCGCCAATCATTTCGGCAAAGATGCGCAAGGTGTCGCGCAGCGTGTCCACGGTGTCGAACAAGGGCTCTTTGTCTTCCTGGTTGTCCTTGTTGTAGGCCAGGGGCTGGCCCTTCATCAAGGTGATCAGGCCCATCAGGTGCCCCACCACACGGCCGGTCTTGCCGCGGGCCAGCTCGGGCACGTCGGGGTTTTTCTTCTGCGGCATGATGGAGCTGCCGGTGGTGAAACGGTCGGCGATCTGGATGAAGCCAAAGTTCTGGCTCATCCACAAAATCAGCTCTTCGCTCATGCGGCTGATGTGCACCATGACCAAGCTGGCGGCGGCCGTGAATTCAATGGCGAAATCGCGGTCACTGACGGCATCCAGGCTGTTTTGGCACACCGCCGGCTGGCCGTCCGCGTCCACCATGCCCAGGGTGCGTGCCACCCGCTCGCGGTCCAGCGGGTAGGTCGTGCCGGCCAAAGCCGCCGACCCCAGGGGCAGTCGGTTGACCCGGCGGCGCACATCGCCCAGGCGCTCGGCGTCGCGGGCGAACATTTCCACGTAAGCCAGCAAGTGGTGGGCAAAACTGACCGGCTGGGCCACTTGCAAGTGGGTGAAGCCGGGCAGGATGACCTCCACGTTTTGTTCGGCCACGCCGACCAAAGCACGCTGCAACTCGTTGAGCAAACCCAGCAAGCCATCGATCTCGTCACGCAGCCACAGGCGCACATCGGTGGCCACCTGGTCGTTGCGGCTGCGGCCGGTGTGCAGGCGCTTACCGGCGTCGCCCACCAGTTGGGTCAGGCGGGCTTCGATGTTCAGGTGCACGTCTTCCAGGTCCAGTTGCCATTCGAAGCGGCCGGCCTCAATGTCCTGGGCGATCTGGGCCATGCCGCGCTGGATGTCCGCATGGTCTTGCGGGCTGATGATGCCCTGGGCAGCCAGCATCTCGGCATGGGCGAGGGACCCAGTGATGTCGGCGCGCCACAGGCGCTGGTCGAAGAACACACTGGCGGTGTAGCGCTTGACCAACTCGCTCATGGGTTCAGAAAAGAGCGCGGACCAGGCTTGGGCTTTTTGATCGAGTTGGTTTGTAGACATGGGCTGATTTTAAGGGGGGCGTGCTAGCATGCGAGCCATCCCTGTTTTAGACCCACGGCATTCACCTTGAGCGCACTCTCCCTGACCATCGCCACCCGAGAAAGCCGCCTGGCTCTGTGGCAAGCCGAACACGTCCAGGCCTTGTTGCAACAGCAGGGGCACCA
>CAINMN010000037.1 GCA_903850735.1 uncultured Burkholderiales bacterium | reverse complement strand
GTTTGGCGCCGACCAGTCTTCCAATGCCGCCACCTTCTATTCTTCGGGCCTGAAAGGTCGCTACGAAGAAGGCAAGCGCAACGACGACCATGTGCTCAAGGGCCAGACCTACAAGGTGTTGGAAGTGGTCAATGGCCAGTTGGTGGAAAAAGAAGTGCCGATGCTCAATGCACTGAACGAAGTGCTGCGCGACGACTACATCAAGGACTCGGTCGGCGGTGTCGACCGTTGGAACCGCGTGATCGAAAAAGCCGGCATCCCCTTCAAGCTCTCTGTGCCCCACAAGGCCTTCCACCGCAACATTGGCGCCCTGGCCGGCGTCAAAGTCAGCCCCGATGGCCGTGTGGTCAGCGAAGCCGAATGGAACGCCAAAGTCAACGACTGGCTGCCCAGCGGTGAAGACCGCGCCTATGTGGCCAGCCTGATGGGCCGCGTGGTCGAGCCGGGCAAGTTTGCCAACTGGATTGCCCCTCCGGTCATGGGCATCAATCGCCAGCCGGTAGACTTCGAATACGTCCGCTTCAACTGATCGACCCACCATGAACGCCACTGTCGAACTGATCCAGCAGCACCTGATCGATCCGGAAATTTGCATTCGCTGTAACACCTGCGAAGCAACCTGCCCGGTCGGTGCCATCACCCATGACTCACGCAACTACGTGGTCAAGGCCGATGTCTGCAACCTGTGCATGGCCTGCGTGCCGCCGTGCCCGACAGGGTCGATCGACAACTGGCGCAGCATGCCCAAGGCCCAGGCTTACTCGGTCGAAGAGCAATTGCTGTGGGACGAGTTGCCCGAGGCCTTGTCGGAAGAAGCACTGAACGCCGCAGGCGCTGCCGCCGGTGAAGCGGTGGCCGCTGCCGCCGCCTCCAGTGCGTCGGCCGCATCGGTCTCGGCTTCGGCGGGTCAAGGGCCCGGCTTCCAGTCGGGCAGTTGGGGTGCCACGGTGCCGCCTTGGTCGGCGGCACACCCTTACACCAATTTGCACGGCCCCAAGTCGCCGGTGACGGCCACCGTCGTGGGCAATGTGCAAGTGAACGAGGCAGGCACGGAAAACGAAACCCATCACATCGTGCTCGACCTGGGCACCATGCCGTTCCCGGTGCTGGAAGGTCAGTCGATTGGCATCATTCCTCCAGGTGTGGATGCGCAAGGCAAGCCCCACCATGCCCGCCAATACTCCATCGCCAGCCCGCGCAACGGCGAGCGGCCGGGTTACAACAATTTGTCGCTCACGGTGAAGCGGGTCAAGGAAGACCACCAGGGCCAGCCGGTGCTGGGCGTTTGCTCCAATTACCTCTGCGATTTGAACACCGGTGACAAGGTGCAGGTCATTGGCCCGTTTGGCGCCTCGTTCCTGATGCCCAACCATCCGCGCTCCAACATCGTCATGATTTGCACCGGCACGGGCAGTGCGCCCATGCGCGCCATGACAGAGTGGCGCCGTCGCTTGCGCCAGAGCGGCAAGTTCGAAGGTGGTCGCCTGATGCTGTTCTTTGGCGCACGCACGCAGCAAGAGTTGCCGTATTTCGGCCCCTTGCAAAAACTGCCGCACGACTTCATCGACATCCATTTCGCGTTCTCACGCACACCGGGTGCACCCAAGCGTTACGTTCAAGACCTGATGCGTGAACGCGCCGCCGATCTGGCCGAGCTGCTGCAAGACCCCAACACCTGTTTCTATGTGTGCGGTCTCAAGAGCATGGAAGAGGGCGTGGTCCTGGCGCTGCATGACATCGCCCAAGGGGCGGGCCTGTCCTGGGACACCGTGGGCGCCACGCTCAAGCGCGAAGGCCGCTTGCATCTTGAAACCTATTAAGGTGCGCTTGCAGCTGCGCGGCCGTCAGCCCGATGACGCCGCGCTGGCCGAGGTGCGCGCGCTCATCGGGGATGCACCGCCGCAAGGCCACCGCCGCGACCTGCTGATCGAGCACCTGCACCGCTTGCAAGACACTTACCTGGGCTTGCACCGCCATCATTTGGTGGCCCTGGCGCATGAGATGAATCTTCCGCGCGCCGAGGTGTTCGAGGTCGCCAGTTTCTACCATCACTTCGATCTGCTGGACGATGGCCAGCAGGCCGCCGCTTTGACCGTGCGGGTGTGTGACAGCCTCAGCTGTGCCATGGCGGGTGCAGGCGATCTGCTGGCGCGCTTGCCGCAGTTGCTCGGTCCCAATGTGCGTGTCGTGCCCGCGCCCTGTGTGGGCCGTTGCGCCCAGGCGCCGGTGGCCGTGGTGCACCAGCATCCCGTGAATTTCGCGACGCCGCAAAAGGTTCAACAAGCGGTTGAACAAAAGCAGCATCACGATGACGGCAAGATCGAAGGCGCGATTTCGCTGGCGGACTACCGCGCGCAAGGCGGGTACGAACTCGCAGCGGCCGTGACCAACGGTGAAGCCAGCGTCGAGCAGATTCTTGACACGCTGGAGGCCTCGGGCCTGCGCGGCCTGGGCGGCGCCGGTTTTCCCATGGGCCGCAAATGGCGCATTGTGCGCAGCCAGCCCGGCCCGCGCTTGCTGGCCGTGAACCTCGATGAGGGCGAGCCGGGGACCTTCAAGGACCGGGTCTATCTGGAGCGCGACCCGCATCGGTTTCTGGAAGGTGTGCTGATCGCGGCGCAGGTGGTGGGCACCGAAAAAGTGTTCATCTACTTGCGCGACGAATACCATGGCTGTCGCCAAAGTTTGGCACAAGCCCTCTCCGATCTCGAAAACAATCCGCCTTGCCCCTTGCCTCAGTGGGAGCTGCGCCGTGGCGCCGGGGCCTACATTTGTGGCGAAGAGTCGGCCTTGCTGGAAAGCCTGGAAGGCCGCCGTGGCGAGCCCCGCAAGCGGCCGCCCTACATTGCCGAAGTGGGCTTGTTTGGCCGTCCCACGCTGGCGCACAATTTTGAAACCCTGTACTGGGTGCGCGACATCCTGCAAAAAGGCGCCGAATGGTTTTCCCAGCAAGGGCGCCACGGGCGCAAGGGCCTGCGTTCTTTCAGCGTCAGTGGGCGAGTGCGCGAGCCCGGTGTCAAGCTGGCACCGGCCGGCATCACCTTGCGCGAGTTGATTGACGAGTACTGCGGCGGCATGGCCGAAGGCCACACCCTCTATGCCTATTTGCCGGGTGGCGCTTCGGGCGGCATCTTGCCGGCGCGCTTGGCCGATGTGCCACTGGACTTTGACACCTTGCAAGCCCATGGCTGCTTCATCGGCTCGGCCGCGGTGGTGGTGCTGAGCCAGCACGACCGGGCGCGCGATGCGGCCTTGAACGTGATGCGTTTTTTTGCCGACGAAAGTTGCGGGCAGTGCACGCCTTGCCGTGTCGGCACAGAGAAAGCCGCCAAGCTGATGGCCACCCCGCAGTGGGATGCCAGCACCCTGAATGACCTGGCGCAGGTGATGGGCGACGCCTCCATTTGCGGGCTGGGCCAGGCCGCGCCCAACCCGATTCGCTGCGTGCTCACTTACTTTCCCCACGAAGTGCAGGAGGGCGGCGCATGAGCCAGCCCGTGCATTTTCAGTTGAATGGTCAGGCAGCCGAGGCTCAGCCTGGCGAAACCTTGTGGTCGACCGCCAAGCGCCTGGGCATCGAGATACCCCACCTCTGCCATCGCGAGGGCTACCGGCCCGACGGCAATTGCCGCGCCTGCGTCGTGGAGGTGCAAGGCGAGCGCACGCTGGCGCCCAGTTGTTGTCGGATACCCACCGAAGGCATGGTGGTGCAAACCGACAGCCCCCGTGCGCAGCAAAGCCAAAAAATGGTGTTGGAGATGCTGCTTGCAGATATGCCTGAGCAGGGCCACCGCTGGATTGAAGACGATGCCCGCCAGCCGCACGGCGAACTCAGCGACTGGGCCACCCGCCTGGACGTGAACGTGCGTCCCGCCTTGCAGGCGCTGTCGCGCGCGGCTTCGCCTGAAGCGGATTGGCAAGACCTGTCCCACCCGGCGATGGCGGTGAACCTGGACGCCTGCATTCAATGCGATCGCTGTGTGCGGGCCTGCAGCGAGGAACAAGTCAACCAGGTGATTGGCGTGCAGGGGCGTGGTGCCCACACGCGCATCGTGTTTGACATGGCCGACCCCATGGGCGAGAGCAGCTGTGTGGCCTGCGGCGAGTGCGTGCAAGCCTGCCCCACGGGGGCGCTCAATCCCAAGACCTTGATGGGCTCGCAAAAAGTAGACCGCAAGGTGGACTCGGTCTGCCCCTTTTGTGGCGTGGGCTGTCAGATCACTTACCACGTGCGCGACGAGCACATCGTCAAGGTCGAGGGGCGCGAAGGCCCGGCCAACCAATCGCGTTTGTGCGTCAAGGGCCGCTTTGGCTTTGACTATGCCCACCATCCGCAGCGCCTGACGCAACCGCTGATTCGCAAGCCGGGGGTGAGCAAAGACCTGGACGTGACGCGCAGCCCCGACCAGTGGGCCGAAGTGTTCCGGCCCGCCACTTGGGAAGAGGCGCTGTCTGTGGCCGCTGGGGGCTTGAAAAATTTGAAGGACCGGCACGGCAGCAAATCGCTGGCCGGTTTTGGCTCGGCCAAGGGCAGCAACGAAGAGGCCTACCTGTTCCAGAAACTGGTGCGCACCGGCTTTGGCAGCAACAACGTGGACCAT
>CAINMN010000036.1 GCA_903850735.1 uncultured Burkholderiales bacterium | reverse complement strand
TGGGTATTACCAAGGGGATGCCCGCTTCTGTGGCGCCGACTTTCACCCGCAAAGAGGCCTGCGTACCTCGGTCAGCAATGTCGAAGTGGACCTGCTGCTGCGCAGGCTCAAGCCCAGGGTGATGGTGAAAATCATCGATGCTTGCCAATCTGGCATGCCCTACATCAAGGGCGGCCCACATGCCTTCAAGAAAGCACTGGGGCGCAGTGTGCTGCCCTCCTTCATCAGCATGGCGTCCAGCCAATGCAATCAGCCGTCGTATGTGAACCTGGAAGGCAGCGACTTCACCTTGCGCTGGATAGAAGCCGTGTTGAGTCACCGAGCGGGGCCAATTTATTACAGCCACATTGGCGCGTACCTGGCCAAGGCTTTTGAAGGCAACACCGAACAGACGCCCTTTTTTGTATCGCAAGGCCACGGGCGAGAAATGCTGTGCGTCATGAACGACGCACTGGCCACACTCAAGCTGCGATCAACCCAAGGCCCGCCGCAAGCTTTGAGCGCACAAGCTCACCGCCGTGTTGGACTCTCGCAGCACACGGCCCATGGTGATAAAGCCATGAATCTGTCGCTCAAAACAGATGTACTCGGTGGCTACACCGGCTTGTGACAAGGCATCGGCGTATTGCAGGCCTTCGTCCCGCAAAGGGTCAAAGCCTGCGGTCAGCACCAAGGCCGGCGGCAAATCAGCATGCGACTTCGCCAGCAGAGGCGACGCCCGCCAATCATCGGCATCCTGAGGCTTCGCCAAGTAGTTGCCAACAAACCAGGTGATGGAATTTTTGGTGAGCAAATAGCCTTGCCCATTGTGAGTGTGTGAGGGTGCACGGCAATGCATGTCCACCGCCGGATAAATCAGCAACTGATAAGCCGGTGTCACGGCTTGACCCCGTAAGCCCAGTGACACGGCGGCCGCCAGGTTGCCGCCGGCACTGTCGCCGCCCACCGCAATCCTCTTGGGGTCGATTCCCAGCGCGTCCGCATGGCGAACAGTCCATTGAAAGGCCGCCAGGCAGTCGTTGTAAGCTGCCGGGAAACGGACCTCCGGTCCCATGCGGTAATCCACCGAAACCACCACATAGCCTGTTTCCAAACTCAAGGTTCGGCACAGTGTGTCATGTGTATCCAAGTCGCCAATGGTCCATCCACCGCCGTGAAAATAAACCAGCGCCGGCCGCATGGGCCCGCCATCGCGGTCGGTCGGCTGGTACTCCCTGACTTGAAAACTGGCCTCTGGCGTGCTCACCGTGTGGTCGCGAACGCCCCAGATGGGCGGCGGGTCCGGTTGCGTGAACAAGCGCCGAGCACGGTAAGACTCGCGCGCCTCCACAGGCGTCTGCGTTTCGACGGGTGGCACGCCACGGTCCACGATGAGTTTTAAGAGTTCTTGGGCCTGGGGGTCCAGCATCGCATCAGCTCCTGTGCATCAAACCAAGGGCTCAGGACAGCAAGGACGCCATGGCCTGAACAAAACCGGGAGCCAGCTCTGCGCGCCGATCCGGCACGGCTTGCGCTCCCACAAAAACGCGTCTCACATTCGATGATGGCGTGGAAAACACCCAGGCGTCAAGCACATGCGCGGCTGGCACGCCCAGCAAGGCATCCGACGACAGGTCCAACTCCACCATGTCGGCACGCTGGCCCACGGCCAAGCCCCGCAAAGGCAGGCCACTGGCCGCCGCGCCACCGTCCAACGCCCAATTGAACAATTGCCCCGCGGTCTCCCCCACCTGGTGCAGCAAGCTCACATTGCGTTGCTGCCATTGCAAGCGCTGCACGTATTCGAGCCAGCGCAGCTCTTCGGTCCAATTGCGGTTCACATGGCTGTCGGTGCCCACCGAGCCTTTGAGGCCCAGAGACAAGGCGGTCACCCAATCAAATCGGCCATCGCCCAAATTGGCTTCGGTGGTGGGACACAACACCACGGTGGCACCGCTTTGCTGCAAAAGACGCAGCTCTTGCGGTGTGGCATGGGTTGCATGCACGAGATGCCAGCGCGCATTCAAGGGCAGCTGCTCTGCAAGCCATTCAATGGGACGACGACCATGGTGGGCCAAACAGTCTTGCACTTCCTTGTCTTGCTCGGCGACGTGGATGTGCAAGGGCGCTTGCGGCAAGGCTTGATCGACATCCCGCAGGGCACTGAGCGGCACAGCGCGCAGAGAATGCAGGGCCACCCCCGAATGAAGCAAGCCTGGCCTGTGAATTTTGGCGTGCTGGGCCAAGCGGGCTTGGACCTCAAGCACAAAGTCAGGGTCTGCGCGAAACCGACGCTGTGTATCGTTCAAACTGTCTTGCCCAAACCCCTGGCGCATGTAAACGGTGGGCAACAGGGTCAGGCCCATGCCGGTGCGCTGTGCAGCGCGCACCAGAGCCCAAGCCATCTCCGCCGGGTCAGCATAAGCATGACCTTGTGGGTCTCGATGGACGTAATGAAACTCGCACACCTGGGTGTAACCGGCGCGCAGCATTTCAGCGTACAACCACGCTGCAACGCTTTCCAGCGCATCGGGGCCAATGCGCAAGGCCACTTGGTACATACGTTCGCGCCAAGACCAAAAATCATCTTGCGCTCGGTCACTGCGTTCCGCCAAACCCGCCATAGCCCTTTGAAAGGCATGGCTGTGCGCATTGGTCATGCCGGGCAGCACCGTGCCCAGCGGCTGGGCACCTTGGCTTTCCAGAGGCGTCGCCTGGGCTTGAACGCGCTGCCAATGCCCGCTGGCGTCCGCTTCCAACAAAACCTGGGAGGCCCATGCCCCGTCCACCCAAGCGTGCTCTGCCAGCCACTTCATGAGGGCAGCGCCTGCAAGGCGTCCAAGGCGGCACGGACCATGGCCCGCAAGGTGGGTTGCATGCGCGCGGCAACCTCAGGCCAATAGGCATAAGGTGCCGTTTCTTGCATGTAGAGCGACTGGCATTTTTCAAGCTGTACGGCGTGAATTCCTTGTTCGGGCCGGCCATAGTGGCGCGTGATGTAGCCCCCTTTGAACCGGCCATTGACCACATGTGTCATGAAGTCAGCGGGGGCACAGGCTTGCACCACGGCGGCGGTGATGCGGTCATCGGCCGAGCGTCCCTGTGCGGTGCCAATGTTCAGGTCGGGCAACTTGCCTTCAAACAACCAAGGCAGCTCGCTGCGGATGCTGTGGGCGTCCCACAGCAGCACCCGGCCATGAAGCGCCAACAAGCGCTGCAATTCAGATTGCAAAGCGTCGTGGTAAGGCTGCCAATAGCGTTGGCGTCGACGCAATTGCTCTGCGGCATCCGGTGCTGCCCCATCCAGGTACAACGGTTCACCCGTGAAGAAACGTGTGGGACACAATTCGGTGTTGGAGGCCCCGGGGTACATGGGCGTGTCGTCGGGCGGCCGGTTGAGGTCGATGACGTAACGTGCGCAGTGGGGCTTCAACACGCTGGCCCCCAAGTCTTCGAGAAAGTTGTACAGCAGGTCCAGATGCCAGTCGGCATCTTCGGTGTCCAGCGCCCTGGGCACAAAACCTGAGCGCAGCTCTTCAGGGATGTGGGTGCCAATGTGCGGCATGCTCACCAACAGTGGCACGCGGCCTGGGTGCAAATCGTAGACAGTTGTCATGCTCTTGGCTTCCTTTCAAACTTGGACCGCCGCGCCGGCCAGCAGCGTTTGACGTCGTGGGTTGGCGCCCATGGCATAACAAAGCTCTGCCGGTGATTGAACGTCCCAAAACACCACATCGGCTCGCTGACCCGCCACCAAGCTGCCACGGTCGGTCAACCCAAGGGCTTGGGCAGCATGGCGGGTCACGCCCAACAAGGCTTCTTGGGGCGTCATGCGAAACAAGGTGCAGGCCATGTTCAGCATCAGCAACAGCGAAGTGCATGGCGAACTGCCGGGATTGCAATCAGTCGAAATGGCCATGGGCACCTGGTGTTTTCGCAACCAATTGATCGGGGGCAAGCGTGTTTCTCGCAGAAAGTAGAAAGCGCCAGGCAAGAGCACCGCCACCGTGCCCGTTTGCGACATGGCTTGAGCACCACGTTCACTCAGCCATTCCAGGTGATCGCAACTCAGGGCCTGGTAACGCGCTGCCAATGCGGCGCCATCGCTGTCGCTCAATTGCTCGGCATGAAGCTTCACCGGTAAGCCCAAGCGCTTGGCTTGCGCAAAGACACGTTCAGTTTGCGCCGGCGTGAAGCCAATGCTGTCGCAAAAGGCGTCCACGGCATCGACCAGGCCCTCTTTTGCCAAAGTTGGCATCATGGCCACCACAGCATCGATGTAGTCGTCCGGGCGACCTGCGAACTCTGGCGGCACAGCGTGGGCACCCAGAAAAGTGGTGCGCACCGTCACGGGGTTTTGTTGCCCCAAAGCACGGGCCACCCGCAGACATTTGGCTTCATGCTCAAGGGCCAGGCCATAACCCGACTTGATTTCAACGGTGGTCACACCCTCCCTCAGTAAGGCATTCAGGCGACGCTGACTTTGCTGGGCCAAGGTGCTTTCGTCCGCTTCGCGGGTGGCACGCACCGTGGAGACAATGCCGCCGCCGGCACGCGCCACTTCTTCATATGTGGCGCCATTCAAGCGAAGCTCAAACTCATTGGCGCGTTGACCGCCATAGACCAAGTGGGTATGACAGTCGATCAGCCCCGGGGTCAGCAAGGCCCCCTGAGCGTCATGCTGCTGAACATGGGGCTCGCGGTACTTCACTGGCAACTGTGCGCGTGGCCCGACCCAGGCCAAAGTCTCCCCCTCAATGACCAGGGCCCCATCGCGTATCAAGCCGTAGCCATCGGTGGCATCCGATTGACATGTGGCCATGTCACAGTTAGACCAAACATGAAGCGTGTGCATGTGAACCCTCAAGACGCAGGATGTGAAGACAAAGACCAGGCCAAAAACGATGCGCCCTTTCCCTGAAGCTCAAGCGCATGGGTCGCCACATGCCAACAAAGGGTGTGCGCGGGGACTTCCAAGCTTGCGTCCTGGCTGATGATCTGAAGCGGATCAATGGCATAAAAACCCAGGATGTCAGAAGCTTGCGCCTTGACATCCTGCTTCCCATCCAGACATCTCACCAGTTTGGCATGCAAGCCTTGACTCATCAAATTGAAATCCACTGTGGGGCCGGACAACAAGCGACAGTCACAAGCTGACGCCCCTGAAAAAGACAAGGGTTCATCCTGAGCGGTCAACACGACCGACTGGTCAGGAAAGGTCAAGCGCACACCGGCACCGCTGATCACCGCAAAAAAACGGTCCACCTCCGGAAAATGCGAAAAAGGCCCATCCTGGGCCACTTCGGCCACAGAAATCCGCCAGCGCCACGCAGCAGCATCGGGCCCTGCGGCCAACTCGCGGGTGATCCCGCCGCCGTTGCGCCAGGGCACTGGCTCGGCATCGGCCAAACTCCGAATGTGCCAGGACAAGGGGGCAGCCGTCATGCCTGAAAATTTCCAGCAAAATTATGGCGGCTGCCTGGGTACACCAGACGTCCCAAACTGGCCACTCGGGGGCCACTGACCGTGCGCCTGACCACCACCAAGCAAGGCTCCGAACGAGCAATTTTCAGGTGGCGCGCTTCTTCTGCAGAGGGCAAACTGGCCTCGATAGAATAACTTGCCTCGGTCAAGGGCGCATGCTCCAGCAAATGCCGCGTGGGCGTGACTTGGGTGAAATCGGCCGACAAATAATCCGGGGCGGCCGCGGGGTTCACATAACGGTCTTCGTACAGGATGGGAATACCATTTTCGAAATGGATCACCAGCGAATGAAACACCGTCGCGCCGGAACGCAAACCCAATTGATGACCCAACTCCGCCGTGGCCTTTTGCTTTTGCGCCTTCAGCACGCGTGCCGCATAAAGGTGCCCGCGCTCGGTCACCTCTTCGCAGATGTCGCGAATTTCCAGGCGGGATGAAATTCTGGACAGCTCGGCCACAAAGGTCCCCGAGCCCTGCACTCGGCGCACCAAGCCTTCGGAGACCAATTCGCGCAAAGCCCGGTTGACCGTCATGCGACTGACCCCGAACTGGTGCATCAACGCGCTTTCGCTGGGCACAGGGTCGCCAGGTTTCCACAAACCTTGACTGATGCGTTGCCGGACAAAAGCTTTGACCTGATCGTAGATCGGCGTTTTGGAAGAGCCCATGGCATGCGAGCTTACCGCAGTTGACACAAGTTGTATAGACAACTAGCATCTCATGACACGAATGCCAAATTAAGGGAAATCCCTATGTCCGACTTGTCCTTGTCACAACACCTGAATGCCAAGGCGCGACCTGTGCGGGCGCCGCATGGCAGCACCTTGCATTGCGCCAACTGGGAAATCGAGGCGGCCTACCGCATGATCCAGAACAACCTGGATCCGGCCGTGGCAGAAAACCCCGATGAACTCGTGGTGTACGGCGGCATTGGCAAAGCGGCGCGCAACTGGGCCTGCTTCGATGCCATTCTGGATTCGCTGCGCAAACTCCAGCCCGATCAAACCCTGTTGGTGCAATCGGGCAAACCGGTGGGTGTGTTTCGCACCCACCCTGGCGCGCCTCGGGTGCTGATTGCCAATTCCAACCTGGTGCCCAAATGGGCCACCTGGGAACATTTCAACGAACTGGACCGCGCAGGCTTGATGATGTACGGCCAGATGACCGCTGGCAGCTGGATTTACATTGGCAGCCAAGGCATCGTCCAGGGCACCTACGAAACCTTTGTGGAAGCAGGTCGCCAACACTTCCATGGCGACCTGTCGGGTCGCTGGGTTTTGACCGCCGGCTTGGGCGGCATGGGGGGTGCACAGCCTTTGGCCGCCACTTTTGCGGGCGCTTGCTCGCTCAACATTGAGTGCCAACAGTCTCGCATCGATTTCCGGCTGCGCACACGCTATGTGGACAAACAAGCGGCGAATCTGGACGAAGCCCTGCAATGGATTGCCCACCACACGCAGCGCAAAGAAGCCGTGTCCATTGCCGTCTGTGGCAATGCCGCAGAGCTTCTGCCCGAACTGGTCAAGCGTGCGCAACAAGGCGGCCTGCGGCCTGACATCGTGACAGACCAAACCTCGGCACATGACATCATCAATGGCTACTTGCCTGCAGGTTGGACGATCGAGCGCTGGCAAGCCGCCCAGAAGGACCCCTCACAACATGCCGCATTGAAACAGGCTGCAGGCGAATCCTGTGTGGCCCATGTGCGCGCCATGCTGGACTTCCACCACATGGGCATTCCCACCGTGGACTATGGCAACAACCTGCGCCAGGTGGCCAAAGATTTTGGCGTGGCCAACGCCTTCGACTATCCCGGCTTTGTGCCCGCCTACATTCGGCCGCTGTTTTGCCGAGGCGTGGGCCCCTTCCGCTGGGTGGCCCTCAGTGGTGACCCCGAGGACATCCTGAAGACCGACGCCAAGATGAAGGAGCTGTTTCCTGAACACAAGCACCTGCACCGCTGGTTGGACATGGCCGAAGAGCGCATCAGCTTCCAAGGCCTGCCAGCGCGCATCTGCTGGATTGGCCTGGGCGAGCGCCACCGCGCAGGCTTGGCGTTCAATGAGATGGTCCGCAAGGGCGAGCTCAAAGGCCCCATCGTGATTGGCCGTGACCATTTGGACAGCGGCTCGGTTGCATCCCCCAACCGTGAAACCGAGGCGATGCGCGATGGCTCCGACGCCGTGAGCGATTGGCCTTTGCTCAATGCCTTGCTGAACACGGCCAGTGGCGCCACCTGGGTCAGCTTGCACCATGGTGGCGGCGTGGGCATGGGCTATTCTCAGCATGCGGGCGTGGTCATCGTTTGCGATGGCACCACCCAGGCCGATGAAAAATTGGCGCGGGTGCTGTTCAATGACCCGGCCACGGGCGTGATGCGCCATGCCGATGCAGGCTACGATGAGGCCTTGGCTTGTGCAAAAGAAAACCATTTGCAACTGCCCATGCTCTCTTCTTGAGATTGAATCCTGACCCTTCCACCTTGACCTAGGAGTTTTCATGAAAAAACTGGCTACCCTCACCCTCTCCGCCTTGATTGCCTGCGCCGCCTCGGCACAAGAAACCAAGGTGGGCATTGGCTTCTCTGGCTGGACCGGCTTTGCGCCGCTGACCCTGGCCAAAGAAGCGGGCATCTTCAAGAAGAATGGCCTGGATGTTTCCCTGAAAAAAATTCCCCAAAAAGACCGCCACCTGGCGATCGCCTCCGGTGACGTGCAATGCGCCGCCACCACCGTGGAAACCTGGGTGGTCTGGAATGCCAACGGTGTGGCCACCACCCAAATTTTCCAGCTGGACAAAAGCTATGGTGCCGACGGCATGGTGGTCAAAGGCGACATTCAAAAAATCAGTGACTTGAAAGGCAAAACCATTGCCGCCAGCGCGCCTGGCACGGCGCCCTACTTCACCCTGGCTTGGATGCTGAAGAAAAACGGCCTGTCTGTGAAAGACGTGAAAGTGGTCAACCTGGAACCCCAAGCGGCTGCCAACGCCATGATTGCCGGCACCGCCGGCATTGATGCGGCCATGACCTATGAGCCTTACCTGGGTGCGGTGCGCGCCAAGCCGGAAGCCGGCAAGATCATTGCCACCACGCTGGACTACCCCATGATCATGGACACCTTTGGCTGCACGCCCAAGTTTTTGGCGGACAACCCCAAAGCTGCCAAAGCCCTGGCCGACAGCTACTTCGAGGCCTTGGAGATGATTGCCAAAGAGCCGGCGAAGAGCTTTGAGATCATGGGCGCCGATGTGAAACAACCCGCCGACAAATTCGAGGCGAGCCAGAAGTACCTGCGCTGGCAAGACCGCGCCGCCAACCAAAAGTTCTTTGCGGGCGAGCATGCCCAGTTCAGCAAAGAGGCCGCAGATTTGTTGCTGGAAGTTGGCATCATCAAGCAGATTCCTGACTTGAGCAAGCTGGCAGACACACGCTTCCTCAAGTAAGCCGCATGCGTCCTTTGCAAGCTGTCTCCCCTGGCACGCGCGTCGTGCTGGGGATTGCTTTCTTCGTGTTGTTTTTCGCGGTGTGGGCCTTTGCCACCCTGGGTGGCTATGTGTCCAAAACCTTCCTGGCCGATCCCATCACCATGGTGCGATCTGGCCTGGACTTGCTGCTCAACCAAGGCTTTGCAGCAGACATTGGCATGACCGTTTGGCGCGTGCTGGGCGGCTTTGTCATTGCCGCCTTGCTGGCTGTGCCGCTGGGTGTGCTGATGGGCGCCTACAAGCCGGTGGAGGCTTTCTTTGAGCCTTTCGTGAGCTTTGCCCGCTACCTGCCGGCGTCTGCCTTTATTCCTTTGCTGATCTTGTGGGCAGGCATTGGCGAGACGCAAAAGCTCGCCGTCATTTTCATTGGCTCTTTCTTTCAGTTGGTGCTCATGATCGCGGTGTCGGTGGGCAACACCCGGCGCGACCTGGTCGAAGCCGCTTACACCTGGGGCTCGCAAGACCGTGGCGTGGTCACGCGCGTGTTGCTGCCCAGTGCAGCACCCGAAATTGCCGAAACCCTTCGCATGGTTTTGGGCTGGGCCTGGACCTATGTGATCGTGGCGGAACTGATTGGCGCGTCCAGTGGCATCGGCCACATGATCACCGACAGCCAAGCCCTGATGGCCACCGATCAGATCATTTTCGGCATCATTGTGATTGGTGCGATCGGACTGGTGACCGACTTTGTTTTCAAATCGTTCAACCGCTGGTTGTTCCCCTGGGCACGATTGGCCTGATCCATGACCATTCTTCAGATCTCGCAAGTCAGCAAGACCTTTGTCTCGCAAGGCCACAGCACACAGGCTTTGCTGGCCACAGATTTTTCCGTGGCAGAGAACGACTTCATCACCATCCTGGGCCCCTCAGGCTGTGGCAAATCCACCTTGCTGCGCATGGTCGCGGGCCTGGACACGCCCACCACCGGCACCATCACCCTCGATGGGCGAACCGTGTCAGGCCCAGGCGCGGACCGTGGCATGGTGTTTCAAAGTTACACCCTCTTTCCATGGCTCACCGTGGAACAAAATGTGTGCTTTGGCTTGCGGGAAAAAAACATGCCGCAAGCCGAACAGCGCGAAATTGCGGCCCATTTCATTGGCAAGGTGGGCTTGAAGGGCTTCGAGCAACATTTTCCCAAGCAATTGTCTGGCGGCATGCAACAACGCACCGCCTTGGCACGCGCCCTGGCCAACAACCCGCGCATTTTGCTGATGGACGAGCCCTTTGGCGCCTTGGACCACCAAACCCGCGAGATGATGCAAGAGTTGCTGCAAGACATCTGGGAAGCCGAGCGCAAGACGGTTCTGTTTGTCACCCATGACATCGATGAGGCCATCTTCATGGGCAACCGGGTGGTGGTCATGAGCGCCCGTCCGGGCCGCATCAAATGCGACTGGCCGGTACCCTTGGCCTACCCGCGCCATTATTCTGTCAAGACCACGCCGCCCTTTGCCGAATTGAAGGCCCGGCTCACCGAAGAAATTCGCATTGAAGTCATGGGGGTCCACTGACATGAGCCGTTTACCGCTGACAGGCATCCGCGTGATCGACGCAAGCGCCGTGCTCATGGGACCGTATGCCAGCCAATGGCTTGCGGATTTTGGCGCCGAAGTTATCAAGGTGGAACCTCCCGAGGGCGACTCCACCCGACAAACCGGCCCGACCACGGAACGCGGCATGTCGCCGGTGTTTCTGGGAGTGAATCGAAACAAAAAAAGCATCGTCATCGACCTGAAAAAGCCCGCTGGCCAGGCCGCGATGCAAGCGCTT
>CAINMN010000035.1 GCA_903850735.1 uncultured Burkholderiales bacterium | reverse complement strand
TCCTGTTGGCTCATGGCACTGCGCAACGCAGCATTCAGGGCTTCCTTGACGTTGTCTGGCGTTGCGGCAGGTGCAAAGAAACCAAACCATTCACGAACGACCAGCTCGCCGAATCCTTGCTCGCGGTATGTGGCCACATCAGGTGTATAGGGTGAGCGATCTGGACCAGATGTGGCCAACACGCGCACTTTGCCAGCCTTGTAATGCTGTGCAAAATCACCTAGCGGCGAGGACATGCCGGCCAACTGACCGCCTAGGACCTGAGGAATGGCAGGACCAGAGCCTGGGAATGGCACGTTGATGAACTGGGTACCAGCTAGCATTGCCAGACGGCCTGCCAATAAATGTGGCATCGAGCCAGCTCCTGGGTTACCGATGGAGGCTTTTCCTGGATTGGCCTTGGACCACTCAATAAAATCCTTTAGGTTTTTGACAGAGTCTGGAACGGCAGGACCCACAACAAAGCCGTGGTCTGTTGAATGGCCTAGGCCAATGGGCGTGATCTCAGACGGTGAATAGCCCAACTTGGTGTAAGAGTGGGGGAAGATCGTGAGCATGGAGGCCGGCGTGTAAAGAATGTGTGCGCCGTCAGCAGGGGCATTTTTCAGTGTCACGACACCTACTTGTCCACCGGCACCTGGCTTGTTGTCAACCAAAACGGTGTTGGCATAGCTACCCCGAAGCTTGTCGCTCACACGTCGCGCAAAAGCATCGGTTGTGCCTCCAGGCGGAAAGCCAACAATGATTCGCAAGGTTTCAACGCGGTTTTGCGTCAGGCCCGTGAGTGGGCTGAGGCCGAGCAAGGAAGAGGCCGTAGCAGCCTTCAGGATTTGGCGGCGGGTTGTCATTTGGATTGTCTCCTTTAGGGGTGGTGTTAAAAATGAAACTGGATAAAAACTACTGGGGCTTCAAAATGCCTGCAACCTGATCGGTGTGCAGGGCTTCGACCAATTCCGAGCGCTCCTTGAGCACGGCTCGCTGATTGATAGAACCTTTGTCGGTGATCTCGCCTTTGTCAATGTTGGGCGGATCAGTGAGAACCACGGCTCGGGCTACGCGGGATGCAGAGCCCGTTGAATCTTTGTCAAGTTTGTTCAACATGTCCTGCATGGCGAAACGCATGGTTGGATGGGTGGCAACATCTGCCAAGGTGGCATTGTCGGGAAGACCCAGTGCCTTGCGGGCGGGAATCAGGGCAGGGATGAGAATGGCACCCACATCGCGCTGGTTAAGACCCGTGATCACTGCGTCTTGCAGGTAGGGAGCGCCTGCCGCAATAATCTTGGCGCGCATGGGGCCCACGCTGACAAAGGTGCCCGTCACGAGCTTGAAGTCTTCGGCCACGCGGCCATCAAATTTGAGGCCGCGGTGAATGTTATCGTCGTCGATCCAGCGCACAGCATCACCCGTTCTAAAGAAGCCTTCTTCGTCAAAAGCTTCGCTGGTAGCCTCGGGTCTTCGCCAGTAACCCGGCGTGATGTTGGGGCCGCGGTAGCGTACCTCGAGCTTGTCGCCAAGGGGAACCAGTTTGAGTTCCAAACCAGCTGATGGCAACCCTAGATCGCCAGCCCGTACATACAGGTTGGTGACGAAAAGTCCGAAAGGCGCAGACTCTGTCATGCCCAGACCTGATGTCATGGGAATGCGGTAGCCCAATTCTTGTTCTTCAATTTCGTAAAGTGCATCCCAGACAGGTTGTGCCAGCGCAGCACCTGCATAGAAAAACATACGCAAGCGGGAAAGAAGATTCTTGCGCAGCGCAGCGTTGGTTTTCATTTCGGCGGCAATGAGCTCAAGACCAATGGGCACGTCGTAGTAAAGCGTCGGTGCAATCTCAGTCAAATTGCGAATGGTCTCACCAATCAGCGCGGGCACAGGTTTGCCATCGTTGATGTAGAAGGTGCCGCCGTGAAACAGCACCAAATAGAAGTCATGGTTGCC
>CAINMN010000034.1 GCA_903850735.1 uncultured Burkholderiales bacterium | reverse complement strand
CCCTTGATTGAAAAAGTGGTGGGCGGCAGCGGCGGCGGCGGCGCCCAGTTGACCCAGGCAGGTCTGCAGGTGCTGCAAGGCGCTGAAAAATTGGCCCAGGCCCGATCCGCCGTTTTGGCCGCACTCCAGAAAAACACGCCTTCCGACAACAAAGCACCCAACCTGCAAGGTCTGGGGCTACGCACCAGCATGCGCAACAACCTGCCATGCACCGTTCACAAGCTTCAGAAAGCAGGCGCCACCGTCAGAGTCCTGCTCGACCTTGGCGAGGGTCTGCGCATCGCCGCCCGCATCACTCAAGAAAGCGTGCAACTGTTGGGCCTGGTGCCCAACATGCGCGTCTTGGCGCTTTGCAAGGCGACGGGCGTCAAGGTCGGCTTGAAATTGAAAGCGCAAGATGGCCTGAACCTGATCGACGGCCAGGTGACCCGCGTCAGTCGCAGCCGCCAAGGGGGCGAGGTGTCCATCCAAACCCGCTCAGGCCATCAATGGGTCGGCTTTGCACCACCCCAGAGCGGGCTTCAAACAGGCATGACGGTCTGCGCCACGGTGGAAGAGTCCGGCGTCGTGATCGCTTTGCCAGGCTGACGCCGCTCAGAGCGCCAGCACATACAGACGCACCGCAGCCGCCAGCCCCAGACACCAGACCAGGGAGCGCAAGGTGGCGCGGTCGGCCACATAGCAGTAGATGTAGGCCACCCGCATGGCCACAAAGAACCAGCCGCACTGCGTTATGGCCTGCGCATCCACTTCACGCCAAAGCGCCAGGGCCACGCCCGCGGCAAACAGGGGGAAAGCCTCAAAACTGTTTTCCTGAGCGGCATTGGCGCGGGCACGGTAGCCTTCTTGCAGCGCCAGCCAGCTTCTGGGCTGATGGTTGTCATAGTTTTTGACGCCCCATTTGGCAATGCCTGCACACACAATGGGCAACAGGCCAGCAATGAGAACGGTGAGAACAGCGTGGTTCATGAAGGACTCCGAAGGGTAAAAGCTTGAGGCGATTTTTCCAGTCTAGCGATGTCCAGCCCCATCTGGGCCAAACGCTTGAGCAGTGCATCGTAGACCACAGGCTCGACCGAGGGCGTGCGCGACAAGATCCACAGGTAATCGCGGCCAGGCTCACTCACTGCGGCCAAAGCATACGATGCGTCCAGGTCGATCACCCAGTAATTGCCCCACACAAAGGGCAAAAAAGAGAGCCAATCCGGCGCAAAGCGGACCCGCAATTTGGGCGAGTCGGCAGGGCCTGTCTGCTTGGCCTGGCCAACGGCCTGCACCATCTCGCCCGCACTGTTGCGGCACTGGTTGAGCACGCGCAAACTGCCATCCGGTTGGAGCGCGTACTGCGCAGAGGTATCGGCCACGCATTGTTTTTGGAACACATTGGGGAATTTGGCAATTTCATACCAACGCCCCAAATAGCGTTGCACATCCAAGCTGGCGATGGCCTGCAAAGGCGGGGATGCATCGGCCCAAGCCAAGGCATGCAGCATCAGCAACATACTGAATCCGAAAGTTTTGAACCCCTTGACCATAGGATGACGCCTCATCGGGTGAACTTCTGAAACTTGCCCTTCTGAATCTCCGACAGAAGGTGACTTTGAAAGGCCTGCGCCACCGGCGAAAGCTTTTGCCCCACATGGTGCACCACATGCCAAGCCGACGGCAATGG
>CAINMN010000033.1 GCA_903850735.1 uncultured Burkholderiales bacterium | reverse complement strand
GACCCAGTTCGGCCGAGGGCGCCATGCCCAAGCCGCCGACTGTGCCAGCGCCCAGGTCGGAGATGATGTCCCCGAACATGTTTTCAGCAACGATCACATCGTAAAAATCGGGTTTCTTCAGCATGTGCACCGTGATGGCATCGGCATAGGCGTAGTCGATCTCCACATCCGGGTACTGGCCGGCCACCTCGGTGCACACAGCGCGGAAAAAGGCGTAGGTCTTGAGAATGTTGGCCTTGTCACAGACGGTGACACGGCGTTTGCCATCGCGCGGCGCACCGTGGCGACGACGCGCCAGGTCGAAGGAAAACTTGGCCACGCGCTCCACGCCCTTGCGGGTCATGACCAAGGTGTCGGTCACCAGTTCATCGCGCAAATTCACGCCCGCGCCTCGGCTGGCATACAGGCCTTCGGTGTTCTCACGCACGATGACGTAATCAATTTGGCCAGCTTTCCAATCGGCCAGGGTGGACTTCACGCCTTGGTAGAGGCGAATCGGTCGGACATTGGCAAACAAATCGAGCTTGAAGCGCAATTGCAGATGCAGGTCGTTGCCCACTTCCGTGCCATCGGCATAGGTCACCCCTGGGATGCCGGCGGCGCCATGCAAAGTGGCATCGGCGCTGCGACAGGCTTCAAAGGTGTCGTTCGGCAACACAAAGCCGCTGCGCTGGTAATGGCCTGCGCCCCCCTCATGCGAGGCAAAACGCAGCAGGCTCGAACCACAGGCTTCGCGCAACACCTGAATGGCGGCCTGACACACCTCGGGGCCAATGCCGTCCCCATCCAGGGTCACGATGTCGTAAGTGTTTTTCATGGCGCCAATCCCTTAGCGTGCCACGAGACGCGTGACCACCTCGGGCATGAAGGCGTTCGGGTCACCCTCCTCTTTGGCTTGGGCCAGGGTGCGCAGCACGGCTTCGGCCACGGTGCGGTCGGCATGCGTGTCCTCGGCCATGGTGTTGTAGTAGCTCAGGTCTTTGTGGGCATTGGCAATGCTGAACTTCAAGCCATTGCTGTCGCCTTCTGTCAGAAAGGGCTTGAGGCGATCCAGTGCCGCCCCCCAGCCGCCCCCTACGCCCAGCACCTGCACAAAAGTGGCCGGGTCGATGCCGGCGCGCTGCGCGCAAGCGGCCGCTTCGGCAATCAGGGTGACCGAGCCCAAAGACACATAGTTGTGCAGCAACTTCATGCGATGGCCTGCGCCAATCGGGCCGGCGTGCGTGATGTTTTCGGCGAAGCAGGCCAACAAGGGACGGCATTCGTCAAACAAGGCCTTGTCGCCGCCGACCAGCAATTTCAAGCGGCCCTCGGCCGCCTCCTTGGGGGTGCGGGTCATGGGCGAGTCGATGAAACGCCCCCCAGCAGCTTGCACCATCGCTGCCATGCGCTCTGTGGAGGCAGGCACGGCGGTTGAGCAGTCAATCACCACCGTGCCCGGGCGCAGGCCTTGCAAGGCGCCATCGGGACCGGTGAGCACGGCTTCCACTTGGGGCGAGCCCGTGACGCACAAAATCAACACATCGACTTGCGTTGCCAGCTCACGCGGCGTGATCGCGGTGGTGACCCCTTGCGCCTTCAAGCCGTCCAGAGGTTGATTGCCCGCGTGCTCCAACACCCGCAGCGGATGTCCGTGCTTGACCAGGTTGCTTGCAATCCCGTGGCCCATCAGGCCAATGCCAATCATTCCAATGTGTTTCATGCTGTCCTTCACTGTCAATACACGTCATCGCGAGGCGGCCAGCGCCGCGGCGATCTCTCTGTCAATGCAGAGAGCGTAGCCTCGCAGCAATCTTAACTGCGTCGTGAAGGGGACAGTGATTGCCGCGGCCCCTGCGGGGCCTCGCCATGACGACATCAGGGGGTGCGGCGGGGGGCTTCGCGCAGGAGGTCTGCGAGTTCTTTTTTCCACCAGCGTGCCTGCCCCGTGGTCCCGTGGCCGGATGTGTTTTCACTGCCAGGGATCAGCAACAAACGCGCACCTGGAATGCGCTGAAGCTCACGCG
>CAINMN010000032.1 GCA_903850735.1 uncultured Burkholderiales bacterium | reverse complement strand
GTTTGGCGCGCCGGTTCATGCAGGAGGTCTGCGGTCATGCGCTCAGCTCGGCCACCAGCTCAATTTCCACACACGCCCCCATGGGCAATTGGGCCACGCCAAACGCGCTGCGGGCATGCAGCCCGGCGTCGCCCAGCACTTGGCCCAGCAATTCGCTGCACCCGTTGGTGACCAGGTGATGCTCGGTGAAGTCTGGGCTGGAGTTGACCAGGCTGACCACTTTGACGATGCGTTTCACCCGGTTCAGGTCGCCGCCAGCGGCTTGGCAAGCGGCATGCAAGGTGCCCAGCAGATCGATCGCCACCGCATGAGCGGCCTGACGGCCTTCTTCGGTGCTCATGGTGCGCCCCAGTTGGCCTGTCCATGCTTTGCCCTCGCGCTTGGCGATGTGGCCGCTGATGAAGACCAAATTTCCGGTTTGCACAAAAGGAACATAGGCCGCCGCCGGCGTGGCCACCGGGGGCAATTGAATGTTCAGCGCTTGAAGTGTTTGGTATATGCTCATGAAAAAAATCCTCTCAAGTGCCCTAGTTTAGAGCCAGTGGCGTTCAAGTTGGGGCGGGTTCGTGCCGATGTACGCTCTGTGAAAAAGAATGGGTTGTGAACGATGAAACGATTTTGTTGCGTTGGGATGAACAAAATGCGGGCCTGCGGTGTGGTTGCGGCCCTGCTGTGCGCGTTGTCGCCGTCGGTTCATGCAGAGTGGGCCGAACTCGACAAGGACGAAGAAACCAGTTATTTCTGGAACAAGGATTCGGTGAAAGCCGTCCATGTGAGCCGTTATGCCTGGACCCTGATGGACCTGTCCAAGGCCACCAAAGCCCCCAATGGTGAAAACTACCAATCCGCGATGGTCCGCTGGCGCGTTTACTGCAAAACCGACATGGCGGTGAAACTGTCGGTCAGCTATTTCAACAAGCCCCAGGGCAAGGGGCGCGAGGTGGCCACCCAAGACGACCAAGAGTGGCGCACCAAAGAAGCCCCCATCCGCCCTGGAACCTACCTGGCGGTTCTCAAAAAAGAAATTTGCGATAGCGCCGGCTGAAGCCTGACGGCCTAAAGTCGGAGCTGCGCACGGTTTTCAAGGGCTGACTTCATCAGCCTGCCTTCGCCGTGCCTGGCGGAGGCTTGGTGAGCACGCTTTTTCATCGCCCTGGATTGACGCCCTTGTTGACAGGCGTGGTGTTGGCCGCAGGCCTGCATGTGCAACAACGCACTTTGCCCAGCAGCGAAGCCTGCTGGGCCAGTTTGGCCTTGTCACTGCTCGCATCAGGCACGCTCTGGCGATGCCAACGCCAAACCAGCAAATCTTCGTTTGTCCCAGGTGTTTCCCTGCGAACTTGGCTGTTGGCTTGCCTGTGCGCGGCATGGCTCGCCTGGAGTTGGATGAACGCGCAAGCGCTTTGGCGCCATCCCCTGGCCGCAGACCCCTCTTGGGAAGGCCTCACTTTGCGCTTGCATGGCGTGGTGAGCGACTTGCCGCAACAGCATGAGGACAGTTGGCGTTTTCGTTTCGAGGTCGAGGCCGCCTGGCGCGAGGACACGGGTGAGTCCCTGGCCGTGCCGCAACGTGTTTTGCTGGGGTGGTATGGGCGAG
>CAINMN010000031.1 GCA_903850735.1 uncultured Burkholderiales bacterium | reverse complement strand
TTTTTTAGCCATGTTCACTCCAGCCCTTCCTCGACCAACTCACTCGCGCGCAAAAGTGCTCTCGCCTTGTGCTCGGTTTCAAGCCACTCCATTTCTGGCACCGAATCGGCGACCACGCCGGCAGCGGCCTGTACGTACAAGGTCTGGTCCTTGATCACGGCTGTTCGAATGGCAATCGCCACATCCATATCACCTGCATAGCTGATGTAACCACATGCTCCGCCATAAATCCCCCTTTTAACGGGTTCAAACTTGTCGATCAATTCCATTGCATGAACCTTGGGGGCACCCGTCAGAGTCCCGGCCGGAAAGGTGGCTTTAAGAACATCCATGTTGCTCATTCCATCATTCAAAACGCCCTCGACGTTGCTTACGATGTGCATGACGTGGCTGTAGCGTTCGACCACGAATGCTTCTGTGACTTTGACCGAGCCAATTTTTGCAATTCGCCCAATGTCATTTCGAGCCAAGTCGATCAACATGACATGTTCTGCACGTTCCTTGGGATCATTGATCAACTCGACCTCAGCAGCCTTGTCTTTTTCTGGTGTTGCGCCTCGAGGGCGTGTACCAGCCAATGGACGAATAATGACTTTGGCCCCCTCCTCGGTTTGCTCCTGACGTACCAAAATTTCTGGACTTGCCCCCACAACATGGAAGTCTCCAAAGTTGTAAAAATACATATACGGACTTGGGTTCAGGGATCGCAATGCCCGGTACAAGGAAAGCGGACTTTCGGTATAACGCTTTTTGATGCGTTGACCTACCTGAACCTGCATAAAGTCACCGCCAGCGATCATCTTCTTCGCCTGCACGACGGCGGCAATGTAGTCGGCTTTGGCAAAGTCTCGCTCAGCAGGATAAGACTGACTGGGTTTCACCACGGGCGCGCTGACCGAGTATTTAAGCTGATCTTTCAAATCGCGCAGCCGCTTTTTGGCACTGACATAAGCTTCTGGCGTCGCCGGATCTGCATAAACAATTAAGTAAAGTTTGCCTGACAGGTTGTCGATAACCGCCAATTCCTCACATTGCAACAGCAAAATATCTGGCGTACCCAAAGTATCTGGTGGGCAGGTTTTCTCGAGTTTTTTCTCTATATATCGAACAGCGTCATAGCCAAAATAGCCGGCCAAGCCGCCACAAAAACGCGGCAAGCCAGGTCTCAACGCCACCTTGAACCTTTTTTGATAGGCCTCAATGAAGTCCAGTGGGTTGCCTGAGGCACTTTCTGTCACAACACCCTGCCGAACGACCTCTGTCTTGGCCTCTGCGCCAAAGCCACTGGCTCTTATCAAGGTATGGGCCGGCAATCCTATGAAGCTATAACGGCCAAATCGCTCGCCGCCCACCACGGATTCAAGCAAGAAGCTGTATTTCCCGTTGTCCTTGGTATGGGCCAGTTTCAGGTAAAGCGACAACGGCGTTTCCAGATCCGCAAAAGCTTCCAACATCAGTGGAATGCGGTTGTAGCCTTGGCTGGCCAGGCTTTTAAATTCAAGTTCGGTGATCACAGGCTAGCGCCTCCTCAGCGCTCAGCGACCTCGTGCGAGGTGCTTTTCATTCATCCAAGTGCCCGGTCATGGTGAGCATGAAAACGGGCGCGGGTGGCGGGCAAGCCGCACAGTCGATGGGGTCAGGCTGGCCGACGCCAGGGCCAGGCTCCCTGGCCTTCCGCAGGGGAATGGCTCGGCAGACTGGCTGCGCTGGAGTGGCTGTGGACGATGAACATGGTCTGCCAAGTGTAGCAAAGCCCGGTTGC
>CAINMN010000030.1 GCA_903850735.1 uncultured Burkholderiales bacterium | reverse complement strand
TGATGTGGGTTACCGCAATTTGCTGTGGCGTGCGACCCACCGCTTGGTCGATTACCTGCGTTTGCGCATCTGGTTCATCTAAACCGATGCCTGCGCGCGTGCCAACGCATGCTGCGCCGCCAGGTAGCCAAACACCAGGCCGGGGCCAATCGTGATGCCGGGCGCCGGGTAGACGCCGCCCATGATGGAGTGCATTTCATTGCCACAGGCATACAGGCCCGGCAAGGCCTGACCTTGGGCATTGAGCGCGCGGGCATGGGTGTCGGTGCGCAGGCCGGTGGCGGCGCCAATGTCACCGGGGTAGAGGCGGATCGCGTAGAACGGTGCCTCGCGCAAAGCGCCCAAGCAGGGGTTGGGGCCAGGCCAGTTGGCGTCCCCATTGGCGCGTTGGTAATCGGTGGTGCCTCGGTGGAATTGTGTGTCGACCCCTTGGTCGGCCATGGCATTGAAATCGCTCAGCGTGGCTTGCAGCACGGCCGCATCCATCTGGAGTTGTCGTGCCAGGTCGGCCACGTTGCTGGCTTGAATCAAATAGCCATCGGCGAGGAAAGGGGCCAAGCCCTTGCCACCCGGTCGCACCATGCCCAGGCCATAGCGCTTGAGCGCGGCCGCATCGCAAATCAGCCAGGAGGGCACGCTGGGGGCATCGGCCTGCTTTTGCATCTCGATGCCAAACAGGTGGTAAGAGGTGGACTCGTTCAAGAAGCGACGGCCCGCTTGGTTCACAGTCAGCATGCCGGGCTTGCCGCGGTCCATCACAAAATGGGGAAAGACTGCGGTACTGCCGTCGGCACGACGGCGAATGGACACCGGTGCCCAGAACGCGTGGCTCAAGCCGCCGTCGCCCAAGACGGCGCCTGCTTGCAGGGCCAGGTCCAGGGCCTGCCCGGTGTGGCCTGGCGCAGCAGGGCACCAATCAGGGTGGGCGCCGGGCAACATCTCGCCGCGGCGTTGCGGGTGTCTGTTGAAGCCGCCACTGGCCAGCACCACGCCGCCTGTGGCCAGCACCTGGCGTTGCACCGTCTGGCCTTGGCGCGTCTGTGTCAGCACCACGCCTTGGATGGCGGAACCGTCCTGAACCAGCGCGGTCAATTCCGTCTCCGTCACGATGTGCACGCCGCGCTTGATCAGTGACAGCAGCAAGCGGCCGATCAAGGCATTGCCCATCACCAGGCGCGTGCCGCGTGGCCAGAACAAGCGGTCCCGCGCGTGCCGCGTGATGATGCGCAGCGCGTATTTGAACGAGGCCCAGCTTTGCGTCAGTCGCAGCAGGTGAAAGATGTCGTCACGGTCCACCATCATGCCGCCCAGCACGGTGAACTCTGGGATCGGGGGGCGAATCAAGGACAGGGCAGGGCCCAGCAAGCGGCCGTCAAAAGGAATGGGCTCGATGGCACGCCCGCGCAGGGCCGACCCTTCCAACTCCGACAGGTAGTCCGGGTGCAGGGATCGCACCTGGTATTGCACATCGCTGTGATGCTCCAGCTTGGCCACGGCGGCGGGTCCGTTGTCCAAAAAGGCCTGGCGCAAACGGCGATCGGCGCGTGGGCCCACGGCGAGGTCTAAAAACTGGCTGGCGCGTGCCAGCGTGTCGTCCGGCTGGACTTTCAAGCCGCGTTCGGTGCAGGGCACCCAGGTGGTGCCCGCCGACAGGGCGGTGGTGCCGCCGAGGTGGCTTGTGCGTTCCACCACCAGCACCCGTGCCCCGTCGATGGCGGCGCACAAAGCGGCAGACAAACCGGCGCCGCCCGAGCCGATCACCACCACATCGAAGCGGGCATCTTCTGGCAGGGCAGCGAGCGAGGTGTTCACTGGCGGCATTCAGGCCTCCAGCAGAAAGTCGACCATCAGGTCGCGCACTTTGGCAAACATGTCGGCACCGGTCAGGGTGGCGCAGCCAAGGGAACGTGCTTGGGCAATCAGAGGTGGCACCGCTGGGGCGGTGATGACACAGCCCACAAAGGTGGTCGCGCTCAGGCGATCTGCCAGCAAGGGCAGCGGGTCCTGGGCCTGCATGCCGATGGGCGTGGCATTGAGGGCCACGTCAAAGCCGCTGGGATCGGGTGAGCCGATGACCACTTTGCCTTGGTTCAGCGAGTTCAGGCGCCCAATCAGGCTGTCGCGGCGTGCCGTGTTTTCATCGTGCACGGCCAATTCGCTGACCCCCGCCACCACCAGGCTGTGGGCAATGGCGGAACCGGCGCCGCCAGCACCGACCAGCAGGGCGCGGCGGCCTGCGAGTTGGCAGTCCTTTTCAAGCAGGGCTTGAACATAGCCCAAGCCGTCAAACATGTCGCCATGCCAGCTGCCATCGGCGTTGCGCCGCAACGTGTTCACTGCCTGCAGAAATTCGGCACGCGGCGACAAGGTGGCGCACAAGGCTTGGTAAGCCAGTTTGTGGGGCACGGTGACGATGATGCCGTCCACGTTGTGTGACTGCGACACCCCCTCATGCCACTGGCGCAAATCGGCGCTGCGCACATGGGCGGGAATGCACACCGCATTGCGACCGCGCGCCTCGAAGGCTTGGGTGACGCCAAAGGGCGATTTGACTTGAGCGATCGGGTCGCCCACGATGAAATGAACGCGCGTGGCGCCGCTGAGTTGGTCGAGCATGCGATCTACCGGAAGACTTCAGAAGGCTGAGAGTTTATCCAATAATGGAACGATATTCAACTTTTGAATTTGATTCCAATTTGAGTTAAACTGAGGTCCTTGCTGTTGACGGAACCTTCCCCATGAACGGTGTGCTCGAGCGAACGCTGGGAATTTTGGAGCTGCTTTGCGCCCATGGCGAGGGGCTGGAGTTGGCCGCCATTGCCGAGCGCCTGAACATTCCAAAAAGCGCGGCCCATCGCCTGTTGGCCGACTTGACCCGCTGTGGCTATGTGCGCCAGTCCCGCGAAATGGGGGATTACCTGCTCACCTCCAACCTGGTCT
>CAINMN010000029.1 GCA_903850735.1 uncultured Burkholderiales bacterium | reverse complement strand
GCCAATGGCGAGCCGCTGAACCGCCACGCCCTGGCGCCCGTGCTGTCGGCCTTGCTGGCGCAGTGGGGCGTGCAGGCCGAGTTGCAGCGGGTGTACTGGTACACCGACGCGCAAGACGGCCAGTTCCCGCAAGACCAGGTGGCGCGCGTGGTGGCGCCTCACAAGGTGGATGGCGGCGCCTCGTTGCTGCGCGCCATCAGCGCCGATTTGAAGCGCCTCGCCGAGCGCCAGGCCTGCGACCATGTGGTGCTGGCCAGCGACGACGAGCGCTTGCTGACCCTGATGGACGAGGCGCAACTGCATGGCCTGTCGGTGCACATTCTGGCCGACGAGTCGGCCCGCGACCTGGCGCAATTGAGCAAGGAAGACCCGGGCTGGACGCGCCTGTTGGCCCAGGCCGATCGGCGCATTGTGTTGCACAGCCAGGCCATGCGCGACCTCACACAAGCCCGCATGGGCCACGCAGGCCCTGTTGGCTTGTTGCCCTCGCCCCAACAACCGGCAGAAGACATTGAAGCCATTCGCCCCATCTTGCAAGAGGTGGTCACCGCCTGGTGGAACGAAGAGCCAGAAGACCTGCGCGAAGACCTGCGCGAAGAGTTGCAAAACAGCCGCGGCATTCCACAAGAAGTGGACCGCCACCTGTTGCTGCGCGTGCGCAAGGTGCTGGAGCGCACCCTGAGTTTCCCCGAGAAAAAGCTGTTGCGTGAAATGATTCGCGCCACCGTCATGGGCGTGGAAGCCGCCGAATGACGACGCCGGTGGTCCTGTGTGGCGGATCGGGGACCCGCCTGTGGCCGCTGAGCCGCAAAGCCTTGCCCAAGCAGTTTGTGCCCCTGGTGGGCGACAAAAGCCTGCTGCAATTGACGCTGGAACGGGCTGCCGCCTTGAACCCTGCGCAACCCCAAGCGGTGTGCGTAGCGTCTGAAGACCACCGGTTTTTTGTGCAAGAGGCGATGGACCGTGCAGGCGTGGCAGGGGCCATTGTGTTGGAGCCCGTGGCGCGCAACACCGCCGCCGCCATGGCCTTGGCCGCATTGCGGGCTGAGCCTGACGAGCTCTTGTTGTTTTGCCCTGCCGACCACCACATTCCCGATGCCCAGGCCTTTGCCGCCATGGTGCGCGCGGGTGAGCCCGCGGCCGAAGCGGGCGCCATTGTGACCTTTGGCGTGACGCCCTCGTTTCCCAGCACGGCCTATGGCTACATTGCCCAAGGCGCAGCCGACGTCGGCACCGCACGCCAGGTGGCGCGCTTCATCGAAAAGCCCGACGCCGACAAAGCCGCCGCCTTGTTGCTGCAAGGCGATGTTCTGTGGAACGCCGGCATCTTTTTGTGCCGCGCCGACACCCTTTTGAAAGCCCTGGCCCAGCACGCTGCCGACATTTTGCAAAGCTGTCATGCCGCCTTGGCCACCCCCAAAGTGGACGGCCGTATTGTGCGTCCTGATGCACAGGCCTTTGCCGCTTGCCGCTCGCAAAGCATTGACTACGCCGTGATGGAGCCCCACGACCGCGTGGTGGT
>CAINMN010000028.1 GCA_903850735.1 uncultured Burkholderiales bacterium | reverse complement strand
TCGCACAAGGCACTCAATTCAGGCGCTGACAGGCGATGACACAACACAGCCCAGCGCACTTCCAAGGGCGCCGATTGCATGGCGGCCGTGTCAATCAACGCGTGCAGCGCCAAGCCATCGCCCAATTCCGGAAGCAAGCGCGCCAGCGCGCCGCAGTCGTGCAGCACTTGCAGCATGCGCGAGGGCTGGCTGGCCATCAGGCCACGTGACAGCTCTTGCCAGACGCGCTCGCTGACCAGGGCGTCCACTTCGCCGTGCAGCACCATGTCGCGCATCAACTGCAGCGTGTCTTCCGCCACCGTGAACTGCGCAAAGCGCGCCGCAAACCGGGCCACGCGCAGAATGCGCACCGGGTCTTCTCGAAAAGCTTCAGTGACATGGCGCAAGACGCGTGCAGTCAAATCGCGTGCACCGCCGTAGGGGTCGATCAATTCCCCACTGGCAGAGCGCGCCATGGCGTTGATGGTGAGGTCGCGCCGCGCGAGGTCGTCCACCAAGCTCACGCTGGGATCGGCGTGCACCACAAAGCCGCGGTAGCCCGGCGCGGTCTTGCGCTCGGTGCGGGCCAAGGCGTATTCCTCGTGGGTTTGGGGGTGCAGAAAAACAGGAAAGTCTTTGCCCACCGCTTGGTAACCCTGCGCCAACATGGCCTCAGGCGTGGCGCCCACGACCACCCAGTCGCGATCGGCGCCCTCGAAGCCGAGCATCGCATCGCGCACCGCACCACCGACCAGGTAAATTTCCATGAAGGGAAGTGTAGACCCTCCCGTCATTGCGATGACCTTAGGTCAGAGGAAAGGCCGTACGCAAGCTCTCGCCCCGCCCCAACCCCAATTCCGCCAACCCAGGCAGGCCCCCGCTCAACACGTTGTCGGTTTGCATGGAAGCCAGGTTGTCGCGGCTCATCAAGGGTTCGCCGGGGGCCCATTCCATGGCCAGGGCTTGCAGGTAAGCCACGGCGTGGGGCAAGGGAAAGATGGGGCGCTCGCACCCAGCCCAGCGACCGGCGTGCTGCACCAGTTGCGCCAAGGTGAGCACCTCGGGGCCGCCGAGTTCGTAGACCTGGCCAGCCGTGCGGGGGTTGTCCAGCGTGGCCATCAGGGCGCGTGCCACGTCCTGCACCGATACCGGCTGAAAGCGGGTGTGGGCACCTGCCAAAGGCATCAAGGGAAACACTTTTTGCAGTTTGGCGAACAAATTGATGAAAGCATCGTCTTTGCCAAAAATGACGCTGGGTCGCAAAATCGTCAAATTCAAGCCCTGCGCGCTGGCCAGCGATTGCAGCGCACGCTCGCCTTGGGCCTTGCTGCGCTGGTACATCGAGGGGCCTTGCAAATCGGCGCCCAGCGCACTGACATGCACCAGCCGCCGCACACCGGCCGCCAGGCAGGCTTGGGCCAGCGTGGTGGGCAGGGTGACATGCAATTGCTCGAAGCGCGCTTCATCGCCGTGCAGCACGGCCACCAGGTTGACCACCGCGTCGTGGCCTGCGATCAGTTGGCGCAAGCTGTCGGCATCGTGCACATTGGCACGCACCACGGTGACGAAAGGCAGCATTTGCACCGGCCGCGCCGGCAGCCGGCGGGTGGGCACGGTCACCTGAATACCGCGGCGATTGAGTGCCTCACACAGGTGGCGCCCAACGAAACCGGACCCACCCAGAACCAGAACTTTTTTCATGGCGCGACTTTAGCGCGTTCAGGTATACCGCTTGTTGCGCAGGTTATTCTTGATTTCCTTGAGCTGCGGCTGCAACTGCGCGCCAATGCGCAAGGCCACGCGGGTGGCCAGAATGTCAATGATCAACAGGTGCAGCAAGCGGGAGACCATGGGGCTGTAACGGTCGAAGCCCTCAGGGTGATCGGCCGCCAGATGCACATGGCCCGCCGAGGCCAAGGGAGAGCCGCTGGCGGTGATGACCAGGGTGGACGCGCCCTTGCGGCGCGCAATGTCGCAGGCGTCCATCAGGTCGCGGGTGCGCCCTGAGTTGGAGACAATCACGGCGCAGTCGCCGGGGCCCAGCAGGGTGGCGCTCATGACCTGCATGTGGCCATCGCTGTAGGCAATGCTGTTGAGCCCCAGCCGAAAAAACTTGTGCTGCGCATCCTGCGCCACGATGCCCGAGTTGCCAACCCCATAGAACTCCACGCGCTTGCCTTGGCGGTGCGCCTCGACCAGCGCCTCGGCGGCGCGGTCGATGGCCGGCGTGCTCGCATCGTTGCGGTATTTGAGAAAGGCGGCGACAGCGTTGTCGATGACCTTGACCATGACGTCGTTGATCTTGTCGTCGGCATCGACACTGCGGTGCACAAAGGGCACGCCCTCGCTGACGCTGCCCACCAGCTTGAGCTTGAAGTCGGACAGGCCGTCATAGCCAATGCTGCGGCAAAAACGCACCACTGTCGGTTTGCTCACATGGGCCCGGTCGGCCAACTCGCTCACCGGCAGCTTGGCAAAGCTGCGCGGGTCGCTCAGCACCAGTTTGCCAACACGCTGCTCCGCAGGGGGCAAAGAGGGCAGGCAGGCTTTGATGCGTTCCAGCATGGCAGTGCTCCGATGAAAAAACTCAGGCCTCTTCGTTCCAGCAATGCCCGTCGCGCGCAATCATGGCGCTGCTGGCGCTGGGTCCCCAGGTGCCCGCGGCGTAGGGGCGTGGTCCTTGCGCGTCTTTGCGCCAGTGGTCCAGCAAGGGCTCGACCCATTGCCAGGCCTCTTCTTGTTCGTCGCTGCGCACAAACAGGTTCAGGCGGCCATCGATGGCGTCCAACAGCAGGCGCTCGTAAGCCCCCACGCGGCCAGCGCCAAAGCGTTTGTCAAAGTCCAGGTCGAGCTGGACCGGGGCCAGGCTGATGCTGTTACTCTGGCCACGCGACTCGGCCTGTGACAGCAAGTGCAACTCCAGGCCGTCTTGCGGTTGCAGCTTGATGACCAGTTGGTTCACGCAGCCCGTGGGCGTTTGAAAAATGCTGTGCGGTGCCGGCCGGAAATTCACCACGATGCGGGCATCGCGTTGGGCCAGGCGCTTGCCGGTGCGGATGTAAAACGGCACGCCGGCCCAGCGCCAGTTGGCGATTTCTGCACGCAAGGCGACAAAGGTTTCGGTGCCGCTGTGCGGTTGCACGCCGCTTTCCTCGCGGTAGCCCGGCACGTCCTGGCCGCCGATGCGGCCAGCGGTGTACTGGCCGCGCACCACATGGTTTTCCAAGGTCTGTGGGGTCCAGGGCTTGAGCGAGCGCAGCACCTTGAGCTTCTCGTCGCGAATGGCATCGGCGTGCGCATTGATGGGCGGCTCCATGGCCAGGGC
>CAINMN010000027.1 GCA_903850735.1 uncultured Burkholderiales bacterium | reverse complement strand
GGAGTTCAAAATGTTTTCATCGGCAGCGAACTCGCGCTCTTGGGCATAGCTGTCCAGCAGTTTTTCGGGGGCGTGGCCTTGCAGGACCAGGGCCAGCTTCCACATGAGCGCGTCGGTGTCTTGAAAGCCCGAGTTGGCACCACGCGCGCCAAAGGGCGACACCTGGTGCGCGGCATCGCCCACAAACAGGACGCGGCCATGCCGAAAGTCGTTCATGCGGCGACACTGAAAGGTATAGATGCTGACCCACTCCAATTCGAAGGGGCGCGCGTCGCCCAGCATGGCCTGAATGCGCGGGATGACTTTTTCCGGCTTCTTTTCTTCTTCGGGGTCGGCGTGCCAGCCCAATTGAAAATCAATGCGCCACACATTGTCGGCCTGCTTGTGCAGCAACACGCTTTGCCCTGGGTGAAACGGCGGGTCGAACCAGAACCAGCGCTCGGCCGGGTAGTCTGCCTTCATGACGACATCGGCAATCAGGAAGCGGTCCATGAAGACGCGCCCCTCAATGTCCAGGCCCAACTGCCGACGGATGGGGCTGCGCGCACCGTCCGCCACGATGAGCCAATCGGCCTCGATGTCGAACTCACCATCAGGGGTTTCGACGCGCAGCAAGGCATGGTCGCCTTGCGGTTGCACAGAAATCACTTTGTGCTGCCAACGAATGTCCGCGCCCAAGGCCTGCGCACGGGCGATCAGCATTTCTTCCAGGTGGTATTGCTGCAGGTTGATCATGCCCGGACGCTTGTGGCCGGCGTCGGGCACCAGGTTGAACTGAAACACCTCGGCTTCGTTCAAAAAGGTGCGCCCCACATTCCAACTGACGCCTTTGTTGCAAGCCTCCTCGGCGACACCCAAGCGGTCCAGAATTTCCAGTGAGCGCTTGGCGTAGCAAACCGCCCGCGAGCCCACCGACACGGTTTTGTCTTCGTCGAGTAACAAGACCGGCAGGTTCTGCAAGCGCGCGTCAATGGCGGCCGCCAACCCCACGGGCCCGGCCCCCACCACGATCAGCGGACGCCGCTGAGGCGGCGTGGAACGCAGATCGGTCGGCGCGCGGTACAGGTAAGTTGGATTGACGTAAGCACCCATGCATGGTCTCCTGCCGAAAATTCACGATTGGTAAACGAATTACGCAATGGTAAATTTTAACGGGCTTGCGCCGACTTCTGCAAGCCTCTGCCCGAATCCTCATCAGCACGCTGAAGATCAGCACAGCCTTTAGAATCCGGCCATGTCGAAAAAAAGCAGCGACACCCCCATCGACCTCGGCCGCTTGCCAGGCCACCAAATACGGCGATTGCACCAGATCGCTGTGGCCATCTTTTTGCAAGACACTGAAGCGCATGGGCTGACCCCTGTGCAATACGCAGCCATGCAGGCCATCCAAGCCAGCCCCTTGATTGACCAGCGCACCCTGGCCAGCAAAATTGGCCTGGACACCTCCACCATGGGCGGCGTCATTGACCGCCTGGAAGCACGACAGCTGTTGCTGCGCAACAAGTCGCCGGGTGACCGCCGTGTCAAATTGGTCTCGCTGACCAACGAAGGCGAAGCGGCCTTGGCTGCGATTCAACCGGCCATGGCCAAGGCGCAAGAGCGCATCCTCGCCCCACTGAGCGCCACCCAGCAAGCCCAGTTCATGAACTTGCTGAACATTCTGGTGGACAGCAACAACGAGCTCAGCCGCGCGCCGAT
>CAINMN010000026.1 GCA_903850735.1 uncultured Burkholderiales bacterium | reverse complement strand
GTGGCCAGGGCGGTGCGCAAGTTCCTCGATGCCCATGGGGTCATCGACATCGAGACGCCGATGCTGGGCAAGTCCACACCGGAGGGCGCGCGCGACTACCTGGTGCCCAGCCGGGTGCATGACGGCCACTTCTTTGCCTTGCCGCAGAGTCCGCAGTTGTTCAAGCAACTGCTGATGGTGGCCGGCTTTGACCGCTACTACCAGATTACCAAATGTTTCCGCGACGAGGACTTGCGCGCCGATCGCCAGCCCGAGTTCACCCAGATCGACATTGAAACCTCCTTCCTCGGCGAAGAGGACATTCGCGCCATGTTCCAGGGCATGATTTGCAAGGTCTTCAAGAACGTGCTGAACGTCGAGTTGGGTGAGTTCCCGGTCATGGCCTATGCCGAAGCCATGCACCGCTATGGCTCCGACAAGCCCGACCTGCGCATCAAGATGGAATTCACCGAACTCACCGATGTGATGGCCGATGTGGACTTCAAGGTGTTCTCTGGCCCCGCCACCACCCCGGGTGGCCGCGTGGTGGCCCTGCGCGTGCCGCAAGGCGGTCAAATGAGCCGCAGCGAGATCGATGGCTACACCGAGTTCGTCAAAATCTATGGCGCCAAGGGCCTGGCCTGGATCAAGGTCAATGAAGTGGCCAAGGGCCGCGACGGCCTGCAATCCCCCATCGTGAAAAACCTGCACGACAAAGCCGTGGCCGACATCCTGGCGCGCACCGGCGCCCAAGATGGCGACCTGCTGTTCTTTGGCGCTGACAAGGCCAAGATCGTCAACGATGCCATTGGCGCGTTGCGCGTCAAGATTGGCTTGAGCGACTTCGCCAAGAAGTCGGGCCTCTTTGAGAACCGCTGGGCCCCGATGTGGGTGGTGGACTTCCCCATGTTCGAGTTCGACGAAGAGTCGCAGCGCTACACCGCGGTGCACCACCCGTTCACCGCGCCCAAAGACGGCCATGAAGACTGGATGGTCACCGCGCCCGAGAAGTGCATTGCCAAGGGCTACGACATGGTGCTCAACGGCTGGGAAATCGGCGGCGGCTCGGTGCGTATCCACCGCGCCGATGTGCAGCAAAAGGTGTTTGACGCCTTGAAGATCACCCCCGAAGAAGCCCAACTGAAGTTCGGCTTTTTGCTCGACGCCTTGCAATACGGCGCGCCCCCGCACGGTGGCCTCGCCTTCGGTTTGGACCGCATCGTCACGCTGATGACCGGCGCCGACTCGATCCGCGACGTGATTGCCTTCCCCAAGACCCAGCGCGCCCAGTGCCTGTTGACCCAGGCTCCGTCGCCGGTCGACGAAAAGCAGTTGCGCGAACTCCACATCCGCCTGCGCAACGTGACCGCTGCAGCCTGAGCGCCTCGCTCTGACGCCAAGCGTCAGATGAGGTTGCGCATGGCTTGTGCGGTTTCACGCAGCAAGGGCAGCACGCGTGCCACGGCATCGTGGGCGCTTTCTTGCTGCATGGGCATGCTGACGCTGAGCGCCGCAATCAATTCACCTTTGCGGTCGCGCAGCGGCACGGCCACCCCGCGGTAAGCCAGGTCGAGTTGTTGCTCTGAAATGGCCCACTCTTGCGCGCGGATGCGTGCCATCTCCAAGCGCATGCGCTCTTTGTTGGTGATGGTGTGCGAGGTGAAGGTTTGCAAGTCGTGGTGGGCCAGCCAGTGGTCTACCGCGGGCTCCCCCTGCAAGCCAATCAGCAGCATGCCCCCTGCAGTCACCTGTGCGGGGACGCGCGCGCCCAGGACAAAGCCGGTGTTCATGGTGCGGTTGGAGCCATTGCGCGCCACATAGACGATGTCCACGCCATCGAGCACGCTCACGTAGGAGATTTCCTGGGTGCCTGCCGTCAGCCGTTGCAAAAAGGGCTGAACGATGCGCGGCAAGCGTGCCGATTCCAGGTAAGACTGGCCCAGGCGCATCACGCGCGGGGTGAGCCAAAACAATTTGCCATCGCTGGCCACATAGCCCAAATGCATGAGGGTGAGCAGGTAGCGGCGTGCGGCCGTGCGGGTCAGCCCACAGCGCTCACCGGCCTGGCTGGCAGTGAGGCGTGGATGGGCCTCGTCAAAGGTTTCGATGATGGACAAACCTTTTTCAAGACCGGCAATCCAGTCGCGTTTGTCCAGCAGTGGGCTGGCGACATCGGGAGAGGGTGTGGGCATGCTGCAATGATGCTATCCAGAAACCGATCATTTCCCTAGGGATTACACCGAAAACGATCGATCATCGAACGTAAATGATCGAATATCGCTCAAATAAGTCAATTTCAGTTTCTTTGGCAGCTTCAAATCGGTACATTCGCCGTGTTGTTTTGCATTTTGGGCGATTAGCGAACAAATTGCAATCTGGCCCGATGCGCATTCATCGGTTTCATTGACCCCTTGAGGAGACATTTGTGCAGAAACGTTTTGCTTTGAAATTCGCCGCTGTGTGCGCCCTGGCTGTCACGGCCGGCCTGGCTCAAGCCCAGGACAGCATCAAGATTGCCAACATCGTTGAAATGTCGGGTCCCGGCACCACGGCAGGTACCTTGTTCAAGAATGGCGTGGAATTGGCCATCAAGGAAATCAATGCCGCCGGTGGCATTCTGGGCAAGAGAATCACCTTCACCTCGGAAGACACCCAGACCAACCCTGGCGTGGCCAAGGGTCTGACCCAAAAAGCCGTGGACAACGATGTGTTCGCCATTTTTGGCCCGGTCTATTCCGGCTCCATCATGGTCTCGATGGCCGAGAGCAAGCGCGGTGAGGTCCCCAACTTCACCGGTGGTGAAGCGGCCGCCATCACCCAGCAGGGCAATCCCTATGTGTTCCGCACCGCCTTCGGTCAAAGCATTTCTTTCCCCAAGCTCGCGAGCTACATCAACACCAAGTCCAAGAGCTTGGCCGTCATTTATGTGAACAACGACTTTGGCAAAGGCGGTCGTGACACCATCACCAAGTTGCTGGATGGCTCGTCCACCAAGATCGTGGCGGACATCTCCACCGACGCCGGCCAAGTGGACTTCTCGGCCGCCGTGCTCAAAGCCAAGCAGACCAATGCCGATGCCGTCTTCATTTATGTGAACGAAGAAGAGTCGGCACGCCTGCTGCGTGAGCTGCGCAAGCAGGGCTGGAACAAGCCCATGATTGGCGAGACCACCCTGACGGGCCAAAAAGTGATCGAGCTGGCCGGTGAGGCCGCCAACGGTGCCGTGGCCCACGTGGGCCTGACGGTGGAAGCTCCCCAGCTGAAAGCCTTTGGCGCGCGCTACAAGGCCGAATACAAGGCCGAGTCGGACCACAACGGCGTCAAGGGTTACACCGGTGTGTACATCCTGAAGGCCGCCATCGAGAAGGCCGGCAAGCTCGACCGCAAGGCCGTGGCTCAGGCGCTCAAAAACAGCTGCTTCAGCACCAAGCAAACGCCCAACATCCTGATGGACGTCTGCTTTGACGACAAAGGCGACTTGGACCGCGAAAGCTTCCTGGTGGAAGTCAAGGCAGGCAAAGGCGAAGTTGTCGCCACCTTGCCGCCTGTGAACAAAAAGTAATTTCTGCTCGCTTGTGACACATGGCAAAGGGCGCAAGCCCTTTGCCATGTTTGCATGAACACTGCGCACGACACACCATGACCGACTTTCTTCAACTCTTTTTCAGTGGGCTGGCCACTGGCAGCATTTATGCGCTGGCAGCCTTGGGCTTCACCTTGCTTTGGCAAGCGTCGGGCACCATCAACTTCGCGCAAGGCGAGTTCGTCATGTTGCCGGCGTTCATGATGGTGTTGCTGTTGGGGGGCGGCGTGCCCTTGTTCGGGGCCTTTGTGATTTCCTGCTTGCTGTCCATCGTCTTGCTGGGCTGGGTGTTCAAGCGCGGCCTGGTCGATCCCTTGTTCAAGTACGGCATGATGCCCATCGTGGTGGCCACGATTGGCTTGTCCATCGCCATGCGCAACGGCGTGCGAGCCGGCTACAGCGCCGAGCCTCATCCTTTTCCTCAGGTGTTTCCCGACGAGGTCTACAACCTGTGGGGTGTGACCGTGTCCGCCGGTGACATTGGCACCTTTGCGTTTGCCATGTTGCTGGTGCTGGTGACGCAAGCTTTTTTGGGCAAGACCGTGACCGGCCGTGCCATGCAAGCGGTGGCACAAAACACCGAAAGCGCTGCGGTGCTGGGCATCAACGTGCCGCGCATGATTTTTTACACCTTTGCCATCAACGCGGTGCTGGCGGCGGCCGCAGCCTTGTTGGTGACACCGACCTACCTGGCCAAGTTCGACATGGGCGAATCGCTGGGCACCAAGGCCTTCTTTGCCGCCATCATTGGCGGCTTCAACAACTCACGCGGCGCCCTGTTGGGCGGCTTGATGGTGGGCGTGTGTGAAAACCTGGCAGCGGCGTACATTTCGCCGGCCTACAAAGACGCGGTGGCCTTGATCATCTTCATGGTGGTGATCCTGTTCAAGCCCCAAGGTCTGTTGGGGCGCAAAGAGGAGCGCAAGGTATGAAAAAGCTGCACCTCTTCTTGGCTTTGGCGGCACTGGTGGCGGCCATCGTGGTGCCGAGTTTCCTCAAGAACTACGGCATCCATCTGTTCACCACCTGGCTGGTGTTCATCATTGCCACCATGGGCCTGAATTTGACCGTGGGCTATGCGGGCCAGAAGTCGCTGGGTCATGCGGCCTTCTTTGGCATCGGCGCCTACACCGTGGCCCTCTTTTTGAAAGCCGGCCTGAGCTTTTGGCTGGGCCTGCCCGTGGCCGCCTTGCTGTGTTTTGTCGTGGGCCTGATCCTGGGCTTTCCGGCTTTGCGCGTGCAAACCATTTACCTGGCGTTTGCCACCCTGGGCTTCAACACCGCCTTGTGGCTGGTGATGCGCAACGAAGAGTGGCTCACCGGCGGCACCTTTGGCATCAACAACATTGCGCGGCCCATGTTGGGTAGCCTGAGCCTGGACCGCAATCTGCCTTACTACTACCTGGTGCTGGCCTTCACGCTGGTGCTGGCCGCCTTGCTGTGGGCCTTGCTGCGTTCGCCCTGGGGCAAGGCCTTCACCGCGCTGCGTGACAACCCGATTCGCGCCGAAAGCCTGGGCATCGACACCCGGGGTTACACCTTGCTGAGCTTTGCCATTGGCGCCGTGTATGCCGGCATTGCCGGTGGCCTCTATGCCTCGCAGGTGCAATTCATCGACCCTGCGCTGTTCACCGTGGGCTCTTCCATCATGATGTACTTGATGGTCGTGGTCGGTGGACCCGGCTATTTCCTCGGCCCCTTGTTGGGATCCGCCGTGGGCGTGATCTTGCCCGAGTGGTTGCGCTTCGCGCAGGCCTGGTACCTGCTGATTTTTGGCACGGCCGTGGTGCTGCTGATGATCTGGCTGCCGGATGGCCTGCTGAGCCTGCCAGACCGCCTGCGGGCGCGCCGCCAGTCGCGTCTGGAATCGGCGGCCCGCCAAGCGGCTGCAAAGCAAGGAGCGCGCGCATGAGCCAGCCAGTTTTGAAAGTCACCGACTTGCGCAAAGCCTACGGCGCCATTCAGGCCGTGGGCGGCGTGTCCTTCGAGGTCCTGCCCGGCGAAATTTTTGGGGTGATCGGCCCCAATGGCTCGGGCAAGACCACCTTGTTCAACAGCATGCTGGGCCAGATCACACCCGACACCGGGCGCATTGAGTTGAAGGGCGAAGACGTCACCCAACTCGGTCCGCTGGCGCTCAACCGCCGCGGCGTGGGCCGCACCTTCCAGACCTTGCAAGTGTTTGGCAAGATGACGGTGCGCGACAACCTGATCGTGGCGGCGCAAGAGCACCAGGGCAGCATGTGGAGCCGCATGTTTGCGCCCTCCGATTCTGGTTTGGGCGCCAAGGCCGATGCGCTGATCGATCAGTTTCACATTCGCCACGTGGCCGACAAAAAAGCCGGCGAGCTGAGCTATGGCCAGCAAAAGCTGGTGGACATCGCCATGGCCTTCATGAGCGAGCCCGACCTGGTGCTGCTCGACGAGCCCTGCGCTGGCGTCAACCCCTCCTTGGTGGGCGGCATCAGCACCTTGCTGAAAGAGCTGAACCGCTCGCGCAAGGGCAGCTTTGTGGTGATCGAGCACAACATGGATTTCGTCATGGGCTTGTGCCACCGCATCATGGTGATGGTCGAAGGCAAGGTGCTGGCCATCGGCACGCCCGATGAAATCCGTGGCAACAAGCAGGTGCTCGACGCCTACCTGGGGAACTGACATGATTGAGTTTGACGATGTGGTCGCGGGTTACAAGGATTTCATGATCCTCAACAACCTGTCGTTCCAGGCCAAGCAGGGCGCCATCACCTTGCTGATCGGGCCCAATGGCGCGGGCAAGTCCACCGTGCTCAAAACGCTCTTTGGCTTGCTCAAGCCGCGCCAGGGACGGGTGCTGCTCGACGGCGTCGACATCAGTGGCGCCACCCAAAAGGCCTTGCTGGCCAAAGGCATCGCCTTTGTGCCGCAAGGCCGCAACCTGTTTGGCCAGCTCAGCGTCTATGAAAATCTGGAGCTCGGTGGCATCACGCTGGGCATGAAGACCACGCATGAGCGCATTCCCGAGGTGCTGGATTTTTTCCCACGCGTGAAAGAGCGTTTGCATTCGCGCGCGTCGGCCTTGTCGGGCGGCGAACAAAAGCAGCTTGAAATTGGCCGCGCCTTGCTGTTGCGCCCCAAGGTCTTGCTGATTGACGAGCCCTCGATTGGCTTGTCGCCCATGGTGGTGCTGGATGTGTTCAAGTTGCTGCGCAAGCTGGCAGACCAGGGCACCACCATCCTGATGGTGGAGCAAAATGTGAAAAGCGCGCTGGCCTATTCCGACGATGCCATCGCGCTGGAGTCTGGGCGGCTGGTGCTGCACAAGCCGGCCTCCGACATTCTGGCCGACCCCAACATGGAGCGCTTGTTCCTGGGCGGTGCCCACACCACCTCGGCTGCTGCCCCTGTTTAACCTGACGATAGATTGCCACCATGACCGCCACCATCAACCGCGAAGCCATTGCCGAAGGTGCCAACCCGCTGGGCCTGGAAGGCATTGAATTCATCGAATACGCCACCTCCAAGCCTCAGGCCCTGGGCCAGGTGCTGGAGAGCATGGGCTTTCGACCGATTGCACGCCACCGCTCGCGCGAGGTGCTGCTGTACCGCCAGGGCAGCATGAACGTGATCGTGAATGCCCACGATGCGGGCATGTCGCACAGCGTGGCGCCCACCGAAACCCCGGTGATCGCAGCCCTGGCCTTTCGTGTGCGCGATGCCGCTGCCGCCTACAAGCGCGCCCTGGACCGGGGCGCCTGGGCCGTGCCCACGCATGTGGAAGTGATGGAGCTGAACATTCCGGCCGTGCATGGCGTGGGCTCGAGCCGCATTTATTTTGTGGACCGCTTCCGCGAGTTCTCGATTTACGACGTCGACTTCGTGCCCATTCCCACCGTGGATCAGCATCCCCCGGCACTGGCTGGCATGCACCTGTTTGGCGTGGTGCAGTACATCGGCAACGAGCGCATCGAAGACTGGACCGAGTTCTACCATGAGCTGTTTGGCTTTGAGGCCTTGCCGCACGGCGAGCGCTTTGGCATTCTGCCCAAGGGGCGCATTTTGCGCAGCCCTTGCCACAGCTTTTTCTTGCAACTGATCGAGCCCGAGCCCGGCGTTCTGGCCGTGGAAGAAGACGAGCGGTTGCAACGCATTGCCTTGGGCACGCCCGATGTGGCGGCGACGGTGGAGTCCTTGCGCGCGCGCGGCGTGGACTTCATCGCCAGCGAAGGCGTGCATGTCACCGAGCGCGGTGGCCTGACCCGCACCTGGCTGGGATCGCTGAGCTTTGAGCTGGTGCGGGACGGCAGCGCATCATGAGCCAGTTTCAGGGAACGATGGACGACTTCGGGATGGACACCATCTCGTTGGCGGGCCCGTTGGAAGCCAAGCTCCAGGCCATTCGCGATGCCGGCTTTGGCCAGGTCATGTTGTCTGCGCGCGATGTGGTGGGCCACCCCCAGGGCCTGCAAGCCGCGGTTGAGGCGGTCAAAAACAGTGGCTTGCGCGTTACCGGCTTTCAGGTGCTGCGCGACTTTGAAGGCCTGAGCGGGCACCTGCATGCCTACAAGGTCGACATCGCCAAATCCATGCTGGAAATGTGCGCGGCCTTGGGCGCCAAAGTGCTGCTGGTGTGCTCGTCCACCTCGGTGCATGCCACCCAAGACATCGACCATCTGGCGGCCGATTTGCGCAAGCTGGCCATGTTGGCCGTGCCCTTGGGCATCAAGGTGGCCTACGAGGGTTTGTCGTGGGGTCGCACCATCAACGAGTTCACCACCGCTTGGGATGTGGTGTTCCGCGCCGATGCGCCCAACCTGGGCATTGGCCTGGATTCCTTTCACATGTTCGCCACCCAGACCTCTCTGGACGACCTGGAGTTGCTGGACCCCGAAAAGATTTTTCTGGTGCAGTTGGCCGACTTCATGTGGCAGGAAATTCGTTCGGTGGAAGAGCGCATCACCACCGCACGCCACTTCCGCGTGTTTCCAGGTGAAGGGGTGCACAGCGAAGCCACGGCCGATCTGGTGAACCGTTTGTACAAGCTGGGCTACCGCGGCGACTACAGCTTTGAAGTGTTCAACGACGACTACCAGCAGCTGCCTTTGCCCACCGTGGCGCAGCGCGCCTGGAAGTCGGCGCAATGGTTGGGCGAAGACGTGTTGCGCCGTTCGGTGCCCATGCCCAATCAAATCCGGCTCAAGCGGCGCTGAAGGCCATGGGACGCATGAACGAGGCACCCTTGATGGAACAGGCCCTGGCCTTGGACAGCCGCCAGCTCTTGCATGCCATGCTGCGCCACGAAGCGGCCATGGCGCGCGCTTTGTCCGAGCTGGGCCTGTTGCCTGCCGCGCAGGCCGAGTCGATTGCCAACACCTGCAAGCCGGTGCTGTTCGATGTGGACCAAATCTGGCGTGAAACCTTGCTGCAACAAGGCGCCGCCGCTGGTGGCGAGCCGCCCTTGATGGTGACCTTGCGCGAGTCGGTGGCCTTGTTCAACCCGCAGGCGGCGACTGCGGTGTTTCGCGGCGGTCTCAGCGAGGCGTTGCAAGACAATGCCTTGTTGATTTTGACCTCTGCCTGGTGGGGCTCGTACGCTGATCAGTTGCAGGCTCTGATGCGCCTGTTGGACAAAAAGCAGCACCCCTTGCAAGGCTTGCCTGCCTTGCTGGAACGCTTGCACCTGGGTGTGACCGAGCGCTTGCAGCTGCAATGCCCCACACAAGACCCTCAGGCCCAGGCCCAAGCGCCGGCTTTGTTGCAAGCCTTGGCGAAGGCCTTGGACATGACGCTGGTCAAGCAGACAAACACGTTATGGCATGACCCCAGCGATGCCTGGACCAGCCTGGGCGCCGACCTGGTCTTGCTCACGCTGTGCCTGGCGCGCATTGCGCAAGGCCTGCCAGCCTCGCCCCGATCGCCCTGGGGCGGGCCGTTGCAAGCCGAGGCCGCCCGTTTGCCCTTGCGTTTGGCGCAGTGGGTGCAAGAGCGTGCCCTGTCCTCTGGTCCGCGTGATTTTTGGCAAGCCGAATGGCCGCTCTGGTCGACCTTGACCGCTGGCGCGGTGGCTGCCCTGAATGCTTTAAGGGCCGGTTTGGCCGAAGACGATCAAGCGCCGCTGTCGCTCTGAGCCTGTAAGCGCCACAGCGATGTGACTTCGGCCGCGCGGGCCGCGTGCAACGGGTCGTCAGGGTCTTGCGACTTGCCGTGCTGGGGACGCGTGTCCAAGCGTTGCACCACGCGCAGCCCACCGGCCTCTATCCATTGCAACAATTCGTCGCGCGTGCGCAAGCCCAGGTGTTCGGCCAAATCGGACAAGATCAGCCAGGCTTCACCTGCGGGCAACAAGTGCGCGCGTGCGCCGGCCAGAAAGCCTTTGAGCATCTGGCTGTTGTCGTCGTAAACCGCTTGCTCCAGCGGTGACTGGGCGCGTGCCGGCACCCAGGGCGGGTTGCACACAATCAAATGGGCTTGGCCCTCGGGAAAAAACTCGGTGGCTTGCAACTGCACTTGCGCCGCCAGGCCCAGGCGTTGCAGGTTGTCTTGGGCGCAGGCCAGCGCACGAGGAGAGACATCGGTGGCCACAATGCGTGCCACGCCGCGGCGCGCCAGCACGGCAGACAATACCCCCGTGCCCACGCCAATGTCAAAGGCCACTTGCGTGTCGGGGGGCAAGGGTGCTTGGGCGACCAAGGGCAGGTATTCGCCACGCACGGGGGAGAACACGCCATAGTGGGCGTGGATGCGGTTGTGGGGGGGTGCACCCAGGGCGGCGATTTCCACCCCTTTTTTGCGCCATTCATGCGCGCCCACCACGCCAAGCAACTCACGCAAGGCGGTGACGCTGTGCTGGCCGTCGCTGTCTCCCCAGGCTTCCAGGCATGCTTGGCGCAAGTCGGGTGCGCGGCGCAGGGCGATGCTGTGATCGGCTTGCAGTGGGATCAGCAACATGCCCAGGGTGCGCGCGCGCTGCGCCTGGGCCTGCCGGTGCAGGTGAAAACGTTCGCGTGCGGTGAGCGCCGAGGTGTCGGCAGGGGTTTTCTTGCGCGCGGGTTTGTCGGCGCGCCGTGCCAGGGCTTGCAGCAGTTGGCGGGCATTTTGAAAATCGCCCTGCCACAGCAAGGCCGTGCCTTCGCAGGCCAGGCGGTAGGCGCGGTCAGCGGCCAGGGTGTCATCGGCCACGACCACGCGGCGGGGCACGGGGCTGCCGCTTTCAGAGCGCCAACGGGCCTGTTGCGGGCCGTCTGCACCTTGCCAGCGAAGAAAAGGGGTGTCGCTCATGGTTTCATCATAGTCTGACACAATGCGCGAACACTCCCGCGCGCCGCACATGCCTGCCTACAAACTTCCACAATCCGTGTTGGTCGTGATTCACACACCCGCCCTGGAGGTGTTGCTGATTCGCCGCATCGATGCGGGCACCTGGCAATCGGTGACCGGCAGCAAAGACCATGAGGCCGAGTCTTTTTGGGACACCGCTGTGCGCGAGGTGCACGAAGAAACAGGCCTGGATGCCACGGCCGCTGGCTGTGAGCTGGTGGACTGGGGACTGGAGAATGTGTACGACATTTACCCGCGTTACCTCGGTCGATACGGTCCCGGCGTGACCCGCAACACCGAGCGGGTTTTTGGCTTGCGGGTGCCCAGCATCTGCCCGGTGCAACTTAGCCCGACCGAGCACACCGAATGGCAATGGCAACCCTGGCATGTGGCCGCCGACAAAGTGTTTTCGCCTTCCAATGCCGAAGCCATTTTGTGGCTGCCGCGCTGGCAAGACTTGAGGCAAGACTAGGCCTTGGCAGGCCGTTGCGAGAGAATGCGCCCATGGGTTTGCTGCGCATTGCCACTTACAACATTCACAAAGGCGTTCAAGGCTTGGGGCCGGCGCAACGCTTGGAGATTCACAACCTGGGGCATGCTGTGGAGCAACTGGATGCCGACATTGTGTGTTTACAAGAAGTGAGGCGCTTCAATCGGCGCCAGGCGCGCCGCTTTTCGCATTGGCCTGCGATGCCGCAAGCCGAGTTTCTGGCGCCCTTGGGCTACTCGGTGGTGTACCGCACCAACGCCTTCACCCGCCACGGCGAACATGGCAATGCCCTGCTGAGCCGTTGGCCGGTGTTGTCGCACCAGCATGAAGACGTGTCAGACCATGCGCTGGAGCAGCGCGGCTTGTTGCATGTGGTGGTTCAATGGGAGCAGCAACCGGTGCATGTGATCGTGGTGCATTTGGGCTTGCTCTCGGGCAGCCGATACCGTCAGGTGGAGCAACTCAAACGCTTTGTGCAGCGTGAAGTGCCCGCCCATGAGCCCGTGGTGGTGGCTGGCGATTTCAATGACTGGGGCGGGCGCCTGGCACGACCGCTGGCGTTTGCCGGACTCAAGGCGCACCATGGCTTGCCGCTGCCCACCTTTCCCTCGCGACTGCCCTTGGTGCAACTGGATTACATCTACGCGCGCGGTCTTCAGGTGCAGCGCAGCTTCACGCCCCAAGGGCCGATATGGGGCCGCATGTCCGACCACTTGCCCTTGATTTCAGAATTTCGCTTGCCTTCATGAGCCATGCGACACGCCCCAAACCATGAATTGACGCTGTTGCAAGGCAGTCAGGCCTACTTCCCGGCCCTGGTGCAGGCCATGGCGGCTGCGCAGGAAGAGATTCTGTTTGAGACCTACATCTTTGACTTCAGCGCCAGCAGCCTGGCCGTGGCCCAGGCCTTGGCGCAGGCCGCACAGCGGGGGGTGGTGGTGCGTGTGGTGCTGGACGGCTTGGGCACCCGTGTGCTGCCGCCGGAATGGGCCAAGCGTTGGCGCGATGCAGGCGTGGAATGGCGGATCTTTGAGCCTTTGGGCGCAGGGGGCGTGTGGTTTCCCAGCCGCTGGCGGCGCTTGCATCGCAAGCTGTGTGTGGTGGACCAACAACTGGCGTTTTGTGGCGGCATCAATGTGCTCGATGATTTTCACGATCCCCATGGCCGCCAGGCGCTGCAGCAGCCCCGACTGGATTTTGCGGTGCAATGCCGTGGGCCCGTGGTGCAAGCGGTCCATGCCACCATGACGCAGTTGTGGGGCCGCATGGCCATGGCCCAGGCGCTGCGCAGCCAGCAACTGACGGCCGCGCTGGACATTTTTCGGGAAACAGAAGCGGTGTCGCTGCCCGATGCGCGGGGCCGCTACCGTCTGGTGTTGCGTGACAACGTGCGCCACCGAACCGATATTCAGCGCAGTTACCTTCGGGCCATTGGGCGGGCTCGGCATGAGATCCTGATTGCGAACGCCTTCTTTTTCCCGGCCCCTAAATTGCGCCGCGCCCTGGCCCGTGCCGCACAGCGCGGCGTGCGGGTGCGCCTGTTGTTGCAAGGCTATTACGAATACGCCGTGCCTTACCGGGCGGCGCGCCAGGTCTATGGCCAATTGCTGAGCCAGGGCATTGAAATACTGGAGTACCAGGCCAGTTACTTGCACGCCAAGGTGGCGGTCATCGATGGGCGTTGGGCCACGGTGGGCTCGTCCAACCTGGACCCGCTGAGCTTGTTGCTGGCGCGCGAGGCCAATGTGGTGGTTCAAGATGCCGCTTTTGCAAAAAGCTTGCAGGCGCGCCTGGAGCAGGCCATTGCCCAGGGCGGCCAAGCGGTGGACCCGCAGGTTTATGCCCAGCGCTCGGCCTGGCAGCGCATGCTCGATGGCGGCGCCTATTTGTTGATGCGCTTGGCGATCCTGTTGGCGGCGCGCCGCTATTGAGACCCAAAGTCCCTAAATTTCAAGCGGTAGCGTTCGCTGATACGATGTGTGACATGTTAAAGAAGGTTCAGGCCGATATGAACGCAGCCGATTCAGACCACGGAGTGCCGGTTTCCGTCAAGATACGGGAACGCCTGCTGTCCGCACGCAAGCGCTTCCACTCCAACGACAACATTGCCGACTTCATTGAGCCCGGCGAGCTTGAAGCCCTGCTCGATGAAGTCGAGGTGAAAATGCAAGGCGTGCTCAACAGCTTGGTCATTGACACCGAGAACGACCACAACACTGGCGAAACAGCCCGGCGCGTGGCCAAGATGTACTTGCAGGAGGTGTTCCGCGGTCGCTACGTCAAAGTGCCGACGATCACCGAGTTTCCCAACGCCGAGCACCTGAACGAATTGATGATCGTGGGGCCCATCACGGTTCGCAGCGCTTGCAGCCACCATTTTTGCCCGGTCATCGGCCGCATCTGGATTGGCGTGTTGCCCAACGAGCACACCAATGTGATCGGCCTGTCCAAATACGCGCGCCTGGCCGAGTGGGTCATGGGCCGCCCCCAGATCCAGGAAGAGGCCGTGGTGCAACTGGCCGACCTGATCCAGGAAAAAACCCAACCCGATGGCCTGGCCCTGGTCATGGAAGCCAGCCACTACTGCATGGCCTGGCGCGGCGTGAAGGACATGGACAGCCGCATGATCAACTCGGTCATGCGCGGCGCCTTCCTCAAAGACGCCAACCTGCGGCGCGAGTTTTTGTCGTTGATTCCTCGAAAGGACTGAGTCCCATGCTGGTGCGTTTGCTCTACGTCAGCCGGGCGGTGTCGCCCGATTCCCCTGAAACCATCGAGTCCATCCTGGCCGATTCCCGTGCGCACAACTTGGGCCAAGGCATCACGGGCATTCTTTGCTACGGTGGCGGCATTTTCCTGCAGGCCATCGAAGGCGGCCGCATGCAAGTCAATGGCTTGTACAGCCACATCGTGGGCGACAAGCGGCACAAAGACGTGGTGCTCTTGCACTACGAAGAAATCTCCGAACGCCATTTCGGTGGCTGGACCATGGGGCAGGTCAACCTCGCCAAGTTGAACACCTCCATCGTGTTGAAATACTCCGAGCGCCCCGAGCTCGACCCCTATGCCGTGTCCGGCCGTGTCTCGCTGGCATTGCTGGAAGAGCTGATGGCCACCGCGTCCATCATCGGACGCGCCTGACCTTTTTGCCGTGCCGCTGACCGCGCTCTCGCTGGTCATGCTGGCAGGGCTGATTCACGCATCCTGGAACATCGCCGCCAAAAAATCGGGCGGCGATTTGCGTTTCATCGCCTTTTCAAGCTTGGTCATTCTGGTGGTCTGGATGCCGGTGGGCCTGGGCGTGGGCTGGAACGTCGTGCCGCACTGGGGTTGGCACGAATGGGCCTGCATTGTTGCGAGTGCGGTTTTGCATGTGCTGTATTTCTCCGCGCTGTTGCGCGGCTACCGCGAGGCCGACCTCACCGTGGTCTACCCGATCGCCCGCGGGTCTGGGCCTTTGCTGTCCAGCGCAGCGGCCATCCTGTGGCTGGGCGAGCCCTTCAGTTGGATGACCGGCTTGGGCGTGCTGTGCATGGTGCTGGGCGTGTTCCTGATTGCTGGCGGCCCGTCAATGTGGCAAGCAGGGCGTGACCCGGCATCGGCACAACGCGTTCACCGCGGGCTTTACCACGGCGCCATCACGGGGCTCTTCATCGCCTGCTACACAGTGGTGGATGGGGTGGCCGTGAAGCGTTTTGACATGTCGCCCATTTTGGTGGATTACATGGGCAATTTGATGCGGCTGCTGCTGGTCTTGCCCTTGCTGTTGCGCGATGGCACGGCCACGGTGGCCTTGTGGCGCCAACAATGGCGACCTGCGGTCTGGGTGGGCGTGTTCAGCCCTGTGTCGTATGTGCTGGTCTTGTATGCGCTGCAAATGGCCCCGTTGTCCCATGTGGCACCGGCGCGAGAAATCTCGATGCTCTTTGCCGCCCTGCTCGGCGGGCGTCTGTTGGGCGAGTCGCACCGTGGCTTGCGAATCTTGGGGGCCCTCAGCATGGTGTGCGGCGTGATGGCCTTGGCCTGGAGTTGAAGACATGAGCGAACCCACCTTGCTGGGCTGTGATTTTTCCAGCCGACCGCAAAAACGCAAACCCATCGTGCTGGCCTGGGGCCGCGCGCGTGCGGGCGTGGTTCAGTTGTCGCACTTGCAAAAGTGTGAAACCCAAGAGGCCTTTGTGGACACCTTGCGAGCGCCTGCGGACTGGGTCGGCGGTTTCGACCTGCCATTTGGCTTGCCACGAGAGTTGGTGACCACCTTGGGCTGGCCCCAGGACTGGCTGGCTTGCATGCAGCACTATGCGGCTTTGACGCGTCCAGAGATTCGCGACACCTTCGCCGCCTTTTGCAACGCCCGACCCGCGGGCCAAAAATTTGCGCACCGTGCCACCGATGGCCCTGCCGGTTCCAGCCCGTCCATGAAATGGGTCAATCCCCCAGTAGCCTACATGTTGCACGCGGGCGTGCCGGCCTTGCTCGCCGCCGGCGTGTTTTTTCCGGGCTTGCATGCCGGTGACCCCCGCCGTGTGGCGCTGGAGGCTTACCCGGGCTTGCTGGCCCGTGAATTGATTGGCGCGCGCAGCTACAAAAGCGATGACCGCCAAAAACAAACGCCTGAGCGCCTGATTGCCCGCAAAGATGTCCTCCATGCCTTGGAGATGGGGCAAACCCGTTTGGGCTTGCGCCTGAAGCTCAGCCACGCTCAGCGTGAGGCCTTGGTGGATGACGCATCGGGCGACAGCCTGGACGCCACGCTGTGCATGGTGCAAGCAGCCTGGGCGCAGGCACAGCACGCCGCAGGGCATCCGCTCTATGGCTTGCCCACCACCCTGGACCCCCTGGAGGGCTGGATCGTCTGCGCCTAGTCGGGCAGGGCGGCCATCACCGCCAGGGCTTCGGCGTCGGTGCGGTACATGCGCAGGTGGGGGGAGGGTGTGAGGTAGCCCGACTGCCGCAGCACACGCTCCACGGGCAGCTTCAAGCCGCTGATGTGCAGCACGATCCCACGCTCCTTGAAATAGGCCTCCAGCTTGGCGAACATTTCCACGCCAGTGGCGTCAATGCGGTTGATGGGCAGCGCAAAGAGGCAAACGTGCCTCACATCGGGATGCAAGGTCAGGTGCTCGACGATGGCTTGCTCCAGGCCATTGGCCGCGGCGAAATCGAGTTCGGCATCCATGCGCAGGGCATACACATGCGACCCCAGGGGTGGCAGGTGCCACAGGTGGCGGTCGCGCAAACTGCCATCGGGATGCAGGCCGATTTCAATGATGCGCGGATGCAGGCGGTGGTAGAGAAACTGCGCCAAGGTGATGAGCACGCCCGCCAGCACACCCCAGTAGATGGCCGGCGCCGTCAGCAAAGTGACCGAGGCGGTGAGCCCGGCGGTCACGGCCTCTTGGCGTGACACGCGCCACAGCTTCATGAACTGTGGCGGCTGAAACAGGTTGAGCACCGCGGTGATCACGACCGCCGACAACACCGCCTTGGGCACATATTGCAAGGCGGGCAACAACAACAGCAAAGCGACCAGCACAAACGCCACGTTGGCCACCACCGACCAGCCGCTGCGCCCGCCGGCATACAGCATCAGGGCCGAGCGAGAAAACGAGGTGCCGGTTGCAAAGCTGCCACACAGGCCGGAGGCCAGTTTGGCCAGGCCTTGCGCAAACAGGTCGAGGTTGTCGTCCCAGCGCTTGCCATCGCGCTGGCTTTCAATTTTGGCGCTGGAGGCGGTTTCCAGAAAACTGACCAGGGCGATCACCATGGCCGGCACCAGCAATTTTTGAAACACTTCCCAGCCTGGCCAATCGGGCCAGTACAGGCTGGGCAAACCTGCGGGCAAAGCGCCCACCACGGCGCCCACGTTGCCGTAGCCCGTGATGGCGCTCAGGGCCGCCGACAGCGCCACCACCAGCATGATGCTGGGCCAGCGCGGTCGCAGCCGGCGCGCCAGCAGCAACAGGGCCAAGCTGGCCAAGCCCCACAGCGCCGCCGGGTTGAGCAGCTCAGAGACTGACGGCAGTGTGTCCAAAGACAATTTCACGCCCAGCAAGGCGGGCACCTGCGAGGCCATGATGAGCAAAGAGGCCGCTTGTGTGAAGCCCATCAGCACCGGCGCACTGATGAGGTTCAGCAGCCAGCCATAGCCGCCCAAACCCAGGCCGAGTTGCAGCGCGCCTGAGAGAAAAGACAGCCAGACCGCCAACGACACCCACTCTGGGCTGCCAGGCTCCGCCAGCCCGTAAAGCGACGCACCAATGAGCACACAGGTCAGCGCCGCTGGCCCCACCGAAATGCGGTTGGAGCTGCCAAACAGCACGGCCAGCAAAGCTGGCAACAAACAGGCGTAGAGGCCGGTGACCAAGGGCATGTGCGCCAGGCCGGCATACGCCACCGCTTGCGGCACCATCACCAAGCCGACGGTGATGCCCGCCAGCACCTCACTGCGGGCCAGGGCAGGGGTGAGTCGCGGCCATTGAAGAAAGGGCAGCCAGCGCGAGGAAGGTTTCATGCTCAGCGCTGCGGCATGTCCTTGACGGAGTAGCCCAGGCTGACCAGGGCATCCGGCGGGATCGGTGGCATGCTGGCTTCCCAATCCAGCCAGCTTTGGCGCATCTGGCCCAGCCGCTCGGGCTCGCGGCTGGCCAGGTTGGCGCGCTCGCGCTCATCCTGGCTCAGGTTGAACAGGTACTCATGGCCATCGACCTGAAGGTACTTCCAATCGTCGACGCGGCAAGCGCGTTGCCCGCGGTGGTTCATGCGCCAATGCATGGGGCGTTGGAAGCGGTGGCTGGCATCGCGCAACACAGGCATCAGGGACACGCCATCGAGCGGGTAGTCCGGGTGCGGCGACACGCCCGCGGCCTCTAGCAGGGTGGCCGACCAGTCCATGGTCAGGCAATGCTGCGCGCTCACTTGCTGTGGGGCGATCACGGCGGGCCAGTGCGCAATCCAGGGCACCCGGATGCCGCCTTCGGTGAGGTCCATCTTGCCGCCGACCAAGGGCCAGTTGTCCGAAAAGCGCTCGCCGCCGTTGTCGCTGGTGAACACGATCAGCGTGTTGTCGAGTTGGTTCAGGCGCTTGAGCGTGCTGACCAACTGGCCAATGCCTTCATCCATGTGGCGAATCATGGTGTGGTAGGTGTGAATATTGCCGCCGTGCAAATGAAACAGGTTGTCTTTGACCTCTTGCGCCAACGCTTCATCCTCGCGGGTTTCCCAGGGCCAATGCGGTGCGGTGTAGTGCAGGCTGAGCAGAAACGGCGCGTCTTGCTGGGCCATGCGCTCCACGTAGTCCACGGCACGCTGCGAAATCAAGTCGGTGAGGTAGCCGCGCTCGGGGCACAGCTCATGGCCGACCCACAGGTCGTGCACGCCGCGCGAGTCGCAATGCGTGAAGTAGTCGACGCCGCCCGCCATGGGCCCAAAAAACTCTTCATAGCCTGAGCGCAGCGGGCCAAAGTTGGGCGGGTAGCCCAGGTGCCATTTGCCAATGAGCGCGGTGCGGTAACCGCTGTCTTTCAGCAAGGAGGGGAAAGTGGGGTGCTCGGGCGGCAGGCCCAGGCGAAGGTCGCCACGGCTCTTGCTGCTGATGGGCTCCTCGGCGGCGCCGCGCAGCCGGTATTGGTAACGCGCCGTGATCATCGCAAAGCGGGTCGGTGAACACACCGGCGAGTTGGCATAGCCTTGGGTGAAGCGCAGGCCGTTGGCGGCCAGCGCATCCAACGCAGGCGATACTTTCACGCGCCCGCCATAGCAACCCAAATCGGCGTAGCCCAGGTCGTCGGCGACGATGAAAATCAAATTGGGTCGTTTTGCCATAAGGTGTCAGAAATGATTTGCAAGTCTAAGATGCAACTTTGGCCAGTCATCGGTGCTGTCCAGCCTCACTGCATTGTCGGATAAAACCTGATGCTTCTTTGGAGACCCCTGTCAGCGCTGCTGCTGTCGCTTGGGCTTGGCATGTCCGCCCAGGCTGCGCGCCTGTGGGAGGGGCGCGTCACCCATGTCAGCGATGGCGACACCTTGTGGGTGCAACCTCTCAGTGGGGCTGCCGCCCAGAAACTTCGCCTGGAAGGCCTGGATGCGCCGGAGTTGTGCCAGCGCTGGGGAGAGGAGGCGCGGGCCGCTTTGCAGGGCCTGCTGCGGGGGCAAGTGGTGCAGGTCCAGGCCCTTAACCGCGACACCTATGGCCGGCGCCTGGCGCGCATCCAGTGGCAAGGGCACGATGTCGGGCACTGGCTGGTGCTGCAAGGGCATGCCTGGTCTTCTACATTTCAAGGACGCACCGGGCGCTATCACGAGGCACAGCAGCAGGCGCAGGCCCAGCGTCGCGGGGTGTTTTCACAGGCAGGCACGCCGTTGACGCCCCGACAGTTCCGCCAGCGTTACGGCGTGTGCCCGCTGCCGCAGACCGGGCATGCGGGCTGACGCCCAAAGCGCATTTCGCTCCACTCCAGCCGGCGCCCATCCAGCATTTGCAAGCGCCCCGGCAAGGCGCTGCCGATGCCGGCGAGCAGCTTGACCGCTTCGGTGGCTTGCAAGGTGCCAATGACGCCGACCAAGGGCGCCAACACGCCCAGGGTGGCACAGCGCACCTCCTCGGGCGCCTCGTCGGGCGGAAACAAGCAGGCGTAGCACGGCGAGGCCGGGTCGCGGCTGTCGTACACCGCGAGCTGGCCGTCCATGCGAATGACGGCACCGCTGACCAGGGGCACGCGATGGGCAACGCAAGCGGCGTTCACCGCTTGGCGCGTTTCAAAGTTGTCGCAGCAATCGAGCACCACCTGGGCGCAGGGCAGCAAGCGGTTCAGCAAGGCGGCGTCGGCACGCTGCTTCAGGGTGTCGATGCGCAAGTCCGGATTGAGCGCCCGCATGGCCGTGGCCGCTGAATCGACCTTGGGCTGGCCAATGCGTTCTGTGGTGTGGGCAATTTGGCGCTGCAGGTTGGTCAGGTCGACCGCATCGTCGTCAATCAGCGTCAGGTGACCGACGCCGCTGGCGGCAAGGTAGAGGGCCACCGGCGAGCCCAGCCCACCCGCGCCAACAATCACCGCATGGCTGTCCAGCAGCCGCTGCTGACCTTCGATGGCCACATCGTCCAGCAGGAGATGCCGCGAGTACCGCAGCAGCTGCGCATCGTTCAAGCGTCACTTCTCCTGCTTTTCAGCGGGGCGCTCGGTCTGGGTTTTGCTGGCCAGCACGGTCAGGCCTTTGAGCTGGTTCAGGGCTTGTTGCAACTGGAAGTCCTTGTCGCTGCCAAACTCGGGCGGGCGGCGCTCGGCGGCAGGCTTCTTGGATTCTTCTTCCAGGCGCTTGAGGGCTTCTTCGCGTGCTTTCTCGCGTGCAGGATCCTTGGCTTCGGCGCCTTGGCCGCTGGCCAGGTGCTTTTCCAGGTCGGCTTCGCGGGTGCGCAGCACGGCAAAGGGGCTGCCTTCGGCGGTTTCGTCCACCAGCACATCGGGCACGATGCCCTTGGCCTGAATGGAGCGGCCATTGGGGGTGTAGTAACGGGCGGTCGTGATTTTCAAGGCGGTGTCCGGGCCCAGCTGGCGCACGGTTTGCACCGAGCCCTTGCCAAAGGTCTGGCTGCCCAGCAAAGTGGCACGCTTGTAGTCTTGCAAGGCGCCGGCCACGATTTCACTGGCCGAGGCAGAGCCTTCGTTGACCAAGACCACCAGCTTCAGGTTTTTGTAAATGCCCTTGGTGGCTTCGGTCATGCGGCGAATCGGGTCGTTGCCGCCGCGGCGCTGGTAAAACTCGGGCGCCGCTTTGTACACGTATTTGCTTTCCGCCAACTGGCCATTGGTGGAGACCACGGTGACGTTGTCGGGCAAGAAGGCCGCCGACACGGCCACCGCAGCGTCGAGCAAGCCGCCCGGGTCGTTGCGCAGGTCCAGCACCAGGCCTTTGAGTTGCGGCTCGGCTTTGTAAATTTCTTCCAGCTTGCGCGCGAAATCATCGACGGTGCGCTCCTGGAATTGGGTCAGGCGAATCCAGCCATAGCCAGGCTCCACCACTTTGCCCTTGACGCTGACGGTCTTGATTTCCTCGCGCACGATGGTCACCGGGAAACTGCGGTTTTCTTCCTTGCGGAACACCGTCAACACCACCTTGGTGTTGGGTTCGCCGCGCATGCGCTTGACGGCATCGTTGAGGCTCAGGCCCTTGATGGCCGTGTCATCCACCTTGGTGATCAGGTCGCCAGGCTTCAAGCCAGCACGAAAAGCGGGCGAGCCTTCGATGGGCGACACCACTTTGACCAAGCCCTCTTCCATGGTGATTTCAATGCCCACGCCGACAAAGCGGCCGGTCGTGCCTTCACGGAACTCTTTGAAGGTTTTCTTGTCGAAGTACTGCGAGTGCGGGTCCAGGCTGGCCACCATGCCCGAGATGGCATCGGTGATCAGCTTTTTCTCGTCCACCGGCTCCACATAGTCGCTCTTGACCATGCTGAACACGGCAGCGAGTTGCTGCAGCTCCTCCAGCGGCAAGGGCGCCATGTTGCCGCGAGCCACGGTTTGCAGCGAAATGGTGGTCAGGGCGCCGGCAAGGGCGCCGACACTGAGCCAGCCAGCGATTTTGAGTGTGTGACGCATGTTGCCTCGAAGGATGCCTGGCGGGCGATGGCGCCCGCCTTGTAGAGACCTCAATATACATCGCCCGGCAAGGGCGTGTGCAATCCGCGGTTTAGGCTTTGCCCTGAGAGGCCACCGCCGCTGCCGCCTTGGCTGCTGCTTCGGCGTCGCCCAGGTAGTAATGGCGCAGGGGTTTGAGGTTGGCATCAAGCTCGTAGACCAGCGGAATGCCGTTGGGAATGTTCAAGCCCACGATGGCCTCATCAGAGATGCCGTCCAGGTATTTCACCAGGGCGCGAATGGAGTTGCCGTGCGCTGCCACCACGATGCGCTTGCCGGCCTGGATGGCGGGCGCCATGGACTCGTTCCAGAAGGGCAGCACCCGGGCCACGGTGTCTTTCAGGCACTCGGTCAGGGGCACTTGGGCCGGGTCGAGCTTGGCATAGCGCAGGTCGCCGCGCTCGCTTCGCGGGTCGGCGCTTTCCAGGGCCGGAGGCGGGGTGTCGTAGCTGCGGCGCCAGACCAGCACCTGGGCGTCGCCGTACTGTTTGGCCATGTCGGCCTTGTTCAGGCCTTGCAAAGCGCCATAGTGCCGCTCGTTCAGGCGCCAGCTGTGCACCACGGGCAGCCATTGCCGGTCCATTTCGTCCAGGCAATGCCACAGGGTGTGGATGGCGCGCTTGAGCACGCTGGTGTAGGCCACGTCAAATTCATAGCCTTCGGCCTTGAGCAGGCGGCCGGCATTCTTGGCCTGTGCGATGCCGGTATCGGTCAGGTCGACATCGGTCCAGCCGGTGAAGCGGTTTTCCAGGTTCCAGGTGGACTCTCCGTGGCGGATCAGGACAAGTTTGTGCATGGTGTGGGGCTATCCAGAGACAAGTTGAAAAAGGGACTGTCAGAGATTTTAGAATGCTGGGTTGACGCGAAACCAACCAAGGACCCTTTTTGAAATTCATACTTGACAACTGGATGCTGATTTCCGTGGCCTTGGCCTCGGGCTTCATGCTGTTCCTCCCCGTGATGCAAGGCGCCGCGACAGCCGGCCTGAGCCCGCAGCAAGCGGTTCAAATGATCAACCGCGAAAAAGCCCAGGTGATCGACGTCTGCAGCGCCGAAGAATTCGCTGCCGGCCACCTGATTGGCGCGCGCCATGTGCCCCTGGACCAGCTCGAGCAGCAGCTCGCGGGCGTGGCCAAAAACAAGTCGCAGCCGCTGATTTTGGTGTGTGCCTCTGGCATGCGCTCCAAGCGGGCGGTGGCGGTGGCCAAAAAACTGGGCTACGAGCAGGCCCATTCCCTCACCGGCGGACTCAAAGGCTGGAAAGAGGCTAACCTTCCGGTTGAAAAAGCCTGACAGGTGACCCTATGCCCGCTGTGAAGATGTACACCACCGCCGTTTGCCCCTACTGTGTTCGGGCCAAGCAAATTCTCAAAGCCAAAGGCGTTGAGCTGATCGAAGAAATTCGTGTCGACGCCAATCCCGAAGAGCGCCAACGCATGATGGACCTGACGGGGCGGCGCACCGTGCCCCAGATCTTCATTGGCGACACCCATGTGGGCGGCTGCGATGACCTGATCGCCCTGGACGGCCAGGGCGGCTTGGTCCCTCTGCTGCAAGCCACCTGACATAATCTCGGCTGTCCCGAATCTTCAGCCCGCTTCGGAGATGTCCGAAGCGGGCTTTTTCAATCCTAGGAAAACAAAACATGTCCGACGACCAAACCCCGGTGTTTCAGATTCAACGTGTCTACCTCAAAGACATGTCGCTGGAGCAGCCGAACTCTCCCGCCCTGCTGTATGTGGAACAAGCGCCGCAGGTGGACATTCAATTGGGCGTGGCGGTCGAGAATGTGACCGAAGGCCTGGTGGAGGTCTGCGTCACGGCCACGGTGACGGCCAAAATCGACGACAAAACCCTGTTCCTGGTGGAAGTCAAACAAGCCGGCTTGTTTGAAATTCGCAACCTGCCCGCCGACCAGCTGGGGCCCATCGTGGGCATTGCCTGCCCCCAGATCGTCTACCCCTACCTGCGCGGCAACGTCGCCGACGTGGTGCAACGCGCGGGCTTCCCGCCGGTGCATCTGGCGGAAATCAACTTCCAGGCCATGTACGAGCAGCAGATGGCCGCGGCTGGCGCGACCCCCCAGTAATCCCAGGCGCTGCGAGAAGACCCGATGAAAATCGCCATGCTGGGTGCCGGTGCCTGGGGCACGGCGATGGCCATCCGGGCCAGCCATGCGCACCCAGTGACCTTGTGGGCACGCGATGCGGCCCAGGTGGCAGCCATGCAGGCGGCGCGGGCCAACCAGCGCTATTTGCCTGATCAGGCCTTTCCGGCGGGCTTGCAGCTCACCGACCAGCCCCTGGCGCATTGGCTGGCCAGCCAGGACCTGGTGGTGCTGGCATCCCCCATGGCCGCCCTGCGCGGCATGCTGGAGCGTGTGGCCCCCTTGTTGTCTGGGCAACCTGTGGCCTGGCTTTGCAAAGGCTTTGAGCCAGCGCCTGATGCCGCCCCTTCGGCGGGTTGGCTGGCGCATGAGGTGCAGCGCCAAGTCGCCCCCCACTTGCACGCCGGTGCCCTCAGTGGCCCCAGTTTTGCCTTGGAAGTGGCCCGTGGACAGCCCACGGCCCTGGTGGCCGCCAGCGTGCACCCTGCGGTGCGCGAGGCCTTGGTGCATGGCTTTCACAGTGCCCAATTGCGCGTTTATGCCAACGATGACATCGTGGGCGTGGAGGTGGGCGGCGCCGTGAAAAACGTGCTGGCCATTGCCACCGGCCTGTGCGATGGCTTGCATTTGGGCTTGAACGCCCGCGCCGCCTTGATCACCCGCGGTTTGGCCGAAATCACCCGGCTGGGCGTGGCACTCGGTGCCCGTGCCGAAACCTTCATGGGCTTGAGCGGCCTGGGCGACCTGGTGCTGACCGCCACTGGCGACCTGTCGCGCAACCGCAAAGTCGGCCTCGCTTTGGCGCAAGGCATGAGCCTGCAACAGGCCGTGACCTCGCTGGGCCATGTGGCCGAGGGCGTCTACTGCGCCCGCACGGTGGTGCAGCGCGCGGCCCAAGTGGGTGTGGACATGCCGATTGCCCAAGCCGTGGTGTCTTTGCTGGAAGGCCGCGCCACGCCACAAGAGGCGCTGGCGCAATTGATGGGGCGTCAGGCCCGCGAAGAAGGCTGAGGCGGGTTCAGGCCGGCGTGTAAGCCAAACGCACGTAGATCGGCGCAAACGCTTCGGCTTGGGTGATCTCGATCAGGGTTTCCTTGGCCAATTCCAGCAGGGCGATGAAGGTCACCACCAGCACCGGCGCGCCTTGCTCGGGACTGAACAGGGCCTCGAAATCCACAAAACGTCGGCCTTGCAGCTTTTTCAGCACGATGCTCATGTGCTCTCGCACCGAGAGCTCTTCGCGTGAAATCTTGTGGTGCTGCACCAGCTTGGCACGCTTGAGAATGTCGGCCCAGGCTTGCTGCAGCTCCACCACATGCACCTCGGGAAAGCGCGGCTGCAGCGATTGCTCGATGTAGACCTGCGCGCGCAAAAAGTCTCGGCCAAACTGTGGCACCTCGGTCAGCCTGGCGGCCGCCAGCTTCATCTGCTCGTACTCGAGCAGTCGGCGCACCAGCTCGGCCCGCGGGTCTTCCGGCTCTTGCCCTTCGGCCACTTTCTTGGGCGGCAGCAACATGCGCGACTTGATTTCAATCAGCATGGCCGCCATCAGCAGGTACTCGGCCGCCAGCTCCAGGTTGCGGCTGCGAATCTCGTCCACATAGCTCAGGTACTGGCGTGTCACCCCCGCCATGGGGATGTCCAGGATGTTGAAATTTTGCTTGCGGATCAGGTACAGCAAGAGGTCCAGCGGGCCCTCAAAAGCCTCCAGAAACACTTCCAGCGCATCGGGCGGGATGTACAAGTCCTGGGGCATGGCGAACAGCGGTTCGCCATACAGGCGAGCCACAGCGACGTGGTCCACCACCTCGGGCATCAAGGCTTGCTGTTCGGTGGCCGCGCGCTCTGAGGGCGGCAGGGTGTCGGGGCTCACGCCTTGGTTTGGTAGACGTAGGGCTTTTGCGCCACGCGGCCGGCCTGGTACTCGGCCCAGACCTGGCGGTCCACCGTCTTGTCCCACAGCAGGGCACGGCCTTCGCGTTGCTGGGCTTCCAGGGCCGGCTTTTGGGCTTTCAGTTGCTCAATGAACTGGGTGGTTTCGGAGGTGTAGTCGGGGCGGCGAAAGATCGACATGGTGAATTCCTTGTTGCCGTTGATTTTAGCGCTCAGGCCTGACAGGCCAGGGCCAGGCCGGCGGCCAGGTCGTCGGGGCGGTCCGCCTCGGGCACGGCCTCGAGCAGGCCACTGCGCCGGGCCAGGTCCAGCGGCTGGTGCGCCAGGCCGCACAAAATCAGCCGCAGTTGTCGCTTGTGGCAGGTGCGAACCAGGGCCATCAGGGCGTCGGCACCCGAGGAGTCCACATAGATCAGGTTTTTCAGGTCCAGCACCAAGGTGCGCTCGGGCAGGTCGTCTTCCATGGCCTCGACCAGCTTGACCGCGCCAAAAAACAAGGCGCCGTACAGGCGGTAGGCCTTCACGCCAGGGGCTTGGCCTTGCAGGATGGGGTGCGTCTGCGGCGTGACCGCCTCCGAGCGGGTGAGGTTGGAGATGCGGTAGATGAAGGTCAGGCAGGCCGCGATCAGGCCCACTTCCACCGCCACCGTCAGGTCCACGATGACCGTCAGCAAAAACACGGCCAGCAAGGTCACGCGGTAGGGCAGGCGAAATTGCCGCAAATGCACGAACTCACGCCACTCGCCCATGTTCCAGGCCACGAACATCAGAATGGCCGACAGGGCCGCCAATGGGATGTGGCTCGCCAGCGGCGCCGCCACCAAGATGATGGCCAACAGCGTCAGGGCATGCACCACGCCGGCCACGGGCGTGGTCGCGCCGTTCTTGACGTTGGTGACGGTGCGCGCGATGGTGCCCGTGGCAGGCATGCCGCCAAAAAACGGGGTCACCAGGTTGGCGATGCCTTGCGCCATCAGTTCCTGGTTGGCGTCGTGGCGGTCGTCGATCATCTGGTCGGCTATGCGGGCGCACAGCAGCGACTCAATCGCCCCCAGCAAGGCCAGGGTGGTGGCGGGCATCAGCAAAAACTTGGCGGTGTCCCAGCTGACATCGGGCCAGGCAAAGGCCGGCAGGGTGCTGGGAATGCCGCCAAAGCGTGAGCCAATGGTTTCCACGTTCAGCCCCAGCCCCTGGCAGGCCAGGGTGGCCAGCACCAGCACCAGAATCGAGCCGGGAAGGGCGCTCAGCCGCGCCAGCCAGGGCAGGCGGTCGCGCCAGCGCGGCAGCAGCACCTGCCAAAAGATCAGCCCCGCCAGGGCGCTGGCCGACACCGCCAAGGCTGTGGTGTTCAAGGTGTGGGCGTGGGCCAAGAGCTTGGCCAGGATGCCAAAAAAATCGGCGGGCATGGCGCTGACTTGCAGGCCAAAAAAATCTTTCAGTTGCGACACCATGATCAGCACCGCAATGCCGTTGGTGAAGCCAATCACCACGGCCACGGGAATGAAGCGGATCAGCGTGCCCAATCGCAGCACGCCCATGACCAACAGCATGACACCCGACATGGCCGTGGCAATGATCAGGTTGGCCAGGCCATAGCGCTCCAGAATGCCGTAGACGATGACGATGAAGGCGCCTGCTGGTCCGCCAATCTGCACCCGGCTGCCGCCCAGCACCGAAATCAAAAAGCCCGCCAGAATGGCGGTGAAGAGGCCGGCCTCGGGTTTCAGGCCCGAGGCGATGGCAAAGGCCATGGCCAGGGGCAGCGCCACCACGCCCACCGTCAGGCCGGCACCCACATCCTGGGCAAAGCGCGTGCGGTTGTAGCCCGCCAGGGCATCGATCAGCCGGGGCCGAAAGAAGGACGTGGCGTGCGGCTGGCGCATGCCTTAGCGCACCCGCATGCCGGGTTGCGCGCCGGGCCAGGGGTTGAGTACATGGATGCCTGGGTGGGCTTTGTCATCGGCATGGCTGGCAGCGAGGACCATGCCTTCGGACACGCCGAATTTCATTTTGCGCGGCGCCAAATTGGCCACCATCACGGTCAGCTTGCCAATCAGCTCTTCGGGTTGGTAGGCGCTGGCAATGCCGCTGAACACGTTGCGGTGGCGGCCTTCGCCCACATCCAGGGTCAGACGCAACAGCTTGGTCGAGCCTTCGACTTTTTCGCAGTTCACGATCTGCGCAATGCGCAAATCGATTTTGGCGAAATCATCGATGCTGATGACCGGCGCCATTTCTTCGCCACCCGGCAGCGCGGCCGGCGCAACGGCTTGTGCGGGCGGCTCGAACAGTGCATCGAGCAGCTTGGGGTCGACACGCTGCATCAGGTGCTGGTACACGCCAATCGCGTGGCCCGCGCCCAGCGCTGTGGCGGCTTGGGCGAAGCTCAGCGGTGGCACTTGCAGGAAGGCTTCCACTTGGCCGGTCAGGGCCGGCAGCACTGGCTTCAAGGCGATCGACAGCAAACGGAAGGCCTCGATGCAGGTCGTGCACACATCGTGCAGTCGCGCCTCCATGCCGGTTTGCTTGGCCAGCTCCCAGGGCTTGTTCTGGTCCACATACTCGTTGACACGGTCGGCCAGCAACATGGTCTCGCGCAGGGCCTTGCCGAATTCGCGTTGTTCAAACAGCGTGGCAATGGCGGGCAACTCGGTGCGCAGGTGCGCCAGCAGGGCTTCGCCATCGGCGGACACGGTGCCCAGCTTGCCCTCAAAGCGCTTGCTGATGAAGCCGGCCGCGCGCGAGGCGATGTTGATGTACTTGCCCACCAGGTCGGCATTGACCCGCTGCACGAAATCTTCAGGATTGAAGTCGATGTCTTCGACCCGCGCATTGAGCTTGGCGCACAGGTAGTAGCGCAGCCACTCGGGGTTCAGGCCCAGGTCCAGGTAGCGAAGGGGGCTCAGGCCCGTGCCTCGGCTCTTGCTCATCTTCTCGCCGTTGTTCACGGTGAG
>CAINMN010000025.1 GCA_903850735.1 uncultured Burkholderiales bacterium | reverse complement strand
GATGCGCCCGCCGTAGGTGTTGTCGCCGTTTAGGATGAACTTCTCAGCAGTGCCTTCGGGCGTAAGGCCGAGGCCCTCATAGGTGATGAGTTCGTTGGCCGTGAAGCAGTCGTGCAGCTCCACCACATCCAGGTCTTCGGGGCCAATGCCTGCGGCTTCGTACACCTGCTTGGCCGCGTTGGCGGTCATGTCGTAGCCGACCACGCGGCGCATGTCGTCGCTTTCAAAAGTACTGGGAGTGTCCGTTGTCATTGACTGCGCGGCAATCACCACGCTGGCGTCGAGCTTGTGCTTTTTGGCAAAGTCGGCCGAGCAGACGATGGCCGCCGCCGCGCCGCAGGTGGGCGGGCAGCACTGGAAGCGCGTGAGTGGGCCAAATACGGTGGGCGAGGCCATCACCTCTTCGAGCGTGAGCGTCTGGCGGAACACAGCCAACGGGTTGCGCGCTGCATGTTGACGCGCCTTGACTGAGATGCGGCCAAAAGTGTCGGCACGGATGCCGTACTGCTTCATGTAGTCTATGCCTGCACCGCCAAAGAACTGCGCGGCACGGGGCGCGGCTGGGTCGTAGCCCTGGTGAGTGGACATGGCTTCAGCAAAGCGGGTCATTGGAGATGGTCGATCGTCCCATGCGCCTTTGAGTGCGCCCGGTTGCATCTGCTCAAAGCCCAGGGCGATGGCACATTCGACCATGCCGCTTTCAACCGCTTGGCGCGCCAAAAACAGTGCGCTTGAGCCGGTTGAACAGTTGTTGTTGAGGTTGAAGACCGGGATACCGGTAAGACCCACGCCGTAGATGGCGGCTTGACCCGCGGTGGAATCGCCGTAAACATATCCCACATAAGCTTGTTGAACGGCGTCATAGGGCACGCCCGCATCGTCCAGTGCAAGTTTGGCCGCACGTGCGCCCATCAGGTTGTAGGGCTCGCTGGCCCCGGGTTTGGTGAAGGGGATCATGCCCACGCCGACGACGTGAACAGCGGGCTTGCTAACTGCCATGTCTGCTCCTTGATGATTCAACAAGGACAAAGTATCAAGCGGCGAGGATACTTTACCAATCGCCAATCAACTCAAGATGATTGGCAGGAAATGACATTTTGTGATGACAAGGGTTTGCCAATGTGGCAGCCCGTTAAAAGTACCCTGCTCAGACCAACGCTTCAAATTCAGACGGTTCGATGTGCGCCTGGCGGTAGGCCCCTGGCGTCAGACCCGTCCAAGCCTTGAAGGCGCGGTGGAAGGTGCTGGCTTCTGAAAACCCCACGCGTGCTGCCACTTCCAACAGAGGCAAATCTGAGCGGGTGAGGTATTCCACGGCCACGTCACGGCGCAGAGCGTCTTTGATCATTTGGTAGCCCTGGCCTTCGCGTTGCAAGCGGCGGCGTAGGGTCTGGGGCGTGGTGGCTAGCATGTCGCTGACTTCTTCGAGCGAGGGCATTTCTTCGGACAAGTATCGGCGCAGCATGCGTCGGATGCGCTCGGTCAAGCTGGCCTGGTCGCGGTACTTGACCAGCAGACAAGCCGGAGCCTGGTGTAAGAACTCTTCCACGCTTTCCTTGTTTTGCACCACGGGCAGTTCGAGCCACTTGGCGTCAAAGCGGTAGCCCCATTCACCCGCCATCAGGTGAATGGGCGCTTGGAACAGTTTGGACGCATCACTTCGGCGGGCTACTTCGCTGTCTTGGTAGACGACTTCATCCACAGGGATGCGCCGCGCCGCTAGCCAACACATGACGCCGTAGCTGAGGAACATGAAAACCCGCACGGCATAGGCCTGGCGATCATTCAGGGCGTGGCGCGGGCTCATGCGCAGGTAGGCCATGCCGTCGCTGATCACCAATCGTGGCACAAAGTCGGGCAGCAGTGCGTGGTAGTAACGCAGCCCGGCACGCAGGGCTTCGCCCAGCTTGCGGTGACCCACCAGCATGCGGCAGCCCATGGCAAATGAGCCCAAAGGCAGCGCGGTGGTGCTTAAGCCCCAAAATTCGTCGCGGTGGTGACGTACCAGCGCCGTCATCAGGTGCGCAAATTGGGTCTGGGTAACACGTGCCAGCTTGGACTCGAGCAGCCCGGGAAGGATGCCCGCACGGCGCAGCACGGCAGAGCGGGCGTTTTCGTCCTCGATGGCCATCAGCATCTGCACGACCTGGTAAACCGCGACGGTGTGTTGGATGCTGTGCTGAGTCAATGGGGTGCTTGGCGTGCGGTTCATGTCGCAATCGGTAGGGACAGATGGACTGGTGGTGGAATAGATCACCCCTATCTTACGACTTTGCGTTGAAATAAAACTTCAATCGCGGCGTCATCAAGTCCCGCAGCGGTCAACAACTCGCGCGTGTGCTGGCCTGGCTGAGGCGCGGGGCGCTGCACCTCAAAGCGGTAACCTGTCATCTGCACTGGCATGGCCATTTGCGTCATGGTTTCGCCCTGTGCCGTCTGCACCGCCACCCACATGCCTCGGTCCTGGAAGTGGGGTAGCTGTTGCGCCTCGTCTAGCTTGAGCACGGGGGTCACGCAGCAGTCAGCGCCTGCCAACGCCTGTGTCCAGTGGGTCAGCGGGTGGGCTTGTATTGCCTGGGTCACTTCGCGCCGCACCCAGTCGTTCAAGGTCTGCGTTTTGGGGATGTGGTGCTCGGATAAATCCGGGCGACCTAACAGGGTGCAAAAGGTGTCCCAGAACTTGTGCTCAAAAGCACCTACAGCCAAGTATCGACCGTCTTGCGTGGGATACAGGCCGTAGCAAGGCAGTGCCCCGGTCAGCTTATCGCCACCGGGCGCGGGCAATCGGCCACGACTGTGCAGCCCGGCCAGTGGGATGACCGCATGGGCCAGCACGCCATCAGCAATGGCGACATCAATGTGGCGCCCATGGCCTGTGCGTTGAGTGTCAAACAGGGCCGCCAAGATACCCATCACCGCGGGCATGGTGCCACCCAATAAGTCGCCCATGGGCAGGTTGGACAGTGCCAACTCGCCTGCGGGCGTGCCCACTTGGTCTGCCACCCCGGCATAGCCGCAATAGTTCAGGTCGTGGCCGGCCTTTTGGCTGAGCGGGCCAGTTTGGCCGTAGCCGCTGATGCTGCAATAAACCAGATTTGGCCTGCGTGCACTCACCACGTCGTAACCCAAGCCCAGTCGGGCCATCACGCCGGGACGAAAGCCTTCGATCAGCACGTCTGCTGTTTCGCAAAGCTTCAGTAAAAGCTGCACGCCTTCAGGGTGCTTGAGGTCCAGGCGCATGCCGCGTTTGTTGCGGTTGAGCATTTCGCGCACCGCAGGAGATGTGTAGTCGCCCGCGCCCAAGTCTTCAATCTTGATGACGTCGGCGCCCAGGTCAGCCAGGTGCAGGGTGCACATGGGGCCGGGCAGCAAGCGGGTGAGGTCGAGCACGCGCACCCCTTGCAGCGGCGGCCGGTTCAGTATCGGGCTGTTCATGTGCGTTTCCCTGCTGCCATTTTGCGCAATTCGGTTTTTTGAACTTTGCCTGCTGCGGTCAGAGGTAGCCTGTCGCGGAATTCGTAACTCTTGGGACACTTGAAGCCGCTGATTAACGCGTGACAGTGCGCCGAAAGTTCTTCTGCGCTGGCCAGCGCACCGGGCTTGAGCACGACAATGGCATGTACAGCCTCGCCCCATTTCTCGTGGGGCACACCAATGACAGCGCACATCGACACCGCAGGGTGGCTGGTAATGGTGCCTTCCACTTCCGCCGGATAGACGTTTTCGCCACCGGTGATGACCATGTCTTTGATACGGTCTACAACGTAGAGGTAGCCTTGGGCGTCCATCATGCCGCCGTCTCCGGTGTGCAGCCAGCCGTCTGCCAATGCCTTGCGGGTGTCTTCTTCGCGGCCCCAGTAGCCTTGCATCACCGCCGGGCCACGCACCAGAATTTCGCCGGGCGTGCCAGGCGGTAATTCGCGCCCTTGCTCATCAGCAATTCGTATCTCGGCCGACACCCCGGCCTGACCAGCCGAGCGGATGCGCTCGCTGTTCAAAAATGCAGCTTCCCGCAAAATCGGCAGAGCCGAGACGGCGGCAGAGGTTTCGGTCATGCCATAGACATGAATGAAGTCCACATCGGGAAAAGCCTGCAGGGCGCGACGGAGCAGCGGCAACGTGATGGGCGCCGCGCCCCAGAGGATGCGTTCGAGTCGCGGCAGGCTCTGCGGTTCAAACCCCGGGGTGTCGAGCAGCATTTGCAGCATGCTGGGCACGATGACAAGATCGTTCACGCCTTCGCGGGCCATGATCTCGACCACGGGTTGGGGTTGAAATGACGGAACCGTCACGCAAGTACCCCCAACCACCGTCTGGCCCAACATGCGGCCCAGCCCGGCCACATGGAACATGGGCGAGGTGAGCAAGGTGACGTAATGCGGCGGGTTGCGTACCTCGGCCATGCGCCCCACCAGCGAGGCCCAGAGGTTGCCGTGCGACAACATCACGCCTTTGGGGAAGCCGGTGGTGCCCCCGGTGTAAACGATGGCGGCCAAAGTGTCTGGCGCGCTTCTTACATCTTCGAGGGGTACGGTTGCAGCCAGATGCGCCTCCAGCGGCAAATAACCCGATGGCGCCTGGACTTCGCCAATGAAAATCCGCTGCCGCAAGGCTGGCAGAGCATCGGTCATGGCTTGCGCGGTGGCCATCAGGTGGTCGTCAACCGCCAGCGCACTTGCGCCGCAGTCGTTCAGAGCGTAGGCCACTTCGGCGGCTGTCCAGCGGGTGTTGATCGGGTTGATCACCAGGCCTGCCCAAGCCCCGGCCAGTAACAACTCGATCATGCGATCGCTGTTGAGAGCCAGCACGGACAAGCGCTCGCCCGGTTGCAGGCCCAACTCACGTAGAACCGAAGCAGTGCGGGCAACGCGGTCCACCATTTGCCGGTAGGTCTGGCGTCGCGTGCCTGTGACGGTGGCGATCTTGTCGGGGTGTCTTTGCAGCGAGCGGTGCAAACCAGCGGTGAGGTACATGCTTTTGTCTCCATCGACACGGCCTGGTCGCAGGCCGTCCTTATGGGGTGATTGCACCTTGCATACGGATCAACCGCAATCGCTGCAAGCCTCAAAGGCATTGGCAGAAAGTGACAAAAGAATTCATCGCATTTTTTTAGTCAAGCTTGATTGATTTTTCTAAATTTGCTCATATTCTTGTTCGACGACCGCCGCTTGAAGGGCTCGTATATCACGCCCCTGCGAGCCGGCCGGGCGGCGACCTGCCCAATGCTCTCCCGTCAATTTGAGGACGCAATATGATCAAACAAACGAAGGACTTTGCTGAAGAAGTTCAGGTTCTGGCTGCCTTGCTGCAGGCCTTGGATGGTGCGGCCTGGTCTGAGCCGACCCAATTCAAGCAATGGACGCCCGATCAGATCCTGCGCCATCTGCACTGTTGGAACGAGGCCGCCGATTGGGCGGTGCATGCGCCACCAGCTTTTCAGGCTCGGCTCGAGGCCGGCCGTGCGCATGCCCGTCGGGGCTTGAGCATGCGCGATTTCGAGCAAGTTGTGGTCAATTGCAACGGTGCTGCGCTGCTTGAGCGCTGGGCCACTTTTGCGCTCGGAATGGCCCATCGCTGGCAATTGCTGGATCCAAAGCAGCGAGTTAAATGGGCGGGCCCGACCATGTCAGTGCGCTCCTCGTTGACGGCGCGGCAAATGGAGACCTGGGCCCATGGGCAAGCCATTTTTGACATGCGGGGGCGAGACAGACCTGAGTCAGCCAGGTTGCTGAACATCGTAGTGCTTGGCGTCAACACCTTCGGCTGGAGTCACCAAGTGCGGGGCTGGGACACCCCGGCGCACTTGCCGCACTTGGTGCTCACCGGCCCAATGGGGGAGATGTGGACCTTTGGCGAGGTGGGTGTGTCCGGCGTCGTGCGCGGCTTGGCCACTGACTTTGCCCAAGTCGTGACGCAAACCCGGCACTTGCTGGACACCACGCTGCAGGTCGAGGGCGAAGTGGCCCGGCGCTGGATGCTCAACGCCCAATGCTTTGCTGGTCTGGCCGAGACGCCACCTCAGCCCGGCCAGAGGCACAAGGCACTGCGTGGGGCATAGGAGGTCAATGGCGCTTGAATTTTTCAGCCAATCCAATTGACTGGAATTGTCATTGCCCCGTGAAGAGCCTGAAGGGAACATGCCAGTCACAACCACAGGAGACAAACATGGGTCATTTATTCAAGCGTTTGGGTGCGATTGGACTGGCCTTGGCCACTTGCTGCCTCAGTCTAGCCAGTCAAGCACAACAGGCGTCCAGTTTCCCCAACAAAACCATCCGAATCGTGGTGCCCTACACCCCAGGGGGTACCACCGATATCATGGCGCGCAACATTGGCATTAAACTCACCGAATACTGGGGCCAACCGGTCATTGTGGACAACCGCCCAGGTGCTGGCGGCTGGCTTGGCCTGTCGGCCGTGGCCAAAATGCCGGCAGACGGCTACAGCGTGGCCCTGACCATTTCTAACGCCATTTACGCCAAATCGCTTTACGCCAAACTGCCGTTTGACATTGATACGGAGTTCGAGCCCGTCTCCATGCTCACCCGGTCCACGATTGGCTTGGCCGTTTCCGCCAGTTTCCCTGCCAACAATTTGGAGGAGTTCCTCTTCCACGCACGCAAGAACCCGGGCAAACTCAGCTACGGCTCTTTCGGGCAAGGCACCACAGCCCACATTTTTGGTGAATCATTGAACCTGGCGGCCAAAATCGACCTGGTTCACACCGCCTATAAGGGCGCCGCGCCATTGACCCAGGACTTGCTGGGCGGGCAGATCAGCTCCGCCTGGCTGGACGCCGCTTCGTTGGCGCCTTTGTTGCAAGCCGGGAAAATCAAAGTGCTGGCCATGACAGGCACGCAGCGCACCTCCTCACTGCCCACAGTCCCCACATTTGCCGAACTCAATCTCAATGGCTTTGAGCCGGTCGGCTTCTTTCTGGTGCTTGCACCTGCGGGCACGCCCAAGGATGTCGTGGCCAAGTTGTCCGGTGGCATCGCCCGCGCCATCAAGAGTCCCGATCTCAGTGTCCGCTGGCGCGAATTGGGCCTGGATCCCGAGGGCAGCACGCCCGAAGAGCTGGGCGCATCGATGAAGACACTGGCCAACACGATGGACCGCGCCATCAAGGCGGCCAAGATCAAGCTCGATCAGTGAGCCTGCCGATCGCCATGCGCAGCGTGTTGCGAGACGACCACGAAACTTTCCGCATCCAGGTGCGGCGATTTGTAGAGCGAGAAATTGTGCCCCACCACGCTCAATGGGAAGAGCAAGGTCGAGTACCGACTCAACTGTGGCAAGCGGCAGGCCGAGCTGGACTGCTCAATACCACCTTGCCCGATCCGTATGGCGGCAGCGGCGATTTCGGTCATGCCTGTGTCGTCATCGAAGAGCTGGCCCGGGTCAACGCCACAGGCGTCGGCTTCAGCCTGCACTCTGACGTGGTGGCGCCTTATTTGTACACCTATGGCAGCCAGGTGCAGCGCGATCGCTGGCTACCTGCCATGGCACAAGGGCAAACGATCGGCGCCATCGCCATGACCGAGCCCGATGCCGGCAGCGACCTCAAGGCCATACGCACCCGTGCCGAACGCAACGGCGACCATTTTGAGTTGACGGGGCAGAAAACCTACATCTCCAACGGACTGAACGCCGGCTTGGTGATCGTGGTCGCCAAGACCGATCCAAGTCAGGGCGCCAAAGGCCTCTCGCTGTTGTTGGTGGAGGAGGGTATGCCTGGCTTTGAGCGCGGGCGAGCAATGCAGAAAATAGGCTTGCGCGGGCAAGACACGGCCGAGTTGTTTTTCAACAAGGTTCGGGTACCGGTCAGCCACCTGCTGGGCGAAGTTAATCAGGGCTTTTTTTACCTGGTACACCAACTGGCGCAGGAGCGGCTCATCATCGCCATCCGGGCGGCCGCATCCATTGAGTCCTTTTTGGCGCGCACCATTGCCTGGACCCAAGAGCGCAAGGTCTTTGGCCAGTCCGTGTTTGACTACCAGAACACCCGATTTCGCCTGGCCGAAGCCAAGGCCAAGTCGGTCATGCTCCGCACGTTTGTGGACGATTGCCTGGCGCGGCATTTGCGGGGTGAACTTGACGCCGAACGGGCCGCCATGGCGAAGCTTAACGGCTCCGAAATGCAAAATCAGTTGCTCGACGAGTTCTTGCAAATGCACGGCGGCGCTGGTTTCATGGCCGCGGGAATTGGCAGCGCCTGGGTTGATGCCAGGGTGGCCCGAATTTACGGCGGTAGTAACGAAATCATGAAAGAAATCGTGGCGCGCGGGCTGTGAGCCCAGCAACACAGAAAGTAACCACCATGCACGCTCCCTTGTCCGGTGTCCGCATTCTCGACTTGTCGGCCGTTGTCTCCGGCCCCATGGCCACCGGCATCCTGGCCGATCAGGGGGCAGATGTCATCAAGGTCGAGACCCAGGGCGGTGACCTCACGCGCCGAGTCGGCCCCATCCAGGGCGACATGACGACGCTGTTTGCCACCATCAACCGGGGCAAGCGGTCCATCGTGCTCGACCTCAAGCAGGCTTCGGCGCGCGAAATTTTGCGCGAGCTGATGGTGAAGGCAGATGTACTGGTCGAAAACTTTCGGCCCGGTGCCATGGCGCGACTGGGCTTTGCCTACGATCAGGTCAAGCTCTGGCATCCGCGTCTTGTCTACCTCTCGATCAGTGGCTTTGGACAAACTGGGCCCTATTCGGGCTACCGTGTGTACGACCCGGTCATCCAAGCGGTCTCGGGTTTTGCTGACGCGCATCCTGACCCTGAGACCCAAGAGCCCAAACTACTGCAGACCCTGATGTGCGACAAGATCACTGCGCTGACGGCAGCGCAGGCCATCACGAGCGCTCTGCACGGGCGCCAGGTCACTGGCGAAGGCTGCCGCATCGAGTTGTCGATGCTTGACGCGGCGCTGTCCTTCCTCTGGCCAGAGGCACTTTACAACCACAGTTTTTTGGACCATCCACCCGCACCGGTACCCGAATTTGGGGCGCGCCAAAAGCTCTGGCGCTGTAAAGACGGCTGGTTCGCCATGATCGCGCCACAGGACGATGAGTTTGCGGGCATCTGCCGTGTCTTTGGCAAGCCCGAGCTGATGCAAGACTCGCGATTTGCCAACATGATGCTACGGCGGGACCACATTGACGCTTGGCGTGCGGTGCTTGAGCCGATTGCCGCTGAACAACTCGTGCGCCCATTCGTGGCGCGCTTGGCGGCCGAGGGCGTGCCCGTGGGACAGGTGAACTTCAAGGCCGACCTGGTCCATGACCCACAGGTCAGACACAACCACAGCCTGATAGAGGCGGACTACCCGGGCCTTGGCCGGGTGCGCGCGCCGCGTGCTGCGGCCCAGTTTGACCATCAGCCTGCCGACCCAGGGCGCCTGGCACCCCACTTGGGCGAGCACACACGTGCCATTTTGGCCGAGCTGGGTCGCACTGCAGAGGAGATCGAGTCGCTGCTGGCCAGCGGAGTCGCGAGCTGATTTGCTCAGTCCTCAACCGTAGGCTGCAAAGTAGCATTGGCGTGTTACCAAAGAACAAAACGCTGCGCCTGAAAGCAGAGAACCCTAGCAACATTTATATTGCTTGGGTTTAAATTGGTGGCCTGGTGAGGATCTTCCAATAAAAGGCTCTCAGAGGTCATGGCGCTAATCCTTTGGTCCCAGGTTCAAGTCCTGGTGGACTCACCACTTTAAAAGCTACTTTACGCGCTTTCGGTCTGCGCTTTTTCTTTAGCCAAATTTCTTAGAAAAGTGATTAGACTTTGAGTAGATAGACTTATTCTTTGGCCATGCAGCGTGATAAGTCCCACGGGTGGCAGATCCATATTGAGTGCAAGTGGCAAAATTTTGAAAAGTCCTTTCTTTTGAAAATGGATTCCTATTTCTTGAGCAACAAACCCTACGGCTCCTTGGTCGATGATTGCATCAAAGATGGCCAAAAATGAAGCTGTTTCAATCAAATTATTGGGTGGATTGAGTCCTTGTTGGTAAAAGGCTTGAATTAGTTTTGTGCGAGAAGACGCCCACGCAGGCGGAACTACCCAAGCTG
>CAINMN010000024.1 GCA_903850735.1 uncultured Burkholderiales bacterium | reverse complement strand
GAAGCGAGTGCTCGCATTGACCATAACGCTCGAGGAATCTACCTCGCGCAAAAATTTCTGCGCATGTGTGTGGTCGGTGGTCAAAATGGCGTCGGTGTGGTGACTGGCGTAATGGTTGATGTGCGCAATGGCCTCATCCACCCCGGCGACCACCTTGATGCTGATGATGGGCGCCAGGTATTCCTCGTACCAATCTTGCTCCGTGGCGGCCACCGCATGGGCACCAGGCACAGCCGACACCCAGGCCAAGGCCTCTGGGCAGCAACGCATTTCAACCCCTTTGGCGGCATACACCGCGGCCATGCGGGGCAGAAACTCGGCTGCCACGGCCCGCGCCACCAGCAAGCCCTCGCTGGCATTGCAGGGGCTGTACTTTTGCGTCTTGGCGTTGTCGGCGACGCGCACCGCCATGTCCAGGTCACAGGGATCGTCCACATAGGTGTGGCAATTACCGTCCAGGTGTTTGATGACGGGCACTTTGGCATCGCGGCTGATGCGCTCGATCAAGCCCTTGCCGCCGCGCGGAATGATGACGTCGACAAACTCCGGCATGGCGATCAACTGGCCCACCGCTTCGCGGTCGGTGGTGGGCACCAACTGCACCGCATCCTGGGGCAGGCCGCTGTCCGCCAGCGCCTGGCGAACCAGCTGCGCCAAGGCCTTGTTGGAGTCGATGGCTTCCGAACCGCCCCGCAAAATGCAGGCGTTGCCGCTCTTGATGGACAGCGAGGCCGCCTCAATGGTGACATTGGGCCGGCTCTCGAAAATCATGCCGAAAACGCCAATGGGCACGCGCATCTGACCCACGCGGATGCCGCTGGGTTGCTGGCGCATGCCCAGAATTTCGCCAATCACATCGGGCATGGCGGCCAATTGCTCGCAGCCCAGCGCACAGGTTTCGATCACCTTGGGCGTGAGCTTGAGGCGGTCCACCATCGGTTCGGCCAAGCCCGCCGCGCGGGCGCGGTTCAGGTCGAGCGCGTTGGCGTCTTGCAAGGCCTGGGTTTGCGCGCGCAACGACTGCGCCAGCTGGCGCAGGGCCAGGTTTTTCTGGGCCGTGGACGCTTTGGCCATGGCGGCCGAAGCCGCCTTGGCTTGGGAGCCCAGGACGCGCATCATTTCGGCGGTGTGGGTGGCATTCATGGCGTGATTTTCGCAGACTGTGCGCAGGCGCGGCACAACATCATGGCCAATCGGTGCAAGGCCTGCCAATTGTCGACCGGCCAATCGGGGGCTTTGAGGCCTTTGACCAAGCCATCGACGGTGTGGGCGGCATGCAACAGGTTGTCCAAAGCCATGGGGGTCAGACGCGGCAGCACGCGCTCGAACAAGCGCTCTTTCAGGCCCCAAACGCGTTGCTCACGCATGGCCATGGGCAAGGGCTGCCCCAGACTCACGGCATCTTTGACACGCTTCAAGGCGCGAATGTCTTCGGCCAAGGTGTAGTGCACCAGCACTTCCGATTCGCCCTCTGCCTGCAAGCCGTCCAGCATGCGTTGCACACGGGGGGCATTGCCTGCCAACACGGCTTCGGAAAGCTTGAACACGTCGTAGCGCGCCACATTCAGCACCGCGGACTCCACCTGCTCGAAACTCAATTCGCCGGCGGGATACAACAAACCCAGTTTTTGGATCTCCTGGTGGGCGGCCAGCAGGTTGCCCTCCACCCGATCGGCAAAAAATTGCAGCGTGCGCTGTCCTTCTTCGCCGGGCAACACGCGTTGCTGTTGCTGCGACAAGCGCTGCGCAATCCACGGCGGCAGGGCCTGGCGCTCCACGCTGTCGATCTGCAAGCTCACGCCTTGCCCATCCAATGCGGCAAACCAGGCGCTGGATCGCGTCGCCTTGTCAAGGCGCGGCAACAGCACCAGGGTGAGCACGCTGTCGTTGCCACGGGCCGCGTCCGCCAGTTGTTGCAGGGCGGCGCTGCCGTCCTTGCCTGGCTTGCCAGAAGGTATGCGGACCTCCACCATCTGGCGATCGGCAAAAAGACTCATCGAGCCGCCCGCCGCCAAGACCTCACCCCAATCGAAATGGGCGCCGGCCACGGTGAACACGCTGCGCTCGGTGTAGCCCTGGGCCCGGGCAGTCGCGCGAACCAGGTCGGCCGCTTCTTGCACCAACAGGGCTTCATCGCCATGCAAGGTGTAGAGGCTGCGCAGGCCCTTGGCCAGGTGAGCCTCAAGCTGAGCCGTGGCAACTTGCATGGTGGGTGCCTCAGATGTCGCGCAAGGCCGCCAGCCTGCGCAGAATTTGGCGGACCAAATCGGATTGCATGTTGCGGTACAGCAAGTCCTCTTCGGCCTCTTTGGCCAGCGCAAAGCTTTCGCTGTAGCTGATGTCACGCTGCTGCACCAACTCGGTGTCGGGAATTCTTTCAATGCCCTGGCGGTTGCGCACTTTGAAGCGCAGGCGTATGCGCAACTGGTATTCGCGGACGGCACCTGTGGAGGTTCGGCCCAACACCACTTTCTCGCGCAACTCTTGCAACAACTCAAACACCAGGTCGGCACGCTCCACTTGGCGCTGATCGGTGACCAGGCTCACGCCGCCCGAAGCCGCCAGCGCGCGCTGCAACTCCAGGCCCAGCTGCGACATGGGCGGCACCGCCAGGTAAATGGACGCAAAAGCGAAGCTGGGGGGCTTGCGCAACTCGAAGCCACAGCCCGCCAACAGCATCGCCAGGGAACCTGTCCCCAGCAAAGATCGGCGGCGCAGTGCGGCACGCATGTTCAGAGCACCAAATTCACCAGGCGGCCGGGCACCACAATCACCTTTTTGGGGGCGGCACCCTGGGCTTGCTTTTGGAACGGTTCGCTGGCGATGGCCAGTTGTTCAATGTCGTCCTTGCTGGCATTGGCGGGCACCAGAATCGCGCCACGCAGCTTGCCATTGACCTGCAACATGAGCTCGATTTCGTCGCGCTGCAGCGCTTTGTCGTCGACCTGCGGCCAAGGCGCATCCAGCAAGTGACCGACCGCCTGCTCAAAGCCCAGGTCCACCCAAATCGCATCGGTGATGTGCGGGCACACAGGGTAGAGCATGCGCGTGAGCAGGGACACGCCCTCGCACAGCACAGCGCTGTCGCCGGCACTGCCATCGGGCTTGAAGTCTTCGAGCACGTTGAGCAACTTCATGCAGCCCGACACCACGGTGTTGTATTGCATGCGCTCGTAGTCATAGCTGACTTGCTTGAGCACCAAATGCACTTCTCGGCGCAAAGCCTGTGCCGAAGCGCCCAGCGCAGCCGAGGACAGGTCACTGGCCGTGGCTTGGCGAACGGCTTCCTGGTGGCGGGCGGCAAAGTTCCACACCCGGCGCAAGAAGCGCGAGCTGCCCTCCACCGCCGAGTCGTTCCACTCCAGGGTGGCCTCGGGCGGGGCGGTGAACATGGTGTACAGGCGTGCGGTGTCGGCGCCGTATTTTTCAATCAGGTCTTGCGGGTCGACGCCGTTGTTTTTGCTCTTGCTCATGGTGCCCACGCCTTCGTAGGTCACCAGGGTGCCGGCGGGCAGATCGCCTTTGGCTTCCTTCAGTCGCGCGCCCGTGACTTTGCCGCTGTCATCGTGCTGGTCTTCCACCTCATGGGGCCAGAAGTATTCGATGCCGCCCTTCTCGCCTTTGCGCGAGTAAATATGGTTCAGCACCATGCCTTGCGTGAGCAAGCGGGTGAAGGGCTCGTCCACTTTCACCAGGCCGAGGTCGCGCATCACCTTGGTCCAGAAGCGCGCGTACAACAGGTGAAGAATGGCGTGCTCAATGCCGCCAATGTACTGGTCCATGGGCATCCAGTACTGAGCCCCCTCTGCCACCATCTTGGCATCGTTGGTGGGGTCGCAATAGCGCATGAAATACCAGGACGAATCCACAAAGGTGTCCATGGTGTCGGTTTCACGGCGCGCCGGCTTGCCGCACACCGGGCAGGTCACGCCATGGTGAAAGCCTTCGTGCTTGTTCAGCGGGTTGCCCGAGCCATCGGGAATGCAATCTTGCGGCAACACCACCGGCAAGTCTTTTTCGGGCACCGGCACAGCGCCGTGCTCATCGCAATGGATGATGGGGATGGGGGTGCCCCAATAGCGTTGGCGAGAAATGCCCCAATCGCGCAAGCGCCATGTGGTTTTCTTTTCGCCCAGGCCTTTGGCGGCCAAGTCTGCGGCGACCGCGTTGACGCAGTCTTTGAAGACCTTGCCGTCGTAGGGGCCGGAATGGACCGCCACGCCGGCGCCTTTTTCCGCATACCAGTCCTGCCACTGGGTGGCGTCGAAAGCGCGCGGCCCGTTGGCATCCGACACCGACACCACTTGCTGAATGGGCAACTGGTATTTGAGGGCAAAGGCAAAGTCGCGCTCGTCGTGCGCAGGCACGCCCATGACGGCGCCATCGCCATAGGTCATGAGCACATAGTTGCCCACCCACACATCGACCTTTTGGCCCGTCAGGGGGTGGGTCACCTGCAAGCCCGTGGGCATGCCTTCTTTTTCTTTCAGGGCCAGCTCGGCTTCGGTGGTGCCACCCTTTTTGCATTCTTCAATGAAAGCGGCCAGCTTGGGCTGCGACAAGGCTGCTTGGGTGGCCAAGGGGTGCTCGGGCGCCACGGCACAAAAGGTCACGCCCATGATGGTGTCAGGGCGCGTGGTGAAGACGTACATGCGGCCATCGCCAATCAAGCTGCCTTGGGCATCGCGGATGTCGTGGGTGAAAGCAAAGCGCACGCCCTCGCTTTTGCCAATCCAGTTTTCCTGCATCAGCTTGACGCGCTCGGGCCACCCCGGCATCTTGTCGCCCGTCACGAAGGACAGCAATTCTTCTGCGTAGTCG
>CAINMN010000023.1 GCA_903850735.1 uncultured Burkholderiales bacterium | reverse complement strand
GGCGTGCGCAAAGCCATGGCGATGTCGCTGGTGATCAGGTCGCCCGCAATCGGAATCACTGCGGTGTGGCGAATGGCGCCACCGGTGAAAATCGCCACATCGGTGGTGCCAGCGCCAATGTCCACCAGCGCCACGCCCAGGTCTTTCTCGTCTGCGGTCAGCACCGACAAGCTCGAGGCCAAAGGGTTAAGCATGAGCTGATCCACATCCAGGCCGCAGCGGCGCACGCACTTGATGATGTTTTCAGCGGCGCTTTGCGCCCCGGTCACGATGTGCACTTTGGCTTCGAGCCGGATGCCGCTCATGCCAATCGGCTCCTTGACATCTTGCCCGTCAATCACAAACTCTTGCGGCTCCACCAGCAGCAAACGCTGGTCGGTGGAAATGTTGATGGCCTTGGCCGTCTCCACCACCCGCGCGACATCGGGTGCCGTCACCTCGCGGTCTTTGACCGCAACCATGCCGCTGGAGTTGATGCCGCGAATGTGGCTGCCGGTGATGCCGGTGTAGACCCGTGTGATTTTGCAATCGGCCATCAGCTCGGCCTCTTTCAAAGCCTGCTGAATGCTTTGCACCGTGGCATCGATGTTGACCACCACGCCGCGCTTGAGGCCACTGCTGTTGGACACGCCGAGCCCGGCGATTTTCATCTCGCCCCCTGGCAGCACTTCTGCCACCACCGCCATGACCTTGCTGGTGCCAATGTCCAGCCCGACCACCAAATCCTTGTACTCTTTTGCCATAGAGAGACCTCGTGCCTTATTTCTTCACCTGTTGTGGATCCACTGTGGTGATGCCGCGCATGCGCAAGGCATAACCGTTTTCATGCCGCAAATCTGCCGATTCCAGTGCAGCCACTTTCCTTCCGTTACGCGATGCCACGCTGGGCAACGTCTGAACAAAGGGTTGCAAACGCGCCTTCAGTTCCTCTGGCGTGCCGCGTCCCATTTCAACCACCGAACGCTTGCCCAAATGGGCGCGCCAGCTGCCGCGCGCGGTCAACTCCAAGCCTTCCATCGGCAGCCCTAAGTCTTGGAACACCGACGTCAGCGCGCGGTACATGGTCAACACTTGGGCCGACTGGCTGTCGGGGCCTTGCAGCGTGGGCAAGTCCTCGTCTTCCAGATCGCCCAGATTGGCTTCGAACACTTCGCCTTGCTGGTTGAGCATGCGCCCCTCGCCCTCTGGGCCCCAAAAGGCAGCGGGCTGGTGCTCCACCAGATGCACCCGCAGCCGGTTGGGAAACTCGCGCTGCACCACGGCCTGTCGCACCCAAGGCACCGACTCGAACACTTTGCGCGCCTGCGCCAGGTCGACGGTGAAAAAATTGCCGTTCAATTTGGGCGTGACATTGGCCCGCAGGGTGACCACGTTGTTGTGCTCGATATCGCCCGTCACCGTGATGCCCGCCAAGGCAAACAAAGGCAAGCGCAACAGCCACCAGACCAAGGCCGCCATGACCAGCAACGCGCACCCCAGCGCCATGACCGTGGAGGCCATGTTCATGAGCTTGACGTCCAAGGGGATCGCCAAAGGCATGTTGAGGGTGGCATTGAGGCGCGCGTTCACTTGGCCGCCTCCTTGGGGGCGTGGTCCAGTGCTGCGCTGCTGAGTACGCGCAAGCACAGGGCCTCATAAGATATGCCCGCCGCACGCGCCGACATGGGCACCAGCGAGTGGCTGGTCATGCCGGGCGACGTGTTCATCTCCAGCAAGAAGGGCTGTTCGTCTGAAGCGCGAATCATCAAGTCGGCGCGTCCCCAACCGCGGCAACCCAGGGCCCGGTAGGCAGACACCACCAATTGTTGAATGCGCTGCTCCAAAGCGGGCGGCAAGCCACTCGGGCAGTGGTACTTCACATCGTCGGTGAAGTATTTGTTCTGGTAATCGTAGGCGCCGTCGGGCGCCGCAATGCGCACCACCGGCAGGGCGATGGCAGAGGCGCCGCTGCCCAGCACGGGGCAAGTCACTTCCATGCCCTGAACGAAGGCTTCGCAAAGCAAGTCGGGGTCGTACTGGGTGGCCAGGCGCACCGCTGCCGACAAGTCAGAGGCAGCCGTGACTTTGGTCACGCCAATGGAGGAGCCTTCGCGCGGCGGCTTGACGATCAGCGGCAAGCCCAGCTCGCCGGGAATCTGCGCCAGGCGCGATTCGCTTTGCGCTTCGGGCGGCAGCCAGACCGATGCGGGCGTGGACAAGCCCAGCGCCGACCAGATGCGCTTGGTCATCACTTTGTCCATCGCCATGGCAGAGGCCATCACACCGGAGCCGGTATAGGGAATGCCCAGCAACTCCAGGGCGCCTTGCACGCTGCCGTCTTCGCCAAAACGGCCATGCAAGGCGATGAAGGCACGTGCAAAGCCCTCACGTTTCAATGTGTCCAGGCCTTGCGCTGCAGGGTCGAAGGCATGCGCATCGACCCCTTGGCTGCGCAAGGCTTGCAATACGCCCTGGCCCGACATCAAAGAGACTTCGCGTTCGGCCGATTGCCCCCCCATCAGGACGGCCACTTTGAGCGAACGGTCCCAGGCGGGCATGGGCGGCAGGGATTGCAGCAAAGTGCTCATGCCTGTCCTCCTGTTGCTGTGGCTTGCAAGGCCAGCACGCGAGCAGGCACCGTACCGATGGAGCCTGCGCCCATGCACATGACCACATCGCCAGCCTGCGCTTGCTGGGAAATCAACTGGGCGAGCTGCTCGGTGTCCTGGCTGAACTGAATGGCGTCCTTGCCGGAAACGCGCACAGCGCGCACCAAGGCCCGCCCATCTGCCGCCACAATGGGCGCTTCGCCAGCGGCATAGACTTCGGTCAGCCACACCACATCGGCTTGACCCAGCACCTGCACAAAGTCTTCAAAACAGTCGCGGGTTCGGGTGTAACGGTGCGGCTGAAACGCCAGCACCAGGCGCCGTCCGGGGAATGCACCGCGGGCCGCTGCCAGGGTGGCGGCCAACTCCACCGGGTGATGGCCATAGTCTTCGATCAAGGTGAACTGGCCGCCTTGACGCGCGGCCACCTCGCCATGGCGCTGGAAGCGTCGTCCCACGCCCTTGAATTCCGCCAGCGCTTTTTGCACTGCGGCGTCTGGCAGGTTCAATTCAACTGCCACAGCAATGGCCGCCAAGGCATTCAGGACATTGTGAAGGCCTGGCAAGTTCAGGTCGATCATCAGGTCGGGCAGGGTCACGCCGTTGCGGCGGGTGACGCGAAACTGCATGCGCGCGCCCACCGCCTTCACATCGTGTGCACGAACCTGTGCTTCCTCACCTAAGCCGTAGCTGGTGATAGGGCGAGACACATCGGACAGAATGCTGCGCACCGCTGCATCGTCGGTGCACAAAATGGCCGCCCCATAAAAAGGCATGCGGTGCAAGAACTCGATGAAGGCTGCCTTCAACCGGCCAAAGTCATGGCCATAGGTGTCCATGTGGTCTGCATCGATGTTGGTCACGACCGACATCACGGGCAGCAGGTTGAGAAAGGATGCATCCGACTCGTCGGCCTCCACCACGATGTGATCGCCGCTGCCCAACTTGGCATTGGCGCCAGCGCTGTTGAGTCGCCCGCCAATCACGAAGGTGGGGTCCAAGCCAGCTTCGGCCAAAATGCTGGCGACCAGGCTGGTGGTGGTGGTCTTGCCATGCGTGCCGGCGATGGCAATGCCTTTTTTCATGCGCATCAATTCAGCAAGCATGACGGCACGCGGCACGACAGGCACCAGTTTCTGGTGCGCCGCCACCACTTCCGGATTATCGGCTTTGACCGCGGTCGAGGTCACCACGGCGTCGGCGCCCAGGATGTTGGCCGCCTGATGGCCCACACAGGTTTGAATGCCCAAGGCTTGCAAGCGCTTGAGAACCGGCCCGTCAGACAGATCGGAGCCGGACACCACATAGCCCAGGTTGAGCAGGACTTCGGCGATGCCGCTCATGCCGGCACCACCGATGCCCACAAAATGGATGTGTCGGATGGCGTGCTTCATGCTGCCAACTCCTGACACGCCTGGACCATCACTTCCACAGCGCTTGTTTTCCTCTGCAGATAAGCCTTCTCTGCCACGCTTTGCAGCTCTGTGCGCTGCAGGCTGGCCAAGCGCTGTGCCAGCGATTCGGCGGTCAATTCTTTTTGTGGCACACACCAGCCACCGCCTTGTGCCACCAAGAAGTTGGCGTTGGTGGTTTGGTGGTCATCCACTGCATGGGGGAAGGGCACAAACAACGCGGCCACGCCCACCGCGGCCAATTCGGTGACGGTGCTGGCACCCGCACGGCAAATCACCAGGTCCGCTTGCGCAAAAGCGCTGGCCGTGTCATCGATGAAAGGCGTCAGCTCGGCTTGCACGCCTGCTTGGTCATAAGCCTCGCGCAAGGCCTCGATTTGCTTGGCGCCACTTTGGTGGACAACCACAGGGCGTTGTGCCAAAGGCAGCAAGGCCAAGGCTTGGGGCACCACCTGGTTCAAGGCCTGCGCCCCCAAACTGCCACCCACCACCAACACACGCAACGGTCCGCTGCGGTCCGCGAAACGAACCGCTGGCGGGTCTTGCATCAGGAAAGCTTGGCGCAAGGGGTTACCGACCCACTCGGCCTGCGCCATGACTTTGGGAAAGGCGGTGTAAACGCGTCGCGCCACACGCGCCAGAACCTTGTTGGCCATGCCGGCCACGGAGTTTTGCTCATGCAACACCAAGGGCCGCCCAGACAGTGCGCTCACCAAGCCGCCCGGGAAACTGATGTAGCCACCCAGTCCCAGCACCACGTCGGGCTGAACGCGCCGCACCACCTGCAAGCTCTGCCAAAAAGCTTTGGCCATGCGCCAAGGCAACATCGCCAGGGTTTTGAGACCTTTGCCACGCACACCCGAAAACGCCACGGTTTCATAAGCAAAGCCGCGCGGCGGCACCAACTGGCTTTCCATGCTGGGTGCAGGACCCCCCAGCCAGTGCACACGCCAGCCCAGTTCGCGCAAGCGCTCGGCCACGGCCAAGCCTGGAAAGATATGCCCGCCCGTACCGCCCGCCATGACCAAAGCTGTTCCGTGGCTCACAAGCGGCCTCCATGCATCAACTGTCGATTCTCATAATCGACGCGCAACACCATGGCAATGGCCACCAAATTGAGCAAGATGGCCGATCCGCCATAACTCATCAAGGGCAAGGTCAATCCCTTGGTGGGCAAGGCGCCCAGGTTCACGCCCATGTTGATGAACGACTGAAAGCCGACCCAAATACCCACACCTTGCGCCAACAAGCCGGCAAAGATGCGGTCCATGGCAATGGCCTGGCGGCCGATGTACATGATGCGCCGCGTCAGCCACATGAACAGGCCAATCACCAACAACACGCCGATGAAGCCAAACTCCTCACCGATCACCGCCAGCAAGAAATCGGTGTGCGCTTCGGGCAGCCAGTGCAACTTCTCCACACTGCCGCCCAGGCCGACGCCAAAAATTTCGCCGCGGCCAATGGCGATCAAGGAATGCGACAGCTGGTAGCCCTTGCCCAGTGCGTGTTTCTCGCTCCACGGGTCGAGGTAGGCAAAGATGCGCTCACGGCGCCACTCCGACAAGGCAATCATGAGGCCAAAAGCCACCACCAGCACGGTGGCGATCAGGAAGAACATGCGGGCATTGACCCCGCCCAAGAAGAGGATGCCCATGGCGATGACGGCAATCACCATGAAGGCCCCCATGTCCGGCTCGGCCAGCAGCAGCAAGCCCACCACGGCCACGGCGATGCCCATGGGCGCCACCGAGGTGAAAAATTTCTCTTTCACCTCCATTTTGCGCACCATGTAATTGCTCGCATAGAGCAAGACGCCGAGCTTGGCCAACTCGGAGGGCTGGAAGTTCATGACGCCCAAAGAAATCCAGCGCCGCGCGCCATTCACGCCTTTGCCAATGAAGGGGATCAAGACAGCGATCAGCAGAATCAGTGACACCACAAAAATCCAGGGCGCTATTTTTTCCCAGGTGTTGATGGGCACCTGAAAGGCCAGCAAAGCGGCCACGAAAGCAATGCCAATCGACACCACGTGGCGGACCAGGAAATGCGTTTGGGTGTAATTGGCAAAGCGCGGGTTGTCGGGCATGGCGATCGAGGCGGAATACACCATGATCAGGCCCCACATCAACAGCCCCAAGGTCACCCAAGCCAGGGGCTGGTCGAAGCCTTTGACGCGCACAGGCGCGGCGCCGGTGCGTGTGAATTCTGTGCCGTGGACGCGCACGGGCAAGGCGTCCGGCCCCTCGGCCGGCGGCGCGCCCCACAGGCGCGACCAGAAGCGTCCGATGGATGCGGTCATGGCCGTCATGCCACGCCCTCCTCTTGCGCCAGCGCTTGCACGGCTTCGACGAAGACCTCCGCACGATGCGCGTAGTTACGGAACATGTCCAGGCTGGCACAGGCGGGCGACAACAACACGGCATCGCCCGGCTGAGCCAAGGCGCTGGCCTGGCTCACGGCCTCTGGCAGGCTGTCTGCGTCATGCAGTGGCACACCCGTCACGGCCAAGCTTTCGCGCAAGGCGGGCGCATCGCGCCCGATCAAGACCACGGCACGCGCGTGTTGTTTGACAGGCGAGACCAAAGGCTCAAAGTCTTGACCCTTGCCGTCGCCACCCAAGATGACGACCAGGCGACGGTCGGCGCCCAGTCCCGTCAAAGCGGCCACTGTGGCGCCAACATTGGTGCCTTTGCTGTCGTCAAAATATTCCACGTCGTGCACCATGGCCACGGGTTCCACGCGGTGGGGCTCGCCGTTGTACTCACGCAAGCCATAGAGCATGGGCGCCAGTTGACGGCCCGTGCTGCAGGCCAGGGCCAAGGCCGCCAAGGCATTCAAAGCGTTGTGTCGGCCGCGGATGCGCAAGGCGTCTGCAGGCATGAGGCGCTGCAGGTGAATCTCTTCCTCTTCGTCGCGGCGGCGCTTGCGGGTTTCATCGGCCTCCATGGCGCGCACCAACCAGGTCATGCCGTTCACGGTTTCCAGGCCATAGTCTCCTGGGCGGTTGGGCACATCGCTGCCAAAGCACAGGAAGTTGCGTGCGCTGCGCTGCTTCTTTTTGATTTGCTCGGGCGTGGGCAGCATGGCCAGCGTGGCTGCATCGTCGCGGTTCAACAGCATCAAGGCTTGCTGGCCAAAGACATTGGCCTTGGCCTGGGCATAAGCCTGCATGTCGCCATGCCAATCGAGATGGTCTTGGGTGATGTTGAGCAAGGCCGCGGCGGTGGGCTCAAAATTGTCGACACCCTCCAGTTGGAAACTGGACAACTCGAGCACCCAAGCTTGTGGCAAGCCCGCATCGCCGTCCAGCCACTGACTCAAGGTGTCCAGCAAGGTCGGGCCGATGTTGCCCGCCACCGCCACACTGATTCCTGTGCGTTCCAACAACAAGCCTGTGAGCGCCGTCACCGTGGTTTTGCCGTTGGTGCCGGTGATGGCGAGCACCTGGGGCTGGTAAGCCGCTGTGGCTTGCAAATCGCTCAGGGCTTGGGCAAACAAGCTCAGCTCGGTGCCCCTCCACAAGCCCATGGCTTGTGCCGCTTGCCACAAGGGGGCCACGCTTTGCGGCGACAGCCCAGGGCTTTTGAACACCGCGCGAATGTCGCTGCCTTCGATCGCCGCCGCCTCAAATGCGCCCGACTTGAACGCCACTGCGGGGTATTGGGTCAACAAGGCGGCCAAGTGGGCGGGTTGCGCGCGCGAGTCCAGCACGGTCACCCGCGCGCCGTTGCGGGCGCACCAACGCGCCATCGCCAGGCCGGAATCTCCGAGGCCCAGGACGAGAACGTGTTGGTCTTTGAGTGACAGCATGCGGTTCAGCGCAATTTCAAGGTGGACAAACCGACCAGGCACAACAGCATGGTGATGATCCAGAAACGGACCACCACCTGCGTCTCGCGCCAGCCGCTCTTTTCAAAATGGTGGTGCAGGGGCGCCATTTTCAAAATGCGCCGGCCTTCACCGTATTTGCGTTTGGTGTATTTGAAGTAGCTGACCTGGGCCATCACCGACAAGGCTTCCACCACAAAGATGCCACCCATGATGGCCAGCACAATTTCCTGGCGCACGATGACGGCAATGGTGCCCAGTGCGCCGCCCAGCGCCAGCGCGCCCACATCGCCCATGAACACTTGGGCCGGATGGGTGTTGAACCACAAAAAGGCCAGGCCTGCGCCGGCCATGGCCGAGCAGAAAATCAGCAATTCACCCGAGCCAGGAATGTACGGAAAGAAGAGGTACTTGGAATACACCGAACTGCCTGTGACATAGGCAAACACACCCAAGGCCGAACCCACCATCACCACCGGCATGATGGCCAAGCCATCCAGGCCGTCGGTCAGATTGACCGCATTGCTCGACCCCACAATGACCAGGTAGGTCATGATCACAAAGCCGAACACGCCCAGGGGGTAGCTGACTTCTTTGAAGAAGGGCAACATCAACCCGGCCTTGGGCGGCAAGTCCACATCGAAGCCCGACTGAACCCAAGTGCTGAACAACTCCAGCACGCGCAGGTTGTTGCTCTCCGAGATGCTGAAGACCAGGTACAGCGCGGCCACCAAGCCGATCAGCGACTGCCAGAAATACTTTTCGCGCGAGCGCATGCCTTCCGGGTCTTTGCGCACGACCTTGCGCCAGTCATCGACCCAGCCAATCGCGCCAAAGCCCAAGGTCACGATGAGCACGATCCAGACAAAACGGTTGGACCAATCGAACCAGAGCAAAGTGGACACAGCGATGCCCATCAAAATCAACACGCCGCCCATGGTGGGCGTGCCGCTCTTGCTGAGGTGGGTTTCCATGCCATAGCCGCGCACAGGCTGACCGATTTTCAGTGCGGTCAAGCGGCGAATCACCCAGGGTCCGGCCGCGAGGCCGATCAGCAAGGCCGTCATGGCGGCCATCACGGCGCGGAACGTCAGGTATTGGAAGACCCGGAAGAATCCGAATTCGGGGGAAAGGCCTTGCAGCCATTGCGCCAGGCTTAACAGCATGGGATGTCCTCTTTCGACGTTGCCGTGGCCTGCAGGGCATCGATGACGCGCTCCATCTTCATGAAGCGCGAGCCCTTGACCAGCACGCTGCCCACTTGGGGCAGTTGTGCCAGCACGGCCGACTGCAAGGTGTCCATGTTTTCAAAATGTTGGCCTGGGCCATAGGCCTGGGTCGCATGACGAGACAGTTCGCCCAGCGCCAGCAAGGCATCAATCTGCTGTGCTCGTGCGTGATGCCCCACTTCGGCATGAAAGCTGGGGCCTTGAGTGCCCACCTCGCCCATGTCGCCCAACACCAGCATGCGCGGCGCGGGCAACTCGGCCAGCACATCGATGGCGGCGCGTACCGAGTCGGGGTTGGCGTTGTAGGTGTCGTCCACCACCGTGATCAGGCGGCCTTGGTGTGACAGCTGGAATGCGCGGGAGCGGCCCTTGACTGGCGCAAAGTCGTCCAGGCCTTGGGCAATGGCAGCCAGCGGCGCGCCGGCCGCCAAGGCACAGGCCGTGGCGGCCAAGGCGTTGCGCAAATTGTGACGGCCCGCCAGGTGCAAGCGTGTCGTGACCTGGCCCGCAGGTGACTGCAGGCTCACCTGCCAGTAGTCTTGCCGCCATTCGCTGCTGAGCAAGCACACTTCGGCGTCCGGGGTCTCGCCAAAGCGCAGGCAGCGGCGACGGCCTGCCAGCGATTGCCACAAAGGCGTGAAAGTGTCGTCGGCGGGGAACACGGCGACGCCATCTTCCGCAAGGGCTTGCAACACAGCGCCGTTTTCGCGGGCGACGGCTTCCACGCTGGCCATGAATTCCTGGTGCTCACGCTGTGCGTTGTTCACCAGCGCCACAGTGGGCGCGGCCATGCGGGCCAGGCCTTCGATTTCACCGGGATGGTTCATGCCGATTTCGACCACGGCACAACGATGCGCCGCACGCAGGCGCAGCAAGGTCAAGGGCAAGCCAATGTCGTTGTTGAAGTTGCCCAACGTCGCCAAGGATTGCGCCCCCGCCCAGGCGCGCAAGATGCTGGCAATCATTTGGGTCACCGTGGTTTTGCCGTTGCTGCCGGTCACCGCCACCAAGGGCAGGTGGAACTGTCGACGCCAGCCTGCGGCCAGTTCGCCCAGGGCCTTCCGACTGTCGGGCACTTGCAGGCCGGACAGTCCAGCCTCTTGCAGGCCACGTTCAGCCAGCGCGCAGGCAACGCCTTGCGCCTTGGCTTGCGACAAAAAGTCATGGGCGTCGAAGCGCTCGCCTTTGAGGGCGACAAACAAGTCACCCGCTTGCAAGCTGCGACTGTCGGTGTGAACGCGCTGCACCACCGCTGCGGCATCGCCCACGGTCTGCGCCTGGCTCAGCCACTGCTGTGCTTGACGCAATGAGAGGTTCAGCGATGCGCTCATGCCGCGCTCCGCGCTTGCAAAGCCGCACGGGCCTGTTGCACATCGGAGAAAGGCAAGCGCACGCCCGCCACCTCTTGGTAATCCTCATGGCCTTTGCCAGCGATCAACACGATGTCGCTGGCGGCGGCTTGGGCAATGGTGTGTGCAATGGCTTGCGCACGGTCCGCGAGGATTTGCACAGCCGAACCCGGCCTCAGTCCCGCCTGCATGTGCTGCAGGATCTGCTGCGGGTCTTCGCTGCGCGGGTTGTCACTGGTGAGCACCACCTGTTGGGCATGGTCTTGGGCGGCGGCGGCCATCAAGGGGCGCTTGCCCACATCGCGATCGCCACCGCAACCGATCACGCAATGCACTTGCCCTGTGCGCGCTTGCGCCAAGGGCTGCAGTGCCAGCAAGGCCTGGCGCAAGGCATCGGGCGTGTGGGCATAGTCCACCACCACCAAAGGTTGGCCGCTGACGGCCACGGTTTGCATGCGGCCAGGCACGGCCAGCAAGCCTTGGCATGCTGCGACGGCATCGGACAATGCAATGCCCAAGGCGCGCATGCTGGCCAGCACGCCCAGCAAGTTGCTGACGTTGTAGCGCCCCACAAAAGGTGTGACCAACCGATGGCTTTCGGCACCCTCCACCACATCAAAGCACAAACCTGCTGAAGTCTGCACCGCACTTGCTGTGGCGGGCATCCACTGAATGTTGCGCGCCTGCAGCCTGGCCTGGTCAGATTCGCCAAAGGTCCACACAGCGGCGCTGTCGATGGCTGCCAGGCTCACCACATGCGCGACCAAAGCCACGCCTTGGGGATCGTCAAGGTTGACGGCTGCAGCTTGCAGGCCTTCCATGTCGAACAGGCTGAGCTTGGCTTGCCAATAAGCGGCCATGCTGCCGTGGTAGTCGAGATGGTCTTGGGTGAAATTGGTGAACAAGGCCACACGCACGCGCGTGCCCTCGAGGCGATGCTCTACCAAGCCGATGGAAGAGGCTTCGACCGCACAGGCTTTCACGCCGGCTTGCACAAAATCATGCAAAGCGCCTTGAAACACCACCGCATCGGGCGTGGTCAATCCGGTGCTGGGGCCACTCACGTTGGGCAGGCCGTGGGCGTCGACTTGCACTTCGCCCATGCCCAGCGTGCCCACCACGGCACAACGACGGCCCAGGCGCGTCAAGGCTTGCGCCAGCCACCAGGCGGAGGAAGTCTTGCCATTGGTTCCCGTGATGGCCACCACATCCAGATGGTGGCTTGGGTGCTCATAGTAGGCGGCGGCAATGAGGCCGCTGGCTTGCTTCAAGTGCGGGTAGGCCGCCATGGCCGAGGTCCCAGGTTCGACCATGCCCGTCAGTCCCTGTGCCTCCAACAGGCAGGCCGCAGCACCTTGCGCCAACACCTTGGCCGCATGCAATCGGCCATCGTGCCGCGCCCCTGGCCAAGCCAGGAAAGCGTCACCCCGCTGCACCTGCCGGCTGTCGGTGCGCAAACGTCCCGCACCGCGCTGGCCTAGCCAGCGGACGGCATCCTGGGGCGTGTGCAGGGTTTGCATCAGAAGGACTCCGGCTCGGCTTTGGCAATCACCTGCGGCTTCACCGACAGGTCGGGCTGCACGCCCATCATGCGCAAGGTTTGTTGCACGGTTTGGCTGAAGACAGGGGCAGCCACATCGCCGCCGTAGTAACGCCCGTTGGTGGGCTCATCGATCATCACGGCCACCACGATGCGCGGGCGCTCAATGGGTGCCATGCCCACGAAGAAGCCACGGTATTTCTTGCCGGCGTAACCACGCCCTTCTTGCTTGTGGGCCGTGCCGGTTTTGCCGCCCACAGAGTAGCCCATGGTCTGCGCTTTTTGCGCCGTGCCGCCGGGGCTGGTCACCATGTGCAGCATGTTGCGCATGGCTGCGGCGTGGCGTGGCTCAATGACTTGCACGCCAGGCACTTTCTCGTTCACCTTCAGCATCGTCACCGGCATGATGTCACCGTCACGCGCAAACACGCTGTAAGCATGTGCCAACTGGAACAGGCTGGCCGACAGGCCATAGCCATAACTCATGGTGGCCTGCTCAATCGGGCGCCAGGTTTTGTAGGCGCGCAAGCGGCCCGCCACCGCGCCGGGAAAAGGCACCTGCGGCTTCTGGCCAAAGCCGACCTGGGTGAACATTTCCCACATGGCCTGCGGCGGCATTTGCATGGCGATCTTGACCGTGCCCACGTTGCTCGACTTTTGAATGACTTCGTTCACGCTGAGCATGGCGTGCGGGTGCGCGTCGCTGATGGTGTGGCCGCCGAGCGACAGGCGGCCAGGCGCGGTTTGAATCGGGGTTTCGGGCTTGATCAGGCCTTTTTCCAAGGCCAGACCCACCACAAAAGGCTTCATGGTGGAGCCAGGCTCAAAGGTGTCGGTCAAAGCGCGGTTGCGCAATTGCGCGCCGCTCAGGTTGCCGCGGCGCTCAGGTGAATAGCTGGGGTAGTTGGCCAGGGCCAACACCTCGCCGTTTTCCACATCGAGCACCACCACACTGCCCGCTGCCGCCTTGTGCTCCAAGACGGCGTCGCGCAATTTTTGATACGCAAAGAACTGAACCTTGCTGTCCACGCTGAGTTGCAAATCTTTGCCATCGACCGGGGGCACCATTTGGCCAATGTCTTCCACCACATGGCCGAGCCGGTTTTTGATGACGCGCCGAGAGCCTGCGCGACCGGCCAGCTCTTTGTTGAAGGTCAGCTCAATGCCTTCTTGGCCAATGTTTTCCACATTGGTGAAGCCCACGATGTGGGCTGCAGACTCGCCTTCCGGATAGATGCGCTTGTATTCCTTGCGGGAATGCACGCCTTTGATGTTGAGCGCAGCGATTTGCTTGGCCACCGCGTCATCGACCTGTCGCTTGAGCCAGACAAAGCTTTTGTCCTCGTCCAGCAAGCGGCGGTCGAGTTCAGCCAAAGGAATTTCCAGCAACTTGGCCAAAGCCTTGAGCTTGACCGGGTCACGCTCCAGATCTTCCGGGCTGGCCCAAATGCTGGGCACGGGCACGCTGGATGCAAGGATCAGGCCATTGCGGTCCAGGATTCGGCCACGGTTGGCGGGCAACTCCAGCGTGCGCACAAAGCGCACCACGCCTTGTCGCTTGAAAAATGCGTTGTCGATGACCTGCACATAGGCTGCACGCCCCACCAAGCCTAAAAAGCCCAAGGCAATGCATGCCACGATGAACTGGCTGCGCCACACCGGCGTCTTGCTGGCCAGCAAAGGGCTGGAGGTGTACTGCACGCTGCGCCCGCTCATGGCTTGAGCTCCTTGGGCGGCGGCGTCAAGGTCATGCTGGTTGGCTTGCCCGTGGGGTCGACGTATTGGGTGATGGCCGGCGTGATGGTGCGCATGCTCAATTGCTCACGCGCAATTTTTTCAACACGCAAGGGCGTCGCCTGCGCCCGGCGCTCGAGGTCCAGCCGCTCACGCTCGACCTCAAGCTTGTGGGCCTCGGAGCGCGCACGGTCGTAGTCGGTGAACAAGCGGCGCGAGTCGTACTGGGTGCGAACCAAAAAAATGGCGGTGGCCATGATGGCCAACAGCAACAACACATTGAAGCGCGTCATGACAGCGCCCCTTGGGGTGCCAAACGCTCGGCCACCCGCAAGATGGCGCTGCGCGAACGGGGATTGGCCTTGACCTCTTCAGGGCTTGGCTTGAGGCGATCCAAGGCCTTCAAGTCCATGACCTTGGGTGGCGCAAAAGGCGCGCGGCGGTCGAACACCTCTCGCGAATGCTTCGCGATGAACTGTTTGACGATGCGATCTTCCAGCGAATGGAAACTGATCACAGCCAAGCGCCCTCCAGGTTCAAGTACATGCAGTGCCGCCTTCAGCGCCTGTTCGAGCTCTTCAAGCTCGGCATTGATGAAAATCCGAAAAGCCTGAAATGTCCGCGTTGCAGGGTCCTGGCCCGGCTCGCGGGTTTTGACCGCGCCAGCCACGAGTTGGGCCAGCTCAAGGGTGCCTGCAGGAATGCCCCGTTCTTGTCGGCGAGCAACAATCGCCTTTGCAATCGGAACAGCAAACCGTTCTTCGCCATAGTCACGAATCACCTCCGCTATTTGTTGAAGCTCTGCCTCTTGAAGCCATTCGCGCACGCTTGGGCCCCGCGTGGGATCCATGCGCATGTCCAGCGGGCCGTCGTTGCGAAATGAAAAACCGCGCGCCGGGTTGTCGATCTGCGGCGAGCTGACGCCCAGGTCCATCAACACGCCCGCCACCGAATGCGCTGGCAAGTTGCCCAGCTCGCAAAAGCCCTCGTGGCGAATCGCAAAGCGGACGTCCTGGATCTGAGCGGCTTGCGCAATCGCGTCGGGGTCCTTGTCGAAGGCGATCAAGCGGCCCTGCGCCGAGAGTTTGGAAAGAATCAGGCGCGAATGCCCGCCACGGCCGAAGGTGGCATCCACATAGGTTTTGTCCGGTTGAATGCAAAGGGCCTCGACCGCTTCGCTCAACAAGACGGTGGTGTGCTGCCATGGTGTGTCCACCGTCCCGCCTTAGAAAGAGAAGTCCTTGAAGACATCGGGCATCTCGCCTTGCATGGCTTGAGCCTCTTGTGCTTCGTAGCTGGCTTTATCCCACAGTTCAAAGTGGTTGCCCATGCCCAGCAGCATGGTGTCTTTGGCAATGCCCGCCGAGGCGCGCAGCTCAGGCGAAATCAAGACGCGTCCCGTGCCGTCCATCTCGACATCCATGGCGTTGCCCAAAAAGATGCGCTTCCACCATTGCGCGCTCATGGGCAAGGCTGCAATCCGCTCGCGAAACTTCTCCCACTCAGGGCGCGGAAAGATCATGAGGCAGCCATGGGGGTGGCGGGTCACCGTCAACTGGCCGACCGCCGTGGCCGAGAGCACATCGCGATGGCGCGTCGGGACCGACAAGCGACCCTTGGCATCGAGACTCAGCGATGAAGCACCCTGAAACACAGCGGCGAACCCTTACAAAACGACAGCGTGAACGGCAAGGGTGATGAAGTTGCCGAATGACACTTTTCACCACTTAATTGCACTTTTTTGCACTGTATCAGGATTTTGTCGGTTCGCAACAGCCCAACTGTGATTTTTTTCAATGGAATCAATGACTTAGAGCATTTTTACACAATTGCTCAGGGGAAATTTTCCTTGCAAATGAAGCACTTAGCGAAGCCACTGAAAGTAGGGCGTGAGAAGTAAAAAAAAACGGCAGGTCACAGCCTGCCGTTCTGCTCAAAGCGATGATCAAATCAATCGCCAAACATTTTCTGCTTGAGTTCCCTGCGCTGTTGGGCTTCTAACGACAAGGTGGCCGTGGGTCGCGCCAGCAAACGGCCCACGCCGATGGCTTCGCCGGTTTCATCGCAGTAGCCGTAATCTCCAGCATCGATGCGCGAAATCGATTGCTCGATTTTCTTCAGCAGTTTGCGCTCGCGGTCCCGGGTGCGCAACTCCAGGGCATGTTCTTCCTCAATGGTGGCACGGTCGGCCGGATCGGGGACGATGACGGTGTCTTCGCGCAAATGCTCGGTGGTTTCGCCGGCATTGGCCAGGATGTCCATCTTCAATTGAACCAGCTTCAGTCGGAAGAAGGCCATTTGGGTGTCGTTCATGTACTCGCCGTCGGGCATGGCGAGCACTTCTGCATCGGAGAGCTTTTCCACAGGGGTGGTTTTCCAGTTGTTGGCCAGCTTGGCGTCTTTTTTGGGAATCACGGGAACAAAGGTGGGTAAGGAAGGGGTCGAAATAGGCCCATAACTGGACTTGGCAGCATTGGAAGCCACCACTGGCGCAGGGGGGGGTGGAACCATCGCGGCCGCTTTGGCTGCGCGAGAAGACTTGCGTGGCGCAGGTGCGGGCGGCGCAACAGGTGGCGCAGCGACCACAGGCGCGGGCGCGGCAGGCGGGGCTTTGGCCACAACCGCCTTGGGGGCTGCAGGGGTGACTTTCGAGGCTGCGGCCTTGGGCGCCACTTTGGGGGCGGGCTTGGGTGCGGCCTTGGCGGCAGCCTTTGGCGTCGGCGAGGTCACCGCTTTGGCCGTTTTGGCTGGCGACGCTTTTACGGGTGCCGCTGCTTTTTTGGGGGCAGCTTTAGGAGGCGCTGCTTTTTTGCCAGCCACTTGCTTGGGCGCCGGCTTCACTGGCGCTTTGGCCACGGGCTTTGCGGGCGCCTTGGCAGGCGTTTTAGCTACAGGCTTCTTGGCGACTGGCTTGGCAGCAGCTTTGACCGGCGGCTTGGAGGCGGCTTTGGCCAAGGGCTTGGAAGGTGCCTTGGCCACCGGCTTGGCCGTCTTGACGGCTTTGGCGGGTACAGCTTTTTTGGCCACTGGCTTGGCAGCCTTCTTGGCGGAACTGGTTCGGGTCGAGGCTTTCACGGGTGGTCTCCTCACAGGCACGGGCCTTTGCTCTGAGCGAGCAACAGGGCCGGGCTGGTCTTGTAATTCATGGTGATGCGCAATGCCTGGTTATACCCTCGACCCATCGGGTGAGAAACACCCGGAGGTTTCCGGCGCGCGGATTGTACTCAGACTAAGGACTGTTCAAGCCCTTGCAGAAAAATATCGCGAGGCAAATCGATGCCGATGAACACCATTTTGCTGTTCCGGGTCTCGTCGGCACCCCAGGCCGGGCCCAAATCGCTGCCCATCAACTGGTGAACGCCCTGGAAAATCACCTTGCGATCGGTGCCCTTCATGTTCAAAACACCCTTGTAGCGCAGCATGCGGGGGCCATAGATGTTGACGATGGCGCCCAAAAAGTCTTCCAGCTTGGCGGGGTCAAAGGGGCGGTTCGACTTGAACACAAAGCTTTTGACGTCGTCATCGTGGTGGTGATGGTGGCCATGCCCATGGTCGTGGTCGTGCTGATGCGAAGGATGGTCGCAATGCTCGCCATGCGCATGGTCGTGATGGTGGTGGTCATGGCCCTCGTTGAGAAAATCGGGGTCAATGTCCAGCTTGGCATTCAGGTTGAAGCCGCGCAGGTCAAACACTTCGGCGATCGACACTTCGCCAAAATGCACCGCTTTTTGCGGCGCGCGGGGGTTCATGTGCTTGAGCCGGTGCTGCAGCGCTTCCAGCGCTTCGGGCGTGACCAAGTCCGACTTGCTGACAAAAATCTGGTCGGCAAAGCCCACTTGGCGGCGCGCTTCCTGGCGGTCGTTCAATTGCTGGGCGGCGTGCTTGGCGTCCACCAAGGTCAGGATGGAGTCCAGCAGGTAGCTTTCGGCGATTTCATCGTCCATGAAGAAGGTTTGGGCCACCGGGCCGGGGTCGGCCAATCCCGTGGTCTCGATCACCACACGGTCAAAATCAAGCTCGCCTTTGCGCTTTTTCTCCGCCAGGTCATGCAAGGTGGTGCGCAAGTCTTCGCGGATGGTGCAACACACACAGCCATTGCTCATCTGGATGATTTGCTCTTGGGTGTCGCTAACCAGGATGTCGTTGTCGATGTTTTCTTCGCCAAACTCGTTTTCAATGACGGCGATTTTCTGGCCATGGGCCTCGGACAGCACCCGCTTGAGCAAGGTGGTTTTACCGGAGCCCAGAAAACCGGTCAGGATGGTGGCGGGAATCAGCATGACAAAAGGCCTTGAAGAAGAAACTGGATAGGTGGGGCAGTGTACCGAGCATTTCAATCCCCACCGCCTCACTGCGTCATCGCGCGCGAGGCGCCAAGACGCTTATTTTTTAATGACGACCAAGCCTTTGAGGTACTCCCCCTCGGGGAAGGTGATGGTCATGGGATGGTCAGGCGCGCCCTGCATGCGCTCGCTGATGTAGCCATCCACGCCCGCGTCGGTGCCGGCCGAGGCCACAATTTTGTGGAACAGCTCGGCCCCAATGCCGCCCGAGCAGCTGTAAGTGAACAGCACCCCACCCGGCTCCAGAATCTTGAAGGCCAGGCGGTTGATGTCTTTGTAAGCCCGGGCCGCGCGGTCGGCATGGGCTGCCGTTGGCGCGAATTTGGGCGGATCCAGGACGATGGCGTCAAATGTGCGACCTTCCTGGTGAAAGCGGCGCAAGCTGCCGTTGACATCGGCATCGAGAAATTCGGCCTGCGCCGGGTCAAAGCCGTTCAGGCGCACATGGGCCTGGGCGCGCTCGATGGCCGGCCCCGAAGAGTCAATCGAGGTGACCTGCCCGCCCCGCCCCAGGCTGCCGCCGGCACGCATGCCCGCCAGCGCTGCGATGGAAAAACCACCGGTGTAGCAATAGCAGTTGAGCACGCGCTCGAAACCCAGGCGGCGCGCGTAATCGGCAAATTTTTGGCGGCTGTCGCGCTGGTCCAGGTAAAAACCGGTTTTGTGACCTTGCGCGATGTCCAAAGTCAATCGCCAGTCGTGCTCCTGGATCGTCAGTTCGGTGCTTTCAGAGTCCGCTGCGCCGCGGCGCAGCCAGCCAGTGGCCGCCGGCAAGCCCTCGAGCGAACGCACCCCCGAATCCGAGCGTTCATAAAGCCGCGTGCAACCGGTTTGGGCCAGCAAGGCGTCGGCCAGCACAGATTTCCAGCGCTCGGTGCCGCTGGAGAGGAACTGTGCCACCAAGGTGTCGGCATAGCGGTCCACAATCAGGCCCGGCAAGCCATCGGCCTCGCCGTGAATCAGGCGCATGCCGTCGCTTTGGATATCAAAACGCTGGCGGGCGGCGACCGCCTTGGCAATGGCGCGCTCAAAGAAGGCTGCCTCAATGCGCTCGGCTTCGTCAAAACTCCAGATTCGGGCGCGGATTTTGGAGGTGGGGCTGAAGGAAGCCCAGCCCAAAAACTGGCCGCTGTCAGACTCCACCCGCACGGTTTCACCCGCATCGCCACCGCCCTTGGCGATGGCGCTGTCAAAAATCCAGGGGTGCCGGCGCAGCGCCGAACGTTCTTTCCCAGGCTTCAATTTCAATGTCTTCATAGGGAGGATTGTCCCTCACTTACTTTTTGCGGGCCCGGGGGTGCGCGGCGTCGTAGACCTTGGCCAGATGCTGGAAATCCAGCCGGGTGTAGACCTGGGTGGTGCTGATGTTGGCATGACCCAACAACTCCTGCACCGCGCGCAAGTCACCACTGGACTGCAACACATGGCTGGCAAAAGAATGGCGCAGCATGTGCGGATGCACCGGCACCGCCACACCCGCTTGCAAGCCACGGCGGCGCAGGCGTTGCCAGACCGACTGCGCCGACAGCCGGGTGCCATGGCGCCCGACAAACAAGGCTTCAGGTGCCTCGGCACTGGCAGGCACGCCCTGATCGCGCACAGCCAGCCATTGCTGCAAGGCCTGCAGTGCCTGTGCGCCCACGGGCACGCTGCGCCGTTTGCTGCCTTTGCCCAACACATGGGCCATGGCCTCGTGGGCATCAATCCAGCCGCGGGCCGTGGCGCTGGGCTTTACATCCAGCCCCACCAGTTCACCCACCCGCAGGCCGCTGCTGTAGAGCAGCTCAACCAAGGCCACATCACGGGCCTCCAGCCAGGGATCGCTGTCGCTGTTGTGGTGCTCGGCCAACTGCACCGCCTGGTCCACGCTCAGGGCTTTGGGCAGGGGCTTGGCTGCCTTGGGCGCACGAATGCCCAGCACCGGGTTGCTGGGCAGCAAGCCTTCACGCGCGGCCCAGGCATAGAAGCCGCGCCAGCCTGAAAGAATCAGGGCAATGCCCCGGCCGGTGCGCCCTGCGCTGTGCATTTGCGCCACCCAACGCCGAATGTGGGCGGGTTGCACCTGCAGCAGGTCCAGGCCCCCTTGACGCGCGTTCTGCGCGAGCTTTTCCAGATCGAGGGTGTAGAGCGCCAGGGTGCGCTCGGCCAAGCGCTTTTCGAATTGCACATGGGCCAAGTACCGCGCGACCAGCGGATCGGGCGCAGCGGTTTGCGTGCCCATGGCTGCGGTTTACTGCAAGCGGGACAGGGCCGCGCCGGCCAACTCGCCAATGCGCTCCAAGAAATCCGTGCCCATGCCGGCGTGGTAACGCTGCGCATCGGGGGAGGCCAGCACCAACAAGCCAATGGCTGGCGCGGGCGTGACCTCGCCCTCTTGCGGGGCAGTGGGCACCACGCGCAAAGCCACCATGGCCAGCGACTGCGCGGCCGCAGGTTCCGTCAGCCACTGGGCGGCTTCAAAGCCAGAGTTCACGCCACAATACGGCGCAGACAGCGAGGTGGCAAACGATTTCACATCATCGCTCACCCCTTGTGCAAAAGGCTCGATGGCGAAAGCTTCATTGACTTGCCACACCTTGAGGGCGACCTGCGGCACCATGAACTGCGACTGAATCTGGTCCGCCATCAAGCCCGGCAAATCGCGCGCATCGCGGGTTTGCAACAGGCTTTGCGACCAACGGTGCAAACGATCGGCGAGGATGGCGTTGTCATTGCCATTGCGAATCATGTCCATCATGCGCATTTCCAGCGCCCGAATTTTTTCGCGCAGCATTTCGGCCTGGCGCTCTTGCAAGCTGACGGCACGCTGGCCGTGGGGGCTGGTCAGGCGCACGGCCGACAGCAGTTCGGCATGGCGCGCAAAAAAGTCGGGGGTGTTCACCAGGAAATTGGCGATGTCGTCTTCGGTAATGGGGTTCATGGCATGGGACTTCATACGGGGATCTCGATTTCACCTTGAAAAACAGTGATGGCCGGGCCAGTCATGCGCACAGGCTGGCCCAGGCCAGCCCATTCGATGGTCAATTGCCCGCCCAGGGCTTGCACATCCACGCGTGCGTCCAGCCAGCCTTGGCGAATGCCCGCCACCACGGCAGCACAGGCCCCTGTGCCACAGGCCAGGGTTTCACCCGCACCGCGCTCGAACACGCGTAATTTCACACTGTTGCGGGACAGCACTTGCAAAAAGCCGGCATTCACGCGGCGTGGGAAAGCGGGGTGGTGCTCGATCAGCGGCCCTTGCGTCAGCACGGGCGCCGTGTCGACATCGTCCACACGGGTCACGGCATGGGGGTTGCCCATGGACACCACCGCCACCTCGACGTTTTGCTGGTGGGGCAAGCTCAGCTGCCAGGTGTCCCAGCCCGTGGTGGCTGAGGCCACGCGTTGGGCATGGGCAGGGTCGAAGGGAATCTGCGGCAAGTCAAAAATGGGCGCGCCCATGTCCACGGTGACGCGGCCATCGGCCAAGGCGTGCAACTCGATCACGCCTCCATGCACTTTGACCTTGACCGAGCTTTTGTCGGTCAGGCCCTGCTCGCGCACGAATCGCACGAAGCAACGCGCGCCATTGCCACAGTGCTCGACCTCGCCGCCATCGGCGTTGTGAATGACATATTCAAAATCGACCTGCGGCGTGGGCGCTGCGCGCACGCTCAGGATCTGGTCTGCGCCCACGCCAAAGTGGCGATCGGCCAAAAACCGGTATTGCGCCGTCGTCAAATGCAAGCGGCCCTGGGTCTCGTCGAGCACCACAAAGTCGTTGCCGGCGCCTTGCATCTTGGTAAAGCGGATTCGCATGCCCTGATTATCGGGCCTGCGCCGCCCTTGTGTCGCCGAACAGGCAGCACACTGCGCCCAGCCCCGCTAAGCTTGCTTTTTTCAAAGGACTTTCCCATGCGCATCCCCCACTGGCAAGCCGAACTGAAACCCCAACCCGCCGACCTGGTCGAGGCGATCCGCGCCCGCCGCGGCGGCAAACTCTTGAACCTGGACCATGTGCTGCTTTGGAGCGAGCCGATTGCGCGAGGCTGGAACATCTTCATGAAAAACGTGCGCCGCGACCTGAGCGCCAGCGCGAAACAGCGTGAACTGGCCATCTGCACCGTGGCCCTGCTGACCGGCGCGCACTACGAACACCACCACCACGCCCCCGAATTCCTGGCGGCTGGTGGCCAGCAAGCCGAACTCGACGCCCTGGCCCAGGCGGTCAAGGCCAACCCCCGCCAACCCGTCACCCAAGCCGGCCTGGGGCCCCTCGAACGCCTGGTCGTCCAATTCGCCGCGCAAATGACCCTCGACGTCAAAGTCGACCCCGTCCTGTTCGAACAACTCCAAACCCACTTCAACACCACCGAGCTGGTCGAACTCACCACCACCATCGCCAGCTACAACATGGTCGCCCGCATCCTCGTTACCCTCGACGTAACGCCTGAGTAAAAAAGGGGGTCAGGTCTTGCGTTTTGCGCTTTTCCTGTGGATAACTTCGCCAACATGCCCATAATCCATCATGGTTAGAAAAACACAACTCCTGCACACCCCGCGCCCGCCCGTGGCGCCGCGACCCGCTGCCACCGTCTTGTTGCTGCGCGATGGCCCCCAAGGCCTGGAAGTGCTGATGACACGCCGCGCCATGACGGCCAGCTTCGCCCCCGGCGCCTATGTGTTCCCCGGCGGCGGCATTGACGCCTCGGATGCAGACGCTGCCACCCACGCAGCCGCCCAGCGCCGCCCCACCCAAAGCGACCTGGATCTGACGCGCGCCATCGCCGCCATCCGCGAAAGTTTTGAAGAGCTGGGCATTCTGCTGGCACGCCATGCCAACGGCGAGATGGCCACCGACCAGGACGTCGCGCAACTCAACCGCACAGCGCCGCTGACGGCCCAATGCCAAGCGCGCCAGATGACCCTGGCCGCCGATCAGGTCTATGTGTTGGCCCACTGGATCACCGACCGCGACCTGCCGCGCCGCTTCGATGTCCCCTTCCTGGTGGCGCGCATGCCCGAAGGCCAAACCCCGGTGGCCGACGAGTCCGAGCAGTTCGAACCGGTATGGGTGCGCCCTGCCGATGCCCTGGCCCGCCACAAAGACGGCCAGTTCTTCATCATCTTCCCGACCATCCGCACCCTGGAAAAGCTCCAGGCCTACGCCACCGTGGACGCTGTGCTGCAAGCCTGCGCCAGCGAACAGCCTTGGTTCACCAGCTGCCCGCGCGCTGGCCTGCTCAACGGCCACGAAGAACGCTACATGGAGCACGAAGCCCCGTTTGGCGAGCTGGCCCTGACCTGCCCCGACGGCCAGATTGCCCACACCCTGGACTGGCAAAGCGATCACCCCGTGGCGCTGCTGAAAAACCTGCAGCGCCTGACCGCCCCCAACCCCAGCGTGATGACCGGCCCCGGCACCAACAGCTACCTGGTCGGCGACCCCGACACAGGCTACATCGCCATCGACCCCGGTCCAGTCGCCCCGGAGCACCAGGAAAAGCTGTGGCGCGCCGCCGGCGGCAACATCCGCATGATTGTCTGCACCCATTCGCACTCCGACCACTCCCCCGGCGCTCAGCCCTTGCAAGCCCTGTGCGAGCCGCACGGCCACAAGCCCCCCCTCCTGGGCTTGCCATCGCAACCCACCGCCCGCCCCAACAGCCACTTTGTGCCCGACCGCGAGCTGGCCGATGGCGAAAAACTGGTCTTGCAAGGCCCGCAACACAGCCACACCCTGCGCGTGATCCACACCCCAGGCCACGCCGCCAACCACCTGTGCCTGGTGCTGGAAGAAGACGGCTTGCTGTTCAGCGGCGACCATGTCCTCAATGGCAGCACCACCGTGATTGACCCACCCGATGGTCATATGAGCGATTACCTGGAGTCGCTGGACAAACTGCTGCAGGCTTGCGCACAAGACAGCATCGACTTCATCCTGCCGGCACACGGCTATGTGCTGGGCAATCTGGAACCCGGTGCCTATGACGCCGCCGACGTGATACAGCGCCTGAAAAAGCACCGCCTGCAGCGCGAAGCCAAAATTCTGGGCGTCATGCGCGCGCTGCCCGAGGGCAGCATGCAAGAGTGGGTGGAGCGCGCCTACGACGATGTGCCGCCGCGCCTGTGGCCGGTGGCCATGCGCTCGTTGACGGCCCATGTGGAGCGTCTGCGCGAGATGGTCTGAAAGACCCCCGCGCCAAAAAAGTGTGAAGCCCGCCGATACGCCGGATTCTGTGCATGGGGTTGCCCCCATGTGACCGCCATTAATCTGGGCCGTGGGTCACCCACACGGCTCGGTGCTACCTACCCGCCAACTCTGCGGAACCACATCAACGCTGGCCTACTTGGTATTGCTGCGCGCAGAGATTGCCCGTTTCACCCGCAGCGGTTGCCCGCTGCGACTCGTCTCTGTTGCTCTGATCCTCACCTCACGGTGGAGAGGTGTTACCTCCTGCGCTGTCCTGTGCAGTCCGGACGTTCCTCCAGTGCGGTGTTTCCACCCCATGCCTTTCGGCAAGGGCCTTGCGGCTTGCACCAGCGACGGTCTGGCGTGCTTCACGCAACGGATTATCGCTGGGTCAGGCATCCTGCGTGTTGCAGCACCTCGCGCCATGCGGCCAGCTTGCGCTCAAACGACCATGAAGCATTGGCCGGACTGCTAGAGGGCAAGCGGTAAACCGGCAACCCCAAGGCCTGGGTGTGGCGTGCATGGCGAAAGCTTTCGCCGCCGTTGTGGGCCAGCGCCGCGAGTTGCGGGCAGTGAACGCGCAGCGACGCCAGATCGTTCAACACCGGCGCACGAATGGCGCTGTCCAGGCTGCCTTCGCGCTCGCATGAAGCGTACACATCCCACACGCCCAGACCTTGAGCCAGCAGCCAACTGAGGCGATCCGCATAAGGCGCTTGCTGCAGCGCCGTGGGATCGTCCGTCAAAAGCGTGGCCGACAAACGCCAAAACTGATTTTGCGGATGGCCGTAGTACTGCTGCGCCCGCAGCGAGGCCACCCCCGGGAAACTGCCCAGAATGACCAAGCGGGTGGCAGGCGAGAGCACAGGCGGCATGCCCTGAAGAACAACGGAAGAGGCCATAATCACGACTCTACCGCAGCCTCGCCTGATGAACACGGGCCCTCGCCGCCATGATCCGACTCTCAGAACTCAAGCTTCCCCTCGACGCCGCCTTCGATCCCCCCGACGAGGCCACGCCACCGCCCCTGGCCCCCGCAGCGCTGTTCGACAAAATTTGCAGCACGTTGGGCATCACGCCCCAAGACGTGCAGCAGTGGCAGGTTTTCAAGCGCAGCTTTGATGCGCGCAAAGCCCAGCTGCAAGTGGTCTACATCGTCGATGTGACCCTGGCCAACCCGGCGCAAGAAACACAGTTGCTGCACAAGCACGCCGCCAACCCGCATGTCCAAGCCACGCCCGACATGGCATGGCAGGCGCCCGCCCACGCCCCGGGCGATTGGCCCACCCGAAGCGACGAACGTCCCGTGGTGGTGGGCTTTGGGCCCTGCGGCATTTTTGCCGCGCTGGTGCTGGCGCAAATGGGCTTCAAGCCAATTGTTCTGGAACGCGGCAAAACCGTGCGCCAACGAACCAAAGACACCTGGGGCCTGTGGCGCAAGCGCGAGCTCCACCCGGAGAGCAATGTGCAGTTCGGCGAAGGCGGCGCCGGCACGTTTTCCGACGGCAAGCTGTACAGCCAGATCAAGGACCCTCGCCACCTTGGACGCAAGGTGATGCAAGAGTTCGTGCAAGCCGGTGCGCCCGAAGAAATTTTGTACGCTGCCCACCCCCACATCGGCACCTTCAAATTGGTGAAGGTGGTGGAAAACCTGCGCGCGCAAATCATTGCCTTGGGTGGTGAAGTGCGCTTTGAGCAACGGGTGGTCGATGTCCAGCTGGAAACCGGCGCCGACGGCTTGCAGCACCTGGCGGCCCTGGAAGTGTTTGACCAAGCCCAACAAACCCGTTACACCCTGCCCGCACGGCATGTGGTGCTGGCCCTGGGCCACAGCTCGCGCGACACCTTTGCCATGCTGCACCACCACCAAGTGCCGATGGAGGCCAAGCCGTTCTCGGTGGGCTTTCGCATTGAGCATCCGCAAGGCTTGATCGACCAAGCCCGCTGGGGCCGGCACGCCGGCCATCCCTTGCTGGGCGCTGCCGATTACAAGCTGGTGCACCACGCCAGCAATGGCCGCACGGCCTACAGTTTTTGCATGTGCCCGGGTGGCACCGTGGTGGCCGCCACCTCCGAGCCCGGCCGGGTGGTGACCAACGGCATGAGCCAGTACTCGCGCAACGAGCGCAATGCCAACGCGGGCATGGTGGTGGGCATTGACCCCAGCGACTATCCCACCGATCCAGAGGCGTTGGAAGCCGCGTTTGCGCCCCTGGCCGAGGCCTCGCAGCTCAGCCACACGCCAGCGATTCGTCACGATGTCAGCGATGCCCCCGGGGGCTTTCATCCTTTGTCAGGCATCGTGTTGCAAAGGCAACTGGAATCGCAGGCTTATGTGCTGGGCGGCAGCACTTATGAAGCGCCTGGCCAACGGGTCGGTGACTTTTTGGCGCGCCGTGCCTCGACCGCTTTGGGCTCGGTCGAGCCCTCGTACAAGCCAGGCGTGAAGATGGTGAGTCTGGACAGCGCCTTGCCCGGCTACGCCATCGAAGCGCTGCGCGAGGCCTTGCCCGTGTTTGGCCGAAAGATCAAAGGCTTTGACTTGCCCGATGCGGTGCTGACGGGCGTGGAGACACGCACTTCCTCGCCCTTGCGCATACAACGTGATGGGGACTTCCAAAGCCCCGGCGTGCGCGGCCTGTTTCCGGCCGGCGAAGGCGCGGGTTACGCAGGCGGCATTTTGTCAGCGGGGGTGGATGGCATCAAGGTGGGGGAAGCTGTGGCCCGCGCCTTGATGTCTGATCAGCCACGTTAGGCGGAAGCCTGCAAAGCGGCAATGCGCTCTTCCAGCGGGGGGTGCGACGCAAACAGCTTGCCCAAGTCGCCCGTGATGCCCATGGCCGCCACACTGCTGGGCAAAGCACCGGCTTGCATTTGGCCCAAGCGGCCCAATGCATTCACCATGGGCTGCTTGCGGCCCAGCAACTGCGCCGAGCCGGCGTCGGCGCGGAATTCGCGTTGGCGGCTGAACCAGGCCACGATCATGCTGGCGACAAAGCCCAGCACGATGTCGAGCACGATGCTGGTGATGTAGTAGCCCATGCCCGGTCCGGTGTTTTCTTCGTCATTCTTGCGCAAGGCGCTGTCGACGAGGTAACCCACCACGCGGCTGAGGTACACCACGAAGGTGTTCAGCACGCCCTGAATCAGCGTCAGGGTCACCATGTCGCCGTTGGCAATGTGCGCAATTTCATGGCCCAGCACCGCTTCGACCTCTTCGCGCGTCATGCCCTGCAGCAAGCCAGTGGACACCGCCACCAAGGCCGAGTTCCGAAAAGCCCCCGTGGCAAAGGCATTGGGCTCGCCTTCGTAAATAGCCACCTCGGGCATGGCGATGCCGGCCTTTTCAGACAAGCGGCGCACCGTGTCCACAATCCAGGCCTCATCCTGATTTTGCGGCGTGGTGATGACTTGCGCTCCCGTGCTCCACTTGGCCATGGGCTTGCTCATCAGCAGCGAGATGATGGCGCCGCCAAAGCCCATGATGAGCGAGAACCCCAGCAGGGCCGACAAATTCAGGCCATTGGCCGTGAGAAAACGATTCACGCCCAGCAAGCTGGCCACCACGCCCAACACCACCATGACAGCCAGGTTGGTCAGAACGAAGAGAAAAATGCGTTTCATGGGTTCCTTTGAACAGCCCCAACCGAGGAGCCGTTGAGGCGAATGGTAGGGGCGCCATGGCAGAAATCAAGCCTTGACAGGCTTATCCCTGAAACTTGTCAGGAATAGTCTGGCTCAGCGCCGGTCACGGAAAACTTCTTGGTCGGCGTAATAAGAGGGATCTTCATTGGCAGGGCACCACCCCGGAATACCCATCACGGGCAGGGGCTGGTAAGGTTTGGTCGCCAAATGCTCGGGGGTCAGGGTGGCCGCCAGCCATGCGTCCAAGGCTTGGTCACCTGGTGCCACCTCGGGGGCCACGCGGTAAACATGCGCCGTGATCGCTTTGTAGGGTTGCACCAATTTCTCCAGCAGGGCGTGGCCAAACACCACCCAGCGCACTTCTTGCCAGAGGGGGCGCAAAGTCATAAACAAGCGCTGCCAGTCTCGCGCCTCCAGGGCTTGCCACAGCACGTCCGGGGCTTGCAGCAGCGCCACGTTTTCATCAAACAAGGTCAGGGCATCTCTGAGCGGTCCGCGCGTGGCATGCACGCCCCTGCGCTGTATCTCTTCGCCCTGCAGTTGATTGAGCCGCAGCTTGGTCTGCGGAAAACGGTGCCAACAGCATCCGTTGAAAAAATCATGCAGGTTGTCGCGCGTCGGCACACGCTGCTGCGCGTAGATGAAATCTTCGTAAGCCTGTCCTTGCGGCAATGCGGATTGCGCCACAAATTCAACAGGCGCCCGAGATGGCAAAGCATTCAAGGCAGCCGCCACATGGCCATGTCGTTGCCAGTGCGTCCATGCTGGCGCGACCCAGGGCCACCACGCGGTGAACCAAGGCGCGGCGGCGTCCAGGACAGGCACCGCCTCAGGGGCTGACGGTGTCAGGCCAGCATTTGCCATGGCAGCGCTTCACCCGCGCGCAAGGGTTTGAGTTCGGCCTCGCCAAAAGCAAAGGCCTCGGGCGGTGTCCAACTCTGGCGTTGCAGCGTGACCTGGCCTTGGTTGCGGGGCAGGTCATAGAAGTCCGGGCCGTTGAAACTGGCGAAAGCCTCCAGCTTGTCCAGCGCACCCGCGTTGTCAAAAACCTCTGCATACATCTCTAGGGCGGCATGGGCGGTGTAACAACCCGCGCAGCCTGTGGCGTGCTCTTTGAGGTGGGCCGGGTGCGGCGCGCTGTCCGTGCCCAAAAAGAATTGGGGGCTGCCACTGGTGGCCGCATGCACCAGCGCCTGGCGATGGGTTTCGCGCTTGAGCACGGGCAAGCAGTAGTAGTGAGGACGCACGCCACCGATGAAGATGGCATTGCGGTTGTACAGCAGGTGGTGCGCGGTGATGGTGGCGCCCACGAACCGATCGCTGGCGGCAACGTACTGGGCCGCTTCTTTGGTGGTGATGTGCTCGAACACGATTTTCAGCTCGGGAAAATCGCGGCGCAAAGGAATCAGCTGGGTGTCGATGAACACCGCCTCGCGGTCAAACAAATCGATGTCGGGGCTGGTGACTTCGCCGTGCACCAACAGCTTCAAGCCATGACGTTGCATGGCCTCCAGGGTTTTCGCCGTCTTGCGAATGTCGGTCACACCGGCATCGCTGTTGGTGGTGGCACCGGCGGGGTACAGCTTCAAGGCCACCACACCGGCGTCTTTGGCGCGGGCAATTTCGTCGGGGGGCAGGTTGTCGGTGAGGTACAGCGTCATCAAGGGCTCGAACTGCACGCCCGCAGGCACAGCCGCCAGGATGCGCTGTTTGTAGGCCAGCGCCTGCGCCGCGGTGGTCACGGGCGGCTTCAGGTTGGGCATGATGACCGCACGGCCAAATTGGGCGGCGGTGTGGGGCACCACAGTGTGAAGCGCTGCGCCATCGCGCACATGCAAATGCCAGTCGTCTGGCCGCGTGAGGGTGATTTGGGAAGTCATGGGGAAATTATCCGTCATCCCCCGTGCTTCGTCACCGAGAGCGCAGCGCGGCGGTCTCTTGCCGGAGCGGGGTTGCCGCGGCCCTGTGGGCCTCGCAATGAAGGTCAGTGTTGAAGGATTTTGGCAAGGAACTCTTTGGTGCGCTGCTGGCGGTTTTCGGGATGATTGAAAAACTCATCCCGCGAGCAGTCTTCCAAAATTTTGCCCCCCACGTCCATGAAGATCACGCGGTCGCTGACCTTGCGGGCGAAACCCATTTCGTGGGTCACGCACATCATGGTCATGCCCTCGTTGGCCAAGCCGACCATGACATCGAGCACCTCGCCCACCATTTCCGGGTCGAGTGCCGAGGTGGGCTCGTCGAACAGCATGACGATGGGGTCCATGCTCAAGGCACGCGCAATCGCCACGCGCTGTTGTTGCCCACCAGAGAGCTGGCCGGGGAATTTGTCTTTGTGCGCCATCAAGCCCACACGTTCCAGATAGCGCAGGCCGTGCTGATGGGCCTCATCCGGCGTGCGTCCCAGCACCTTCACTTGTGCGATGGTGAGGTTTTCGGTGACCGTCAAATGCGGAAACAACTCGAAGTGCTGAAATACCATGCCCACGCGGCTGCGCAGTTTAGGCAGGTCGGTGGCGGCATCGTGCACCGCGATGCCGTCGACATAAATTTCGCCCTTCTGAAACGGCTCCAGCGCATTGATGGTCTTGATCAGCGTGGACTT
>CAINMN010000022.1 GCA_903850735.1 uncultured Burkholderiales bacterium | reverse complement strand
TTAAACACACCGCCTTGAGTGATTCCAATGACATTTGCCAAGTCACCTGTAGTAATTTCACTGGGACTCTTAGTTGCAGCCAAAAGCAAAGCAGCGGCTACTAACTCGGCTTGCCGATCTTCAGTTTTAAGCTTAGGTCGCAAAAGTCACCCCACATTAATTAAGTAATTGATGAATTACTTTAACACGTATTGGTTTAATGTGTGTCTATAAGAATTCATCTTCAAAACTGATCAACTTTGACAAGTTGCAGCAATCACTGATGTCGCTGAAAATACTCGAACTCACTCACCTCTTCTAGCTGAATAAACATTACAAATGACTACTTTTGTTAATCAACTCAAATCTGAAATCGCTCGCATTGCCAAGAAAGAAATTCGTGCCGAGACCCAGCAACTCAAGAAAGCATCTGCGCAGTACCGATCGGATATTGCTGCGTTGAAGCGGCACATCGTTGCGCTTGAAGCAACTGTGAAAAAGCTTTCAAAGGGTCAACTAAAGCCTGTGCTAAAAGTTGACAAAGAATCATCAACCCCCCTTCGCTTTCGAGCTAGTGGTTTTGCAACCCTTCGCAAGAAGCTGGATTTATCCGCAGAACAGATGGGAAAGTTGATTGGCGTTTCAGCGCAGTCGGTCTATCACTGGGAAGCGGAGAAATCGCGGCCTCGTACGAGCCAACTCCCATCAATTGCGGCTGCACGCAAGCTGACGAAGAAAGAGGCTTGGGCGAAGTTAGGTCTCTGATCAAACATGCGTGAACGGCATAACGTCTACGTCATCGAATTAGACAAAGACGTTCTTTACGAGGCCAAGTTCAAGAAGGCTAATCCTGAGTATGTGACTGGCAAGCCTTGTGTCTACGTTGGCATGACCGGTCACGACCCCGACACACGCTTTGACCAACACAAAGCGGGTATCAAATCAAACAAGTACGCCATGAAGTACGGCATTCGACTGATGCCAGAGATCTACGAAAAACTCAACCCAATGCTCTATGGGGATGCTCAATACATGGAAGTCGATCTAGCCATCAGGTTGCAGCAGTTGGGTTATGGGGTTTGGCAGAACTAGCGACAGATAGCTTTAACGGTATCGTTACAACTTGTAACGCTTCTAATCAGCTTTAAGCCCTGCTAGCACCATCTGCACATACGCAGCTTTAATCGCATCCGTTGCACCCTGCACTTCAACGGTAACGTTACGTCGCCAATTCTTAGCTGCGACGCGAACCTGTCCAACCTTAGTCTCAGCAACGTACTCAACATCGTATTGAGGAATCAACTCACCCTGAGTCACTGCTGAGCGAACAGTCGTGACGAAACTGCCCTTCAACTCGTTAGGTAACTCCCAAGCTTCGTTAGCTGCAACCTCAGCTTGTTGTTTCAATCGTTGAACCGTCTGCTTAACTACATCTGAACTCAAAGTAGCCACAACTGGCAATTCCTCTGCAATTGACTGCCCGGCTTCCAACCTGCGCAATAAGCCCGCATAGAAGTCCACTTTCATAAGTGCCTGCATGCACAGCTCAAACGAACGGTGCGCCATTCTTTCAAAATCAAGGACCAACTGATGGTTTGAGGATTCAGTCGTGGCTATAGGCGTAGTCATGTCTAAATTCCTTGATTAGTTGGGAGCTGCTGCCGAAGAGGCCTGCTCTAAGGCTTCCTTAAGCTCTTCGAACGCGGGCTTGCTCTGCATCACCAGAGCGAGATTTAAACCAGTGCTGAGTTCAGCAAAGTGCATGAGGTTGTCGTTGGGCGTATTGTTCAGAAGTTGAGCCACCGCATCTTCTCCCACTGCTTCGTTCTGACCAGTAAATGCAGCAGCATTCATTAAAGGCTTCATGTGGTTGTAAAACTTGGCAATCATGGTGGCACTGGTTCGCACTTGGCTTTGAATCTGCTCAGCGGTTAACCCCTTAGCCACCATCTGCGTAATGGCAAAGTGACGCAAGCTGTACAAGGTACGTTCTTCACCGGTGGTTGGACAGTTGAGCATGTCCAAGTCTTCCAGTAATTGCTTGAACTGGGCAATCAAGTGCACTGGCTGTACACCGTCACGAGCCCTGAAGATTCGCACCTCGTGCTTGCCCTCCAAAACCGCGTGGATGGTCTTGTCCTGAAACTCTGGAGCCATTTGACGCAGCTTCTCCAAGTAAAGCCAGCAGCTACGATGCAATACAGCCCCCATAGGCTTGTTTTTCTTAACCGTCTTACCCTTTTGTATGTGCGCGTACAAAACGGGCTCTCCGCCCAGGTTATGAACCTCAATGTGACGCCACTCCAAGAACTCCATCTCAGTGCCGGGTCGCATGCCCGTGGCAGCCGCAAATGGAACGTAGACAGATAGCAACTCTCGCAGGTTGCGAGTCCTACCTATGCGCCCTTCCTGAACCCACGCTGGCAGCTTCTCCAGAATCTGTTCAATCTCTTTGGCAGAGAAATCAGGCCTACGTCCACCCTGCTCGCCTGTGTTCTTCAAAACTGGCTTTTGAAGGCTAGTCATGTAGCCACGCTCAATTGCGTAATCAAAGACTAGGTTCAATGCGGCGTTGTGGTTTGCCTGTGCGCTGTGACTTAGTTCACGTCCTACCTTAACCCGCCGCCACTCACAAAATTCTGTGAATACGGTTTGATTGATGCGGTCAACGTTGTACCCACCAAAGAATGGGATCAGGTAAGTCTTAATCGAATTGATGTAATCGTTGTTACTGCCGCGCTTGGTCTTGTCCGCAGCGACCTTAATCTCCAAGTCACGCTGAACCACTTCAGCCACAGCTTTGAACTTCTTGGAAACAACTGGGTGTCCAGCCTTGGCCAGTACTTTGGCTTCGAACCACTGCTCTTCAGCCAACGCCTTGGCTTTATCTAAGTCAGCAGTACCCGTAGCCTTGCGAATCCACTTACCAATGGCTTCGACTTTGAAGTGAGCTTGCCAGCGGTCACTATCAGGGCGGCGAACCAAACGAATCTCGTTTTCGCGCACAACTACGGTCTCAGGGCTTCTTTCCTTCATGTGTGCAGTTTACGGATCTTTGAGCAAAAGAGCAACCAAACGAACCGAATAAAACGTGCAATAACCGTGTAATGGTTAAAACAATAAAAAAGCACCTAGCCCGTGAGAGCTAAGTGCTTGATTAATAAGGATAAATCCTTGGAGGCGCGACCCAGAGTCGAACTGGGCTAAACGGATTTGCAATCCGGTGCATAACCGCTTTGCTATCGCGCCATTTACCTTGACGAAAAAGGGAAGCA
>CAINMN010000021.1 GCA_903850735.1 uncultured Burkholderiales bacterium | reverse complement strand
GGCTCGGATGTGGCCTCGCTCAAAACACGCGCAGTGCGCGATGGCGACGATTACCTGATCCACGGCGCCAAGATGTGGATCACCAATGGCACGCAAGCCGACTGGATTTGCCTCTTGTGCAACACGTCCGACGGGGCGCCGCACAAAAACAAGTCGCTGATCATCGTGCCCTTGAAAGAAAACGGCCAGCGCACGCGCGGCGTGCAAGTGCAAAAGATTCGCAAGTTCGGCATGTGGAGTTCGGACACCGCGCAAATCTTTTTTGACAATGTGCGCGTGCCGGTGCGCAACCGCATTGGCGAAGAAGGCATGGGCTTCATCTACCAAATGAAGCAGTTCCAGGAAGAGCGCCTAGATGGCGCGGCGCGCCGTTTGTCGGCCATGGCCCTGATTCAGGAAACCGCCGACTACCTGCGACAGCGCCAGGCCTTTGGCAAACCCTTGCTGGACAACCAGTTCATTCAGTACAAGCTGGCCGAGCTGAAAACCGAGCTCGAAGCCTTGCGGGCCCTGATTTACGTGGCCACCCACACCTATGTGAACGGGGGCGATGTGGTGGAGCTGGCCTCCATGGCCAAGTTGAAAGCCGGCCGCTTGTCGCGCGACATTGCCGACTGGTGCATGCAGTTTCAGGGCGGCATGGGCTACACCTGGGACAACCCCGTGTCACGCGCCTACCGCGACTACCGCCTGGGTTCGATTGGCGGCGGCGCCGATGAGGTGATGCTGATGGTGATTGCCCGGCACATGGGCTTGATGGCGCACTAGACGCCCTCAAGCGTCTTGCTGCATGTCGGAGCCGTTGCGAATGCGGTGCATGCTGCCAATGGGCACCGTCCAGACAATGCCATCGCCCACCTGACCGGTCTTGCAGTGTTCCAGGATGGTTTGGCGAATGCCCTCGACGCTGTCCTCGTCGGCCAGCACGCACAGCATCAGCTTGTCAGAGAAGTCGGTCAGCTCCTCGCGCACCGACAGCTTGGAAGTGACCGCCGGTGCCGTGAAGCCCTCGGCCTTGAACACGGTCACGCCCGGAAAATTGGGCATGGCGCGCAAGGCCTCGCGCAGCCGTGGCAAGCGGTTGGGCCGAAAAATGGCGCGAATTTCTACCATGTGTTTCATGTTGTCATCCTTCTTTGGGCATGTCGTCAAACCAACGGTACAGGGCGGGCAAGACCACCAAGGTCAGCAAGGTGGATGAGAGCAAGCCACCGATGACCACAATCGCCAGGGGCTTTTGAACTTCCGAGCCGGGGCCGGAGGCAAACAGGAAGGGCACCAGGCCCAGCAAGGCCACGGTGGCGGTCATCATCACCGGGCGGAAACGTTGGATACAGCCTTCGCGCACCGCCGCCATGACGTTCATGCCTTCCTCGCGCAAACGGCGGATGCAAGACACCAAGACCACGCCATTGAGCACCGCAATGCCCCACAACGCAATGAAGCCCACCGAGGCCGGCACGCTCAGGTATTCGCGCGTGACGGCCAGGCCGATGACGCCGCCCACCGAGGCAAAGGGCAAGACCAGGATGATCAGGGACGCCAGCTTCAAGGAGTTGAACAGCAGGAACAGCAAAAAGAAAATGGCGGCAATGGTGATGGGCACAATCACCGACAAGGTGCTCATGGCGCGCTGCATGTTTTCAAACTGCCCGCCAAACTTCACCTCAAAGCCTTCGGGCAGCTTGATGTCTTGCGCCATGCGCTGCTCGACCTCGCGCACAAAGCCGCCGAGGTCGCGCCCTTCCACATTGGCACCGACCACCACGCGGCGTTTGGCGCTTTCGCGGCTGATTTGCGCCGGGCCGTCGCGCAGCTCGATGCTGGCCAGGGCCGACAGCGGCACCATTTGGCCATCCGGGGTGCGCAGCAACATGTTGCGAATCGCATCAATCGAGTCGCGCGATTTCTCGGGGAAGCGCACCGCAATGGCAAAGCGCCGCTCGCCTTCAAAAATCGCGCCCACCTCTTTGCCGCCAATCGCGGTTTCGATCAGGTTGTGCACTGCCGAGACATTGATGCCGTAACGCGCAATCGCCTTGCGGTCGATGTCGATGGTCAGGGCCTGCTGACCGGACAAGCGCTCGATGCGAATGTCGCGCGAGCCCGGCACATTGCGCAAGAGCCGCGCCACTTGTTCGGAAACTTGCCGCAATTGGTAGAGGTCATCTCCAAAAATTTTCACGGCCAGCTGCGAGCGCACGCCGGTCACCATTTCGTCGACACGCTCGGCAATGGGCTGCGACAACACAATCTGCACGCCGGGGATGGTGGACAGGCGTTGGCGAATGTCTTCGTCGATCTCATCTTGCGAGCGCTCGGAGTTCGGGTCCAGCAACACAATGGGGTCCGACTCGTTGGGGCCAGCCGGGTCGGCGGGCGACTCGCCGCGACCGAGCTTGGACACCACCATGCGCACGCCAGGCACTTGGGCGATGGTGCGCATGGCGCCCATTTCCATGCGAATCGACTCGTCCAGCGAGATGCTGGGCACGCGGTTGATCTGCGGCGTGAGCGCGCCTTCTTTCATGGTGGGCATGAAGGATTTGCCCAGCCAGGGGAACAGCGCCACCGAGCCCAGCAGCAACAGCACTGCCACCCAGAGGGTGGCGCGCTGGCGGTTCAAGGCCAGGTCCAGCAAGCGCAGGTAGCGGCTCTTCAAAAAGGCAATCACCCGCGTGTCATGGTCCGACCCACCCTTGAGGATGTACGAACACAACACTGGCGACAAGACCAGCGAGACCACCAGGGACACCGCCAGCGCCATGGCAATGGTCAAGGCCAGGGGCGCGAACAGCTTGCCTTCAATGCCTTGCAATGTCATCAGCGGCAAGAACACCAGGATGATGATGACGATGCCAAAGATGGTGGGCGTGGCCACTTCTTGCGTGGCATCCAAGATCAAACGCAAGCGGGAGCCGCCACTGGCGCCGGCCTGTCCCAAGCGGTGAAACACGTTCTCCACCACCACCACCGTGGCGTCCACCATCAGGCCAATGGCAATGGCCAGCCCCCCTAAGGACATCAGGTTGGCCGAGATGCCATAGCGGTTCATCAGAATGAAGGTGGTCAGCGGCGCAATCACCAGGGTGGCCACCACAATCAGGCTGGAGCGCACATCGCCCAGGAAGATAAACAGCACGATGACCACCAGGAAAATGCCCTCGATCAGCACTTTGCCCACGGTCCACAGCGCCGCGTCGACCAGCTCGGTGCGGTCGTAGTAAGGCACGATCTGCAAGCCGCCGGGCAGCATGCCCTTGGCGTTGATTTCGTTCACCCGGTCTTTGACGCGCGACACCACTTCCTTGGCATTGCCACCGCGCATCATCAGCACGATGCCCGAGACCGACTCGGTGTAGCCGCCCTTGATGATGGCGCCCTGGCGCACCTCATGGCCCAGGGTGACGTCGGCCAGATTCTTGACATACACCGGCGTGCCGTTTTGCTCGCGCACCACGATGTTGCCAATGTCTTCCAGGCTGCGGATCAGGCCCACGCCGCGAATCAGGTACTGCTCAGCGCGCTGGGGCAAGATGCCACCGCTGGCATTGGCATTGTTTTGCGCAATGGCCTCATACACCTGCTGGATGGTCACGTTGTAGTGGGTCAGGCGGTCGGGCTTGACCAGGGCCTGGTATTGCCGCACATAGCCGCCCTGCGAATTGATTTCGGCCACGCCAGGAATCGAGCGCAGCAAGGGCCGCACCACCCAGTCTTGAATGATGCGCCGCTCGGCCAACTCTGCGGGCGTCAGCTCGCGCTCGCCGTCCTTGGGATGGTCCAGCGTGTATTGGTAGACCTCGCCCAAGCCGGTGGACACCGGGCCCAGCACCGGCGTGATGCCTTGCGGCATGCGCGGCGTCACCTCGATCAGGCGCTCGGTGACCAGTTGCCTGGCAAAAAACACATCGGTCTTGTCGGTGAACACCAGGGTGATGATGGACAGGCCGCTTTTGTTCAAGGAGCGCATTTCCACCAAGCCCGGCAGGCCGGTGAGCGCGATCTCCAGGGGCACGGTGACGAAGCGCTCGATTTCTTCGGGCGAGCGTCCGGTGGCTTCGGTCGCAATTTGCACCTGGACGTTGGTGACGTCCGGGAAGGCATCGACCGACAAACGGGTCGCCTCACGAACGCCAAAGGCGCACAGCATCAGCGCCAAGGCAGCCACCACCAGGCGCTGCGTCAGTGCAGCGCGAATCAGTGCAGTCAGCATGGCCTCACTCCAACTCGGCGCGCTTGCGCTCGTTGTTCAAATGGAAGGCGCCCTCCACCACCACTTGCGCGCCCTCGTTCAAGCCTTGCTGAACCGCGCGCAGGCCGCGCGAGCTGTTGCCCAAGGTGACGGGCGTGAGCTTGAATTGGCCGGGCGCGGTTTGCACATACACATGGTCGCGGTCGTTTTCACGCACCACCGCGGCTTCGGGCACAGCGAGTTGTTGCACCGGCTGGCCGGTGATGCGCAGCGTGGCCAGCATCTGGGGCTTGAGCGTGCCCTTGGGGTTGTCGACCTGGGTGCGAACCGTCAAGGTGCGGGTCTCGGGGTGAATGGTGTCGCTGACGAACACCACCTTGCCGTTGAAATGGCGCGAACCCAAGGCGGGCACCTCGATGTCCACTTGTTGGTCGAGTTGCACCGAGGCCGCAGCCTGCTCGGGCAAGGCGCCCACCACCCACACGCGCGACAAATCGGCCACGGTGAACAAGGGGTCGCCCGGTTGCGCCACCTGGCCGGTGCTGACTTTGCGCTCGACCACCACGCCGGAGCGGGTGGCCATGATGTTGGTCACCGAGGACAGCTGCCCTTTTTCACGCAGTCGCTCGATGGAGGCGTCCGACAAGCCTAGCAAGCGAAGTTGGTCGGTGGCCGCACGCCACTCGGCGCGTGCAATCGACAGCTCGGACTCGCGGCGTTGCAGTTCGGCCGAGCCGATCACATCGGCCTGGATCAGCTGGCGCGCACGGTCCACCGCGCGCTCGGCCAGCGAGGTG
>CAINMN010000020.1 GCA_903850735.1 uncultured Burkholderiales bacterium | reverse complement strand
GCTCCTGGCCGCCACCTTGAACGCCGGTACCGTGTTGGCGCTGGCGGCCTTGGGTTTGTTGATCAATGAAAAGTCGGGCATCGTCAACCTGGGGGCCGAGGGCATGATGCTTTGCGCAGCCGTGGCCGGTTTTGCCGCCGTGGTCCACACGGGGCAAGACAGCCTGGGCTTTCTGGCAGGCATGGTGGCGGGAGGTGTGCTGGCCGCCCTGTTTGGCGTGCTGGTGATTTGGCTCAACACCAACCAATACGCGACAGGATTGGCCCTGAGCCTTTTCGGTGCGGGGTTTTCCGCGTTTGTCGGCGTGCCCTATGTCCAGGCGAAATTGCCAGAGCGCATGGTCTACGAAATTCCGGGCTTGGCCGATCTGCCATTCATCGGTCCTGCACTTTTTCGCCAGCATCCCATGGTTTACCTGGCCGTAGCTTTGACAGTGGGATTGGTTTGGTTCTTGCAGCGTTCGCGCGCCGGTTTGATACTGCGTTGCGTGGGCGAGTCGCCCGAGTCGGCCCACGCCTTGGGTTACCCGGTGCGCCAAATTCGGCTGGCAGCGGTCGTGGTGGGCGGCGCCTTGTGCGGCTTGGCGGGGGCCTACATCTCCGTCATCTACACCCCGCTGTGGGTGGAGGGCATGATTGCCGGCAAAGGCTGGATTGCCTTGGCCCTGACCACCTTTGCCACCTGGCGGCCGGTGCGCGTTTTGTTGGGGGCCTACCTGTTTGGCGGCGTCACCATGCTGCAGTTCCATTTGCAGGCTTTGGGCATGGATGTGCCCAGCCAATTTTTGTCGATGCTGCCCTACCTGGCCACCATCGTGGTGCTGGCGTTGATTTCGCGCAACCCCCAATGGATTCGGGTCAACATGCCCGCGGCCATTGGCAAACCCTTTTTCCCAGGCTCGTCCTGATTTTTTCCTCAACCTCCCTTTCATTCAACAAAGGAAATTTGCATGACTGATCTCTCCAAACGTTCATGGTTCAAGGTGGCTGCGCTGACAGCCGTGGCCGCTGCCGCCCTGGTGGGTTGCGGCAAAAAGGAGGAGGCCAAACCGGCAGAGGCCCCCAAGGCCGCAGAGGCCAAACCGGCACCGCTGAAAATTGCGTTTGCCTATGTGGGCCCGGTGGGCGACGGTGGCTGGACCTTTGCGCATGACAACGCGCGCAAGGCTTTGGAGAAAGAGTTTGGCGACAAGGTGCAAACCTCGTTCGTGGAGAACGTGCCGGAATCGGCCGATGCCGAGCGCGTCATTCGCGACATGGTGGGCCAAGGCAACAAGCTGATCTTTGGCACCACCTTTGGCTACATGGAGCCGATGCTGAAAGTGGCGGCCGACAGCAAAGACGTCAAGTTCGAGCATGCCACCGGCTACAAGCAAGCCGAGAACATGCGCACCTACGACAGCCGTACCTACGAAGGCGCCTACATGGCTGGTGTGATCGCTGGCAAGATGACCAAGAGCAACACCTTGGGTGTGGTGGCCTCGATCCCGATTCCTGAAGTGGTTCGCAACATCAACAGCTTCACCTTGGGCGCGCAATCGAGCAACCCGAAAGTGAAAACCAAGGTGGTGTGGGTCAACGAGTGGTTCAATCCGCCCAAGGAAACCGAGGCGGCCACATCGCTGATCAACGGTGGCGCCGACGTGCTGTTCCAGAACACCGACTCGCCCGCCGTGCTCAAGACCGCCCAGGACAAAGGCAAGCGTGCCTTCGGTTGGGACTCCGACATGACGGCTTATGGACCCAAGGCCCATTTGGCTTCCGCCATCATCAACTGGACCCCTTACTACATCAAGGCCACGCAAGAGGCCCTGGAGGGCAAGTGGACCGGTGGCAGCGCCGCCTGGTGGGGCGTGAAAGAGGGCGCCATTGACATCGTCTCCATCGCCGAAGACGTGCCAGCCGACACCAAGGCCAAGGTGGAAGAAGTGAGAAAAGGCTTGAAGGAAGGCAACTTCGCCATTTGGAAAGGCCCGATCCTGGACAACACCGGCAAAGAGGTCCTGAAGAAAGATGAAGTCGCTGACGACAAATTCCTCGGCGGCATCAACTTCTACGTCAAGGGCGTGGAAGGCAAGGTACCCGGCGGCGACAAGAAGTAATTCTTTGAGCTGATTTGGCGCGAGCGCCCCCGTTGCACGGTGGCGCTCGCTGTTTTTCTGGGGTACGCTAGTTGCACTGAATTGTTGGGGTCTGCCATGTTCAAAGTTCACGCCATTCCTGCCAAGCGCTTGCCAGCGCTGCTGAAGGCCATGCCCAAGGCCGAGTTGCACCGTCACATTGAAGGCTCGGTGGAGCCCGAGCTGAGTGTCGCGCTGGCCCAGCGCAACCAGGTGAGCTTGCCGTATGAGAGCGTCGACGCCTTGCGCGCGGCCTATGCCTTCACCAACCTGCAAAGCTTCCTCGACATTTACTATGCAGGCGCCAGCGTGCTGCTGCATGAGCAAGATTTTTACGACATGGCCTGGGCTTATTTTGAGCGCGCGGCCGCAGACCATGTGGTGCATGCCGAGCTCTTTTTTGACCCGCAGACCCACACCGAGCGCGGCGTGGCCATGCAGACCGTGGTTCACGGCCTGCATCGCGCATGCCAAGACGCGCAAACCCGACTGGGCATCGATGCCAGCCTGATCCTGTGCTTCCTGCGCCATTTGAGCGAAGAGACCGCACTCGAAACATTGGAACAGGCGTTGCCGTTTCGTGACTGTTTCATCGGCGTGGGCCTGGACTCCAGCGAGGTGGGGCACCCGCCTGAAAAATTTGCCCGCGTGTTTGCGCGTTGCAAAGAATTGGGCCTGCATTTGGTGGCCCATGCCGGTGAAGAAGGACCACCGGCTTATATCTGGAGCGCGCTCGATGTGCTGGGTGTGCAGCGCATCGACCATGGCGTGCAGGCTTTGAAAGACGAGCGCCTCATGCAACGCCTGGTGGCCGAGCGCGTGCCGCTGACGGTGTGCCCTTTGTCGAACCTGAAGCTGCGGGTGTTTGACACCTTGGCCGATCACAATTTGGGAAAGATGCTGGATGCCGGCGTGTGCGTCACGCTGAATTCAGATGACCCAGCGTATTTTGGTGGCTACATCGGCGACAACTTTGTGCAAACCTTTGAAGCCCTGAACCTC
>CAINMN010000019.1 GCA_903850735.1 uncultured Burkholderiales bacterium | reverse complement strand
GTGGCCAGATCAAGCGCGCCAAGCCCAAACAAAAATCGGTGAAGAAGCGCAGCCTAGGCTGAAGTTTTGGCCTGGCGCCACAAGCAGGCGCCTGCGCACAGCCATTGCAAGGCGTACATCGCCGTGCCCAGGGAATGCCACAAAGCCAAATTGTCGCGCGCCACGATGCGCGGCGCCACGGCCAATTCAACCAGCAAGGCGAGCAACATGCCGGCCAAGATCCAACCCAGACCTTGCGCCTGATTTCGGCGGCGCAGTGCCATCAGCAAGAGCAAGCCACACACCACCGACACCCAGGTTTGCGCGCTGAACAATTGCGCCGCCATCTGCCCGGCTTGTGCGGGGCTGCCCAGGCGGGCGAACAACAGGGGCACCACGCCAAAGCCCAACGTGGTCAGACTGCCCCACCAGAGGGCGGCCACAAACAATTCCAGCCGTTGCAGTTTCAACGGTAGGCCACGCCCACAATTTCGTAGCGCTTCACGCCGCCGGGCGCTTGCACCTCGGCCACGTCGCCCTCTTCTTTGCCAATCAAGGCGCGGGCAATCGGGCTGCTGATGTTGATCAGGCCCAGCTTCAGGTCGGCTTCGTCTTCGCCCACGATTTGGTAGGTGACGGCGTCGCCCGTGGCTTCGTCTTCCAATTCCACCGTGGCGCCAAACACCACTTTGCCGCCGGCGTCGACGCTGGACGGGTCGATGATTTGAGCCGCGGAGAGCTTGCTCTCAATTTCCTGAATGCGGCCTTCAATGAAGCCCTGCCGGTCTTTGGCAGCGTCGTATTCGGCGTTTTCGCTCAGGTCGCCCTGGGCGCGCGCTTCAGCAATGGCGTTGATCACGCCAGGACGCTCGACGGTTTTCAGTCGGTGCAATTCCTCTTTCAGCTTTTCCGCGCCGCGCTTGGTGATGGGAATGGTTGCCATGGCTTGTCTCTCAAAAAGAAACCGCCGGGAGTTGCCTCCCAGCGGCGGTTCGTGTTTTTTTTCGAATTATGCCGTCAATTGGGCATGCAGTTCCTGCACCGAATAAACATCCAGTTGGTCCATGTACTTCATGCCTTCCACGGCAGCCTCCGCACCGGCAATGGTGGTGAAGGTGGTGACGCGTGCCAGCAGCGAGGAGGTCCGGATCTGGCGAGAGTCGGCAATGGCGTTGCGGCGCTCTTCCACAGTGTTGATGACCAAGGCGATTTCTTCGTTCTTGATCATGTCCACCACGTGGGGGCGACCCTCGGTGACCTTGTTGACCGGCGTGACAGCGATGCCCGCCGCTGTGATGGCGGCCGCCGTGCCTTTGGTGGCCACCAGGTCAAAGCCCATGGCGACCAACTGGCGGGCGACTTCCACTGCGCGGGGCTTGTCGTTGTTCTTGACGGTGAGGAACACGGTCTTGACCTTGTCGGTGGGACGCGGCAATTTGGTGCCCGCACCGAGCTGGCTTTTCACGAAGGCTTCGCCGAAGGTTTTGCCCACGCCCATGACTTCGCCGGTGGACTTCATCTCGGGGCCGAGAATGGTGTCCACACCAGGGAATTTCACGAAGGGGAACACCGCCTCTTTCACGCTGAAATAAGGTGGCGTGACTTCTTTGGCAATGCCTTGCGAGGCCAGGCTCTGGCCGGCCATGCAACGCGCGGCCACCTTGGCCAGTTGAATGCCGGTGGCCTTAGACACATAGGGGACGGTGCGCGAGGCGCGTGGGTTCACTTCCAGCACAAAGATCACGTCTTTGCCGTCTTGTTTCTGGATGGCGAATTGCACGTTCATCAAGCCCACCACGTTCAAGGCCTTGGCCATGGCCGAGGTTTGGCGCTTGAGCTCGGCCACGGTGTCAACAGACAAAGAGTATGGGGGCAGCGAGCAGGCAGAGTCGCCGCTGTGCACACCGGCTTGCTCGATGTGTTCCATCACGCCGCCGATGAAGGTGACCTGGCCATCGGACAAGCAATCGACGTCACACTCGATGGCGTCGTTCAGGAAGCGGTCGAGCAGCACGGGGGAATCGTTGGACACCTTCACGGCCTCGCGCATGTAGCGCTCCAGGTCGCGTTGCTCGTGCACGATTTCCATGGCGCGGCCACCGAGCACATAGCTGGGGCGAACCACCAGGGGGTAGCCCAGGGCCGCGGCTTTTTCCAAAGCCTCTGACTCGGTGCGGGCCGTGGCATTGGGCGGCTGGCGCAAGCCCAGGTCTTGCAGCAATTTCTGAAAACGCTCGCGGTCTTCTGCGGCGTCGATCATGTCGGGGCTGGTGCCGATGATGGGCACGCCTTCGGCCTCCAGGCCCAAGGCCAGCTTCAGCGGGGTTTGACCGCCGTACTGGACGATCACGCCCGTGGGCTTTTCCTTGTCAACGATTTCCAGCACGTCTTCCAGCGTCAGCGGCTCGAAGTACAAACGGTCGCTGGTGTCGTAGTCGGTGGACACGGTTTCGGGTTTGCAATTGACCATGATGGTCTCGTTCCCGTCCTGGCGCATGGCCAGGGCGGCGT
>CAINMN010000018.1 GCA_903850735.1 uncultured Burkholderiales bacterium | reverse complement strand
CGCCAAGTCAGTACGCTTTGGAGCAACCATGGTGATGATTGGCTCCATGCTGGCTGGTCACGAAGAAAGCCCCGGTAAGACTGTGGAAGTGGACGGCAAGCTCTACAAGGAATACTACGGCTCGGCCAGTGACTTCAACAAGGGCGAGTACAAGCACGTCGAAGGCAAACGCATTCTGGAACCGATCAAGGGCAAACTGGCCGACACGCTGATCGAAATGGAGCAGGACGTGCAGAGCTCGATCAGCTATTCCGGTGGCAAGAAGCTGATGGACATCCGCAAGGTGAACTACGTGACGCTCGGAGGTGATAACGCAGGTGAACACCTGTTGATGTAGTCACATCGACACGCCCGCGCTGTTTATAAAAACATCGGGCACAAAAAAGGCCTTGGGCAGAACGCATAAACGTTCCGCACAAGGCCTTTGCTGTTTGGGGGCCGGTAGGAACCGGCCTTTAACAGTTAGTCGAAGTTGCGAGCGGGAGGACGCTTCTTGGCATCGCGGGGCACAAACACCTTGCCGCCGTTACCGGGCTTGGCAAAGGCAGGCTTGCCACGTGGCGCACCAAAGTCACCACGGGGAGCGCCGAAGTCCTTGCGGGGACCGAAGTCGCCTCGCGGGGCGTCCCCTCGGGGAGCGAAGTCACCGCGGGGGGCGTTGAAATCGCCACGGGGAGGACGGCTGTCACCACGGGGGGCAAAGTCGCCGCGCGGTGCGTCACCGCGGGGAGCGAAATCGCCACGCGGGGGACGGCTGTCGCCGCGAGGGGCAAAGTCACCACGGGGAGCGAAATCGCCACGTGGCGGACGGCTGTCGCCACGGGGGGCAAAGTCGGCGCGGGGAGCAAAGTCACCACGGGGTGCAGGTGCACCCTGCTGTGCAAAGCGGTCATTGAAACCACCCTTGCGCTCGTAGCTGAAGCCTTCACGCGGGCTGGAGAACTTGCGGTCACGTCCGCCACCGCCGCCACCGCCGTTACCTTCAAAGCGTCCACGGCCGCCGAAGCTGCTGGGAGCACGGGCATCGGGCTGGCGCTGTTGTGGCTCCATGCCGGGCACCACTTCGGCCTTGATGGGCTGGCGGGTGTAGGCTTCGATGTCGAAAATCTTGCGGCGATCGCGCATTTCGGCGAAGGTGATGGCCAGGCCATCGCGTCCGGCGCGGCCGGTACGGCCAATGCGGTGGGTGTAATCCTCAGCCTTCATCGGCAGACCGAAGTTGAACACGTGGCTGATGGTGGGCACGTCAATACCACGTGCGGCCACATCGGTTGCCACCAGGATTTGCACCTGGCCTTGACGCAGGGCCATCAGGCGGCGGTTGCGCAGACCCTGGCTCAGGGCTCCGTGCAGGGCCACGGCAGAGAAGCCTTCTTGTTGCAGGTCGTTGGCCAGGCCGTCGCATTCGATCTGGGTGCTGGCAAACACGATGGCTTGGTTGATGGTGGTGTCACGCAGCCAGTGGTCCAGCAGCTTGCGCTTGTGGTGGGCGTTGTCGGCCCAGAACAGCACTTGGCGAATGTTGCTGTGGCGCTCTTGCGGCGAATCGATTTGCACGCGCTGGGGTTCACGCATGACGCGGGTGGCCAGCTGCTGAATGCGCGGCGCAAAGGTGGCGCTGAACATCATGGTCTGGCGACGATCTATGGTGAGTTGGTTGACTTCGGCCAGGTCGTCGGAGAAGCCCAGGTCGAGCATGCGGTCGGCTTCGTCGACCACCAGGAACTGCACCTGGTCGAGCTTGATCTGCTGCGAGCGCTGCAAATCCAGCAAGCGGCCAGGCGTGGCCACCACCAAGTCGGCGTTTTGCAAACGCGCAATTTGAATCTGGTAGGGCATGCCGCCCACCACGTTGGCAATGCGCAGGCCTTTGCAATGCTGCACCAAGCCGATGGCATCGTGGGCCACCTGCTGCGCGAGTTCACGGGTGGGGCAAAGGATCAGGGCGCCCGGCGTGGCGGCCTTGAAGTTGCGCGGCTGGGTCGGGTCCTTGCGCTTGGGGCGCTTGGGGGCCGGCTGGCCAGCAGCTTGGGCTTCGGCCACTTTTTGGGCCCAGGCATCGGCTTCGGCCTTGGCGCGGGCTTGTTGCTGTTCCAGCAAGGTGTTCAGCACAGGCAACAGAAAGGCGGCGGTCTTGCCGCTGCCGGTCTGGCTGGACACCATCAGGTCGATGTGCCGGTTGGTTTGTGCATCGTGCATGGCCAGCGGAATGGCTTTGGCTTGCACCACGGTCGGCTGGGTGTAGCCCAGGTCGGTGACCGCAGCCACCAACTCGGGCGCGAGTCCCAGGGCGGCAAAGGGGTTGGGGCCTTCAGGCACAGCCGTTGTCGTTTCCACGGCAACATCGTCCATCAAAGGGGTTTCAGACAACACTTCGTTGTCGAGCGTATAGGCGTCGGTCATGTTTATACCGCCTGCTTGATGCAAGGCGGGTCCATCCAAAGATTGAAACAACATCAACCTTCAGACAGAGTTCAACGCCGGTGTGTTGTGCAACACGGTGGCGCGGTTGGCTTCGATTCTTTGAAGCCCAAGGTGTGAGGCAGATGCGCGATCTTGTGCTTGATTCCGCACAAGAGCGTGAATTATCTCACAAATTCGGGTTTCCCCCTAATTCACACCCACAAGGCTGAATTCAGGGCAGCAAAAAGTGGGTTCGGTAATGGATGAGTTCGTCGATGGACTCGTGCACATCCGCCAGGGCCGTGTGCTTTTGCTGCTTTTTGAAGCCGCTGTAAACCTGGGGCTTCCAGCGCTTGGCCAGCTCTTTGAGGGTGCTGACATCAAGGTTGCGGTAATGCAGCCAGGCTTCGAGCTTGGGCATGTACTTCACCAGGAAACGGCGGTCCTGGCTGATGGTGTTGCCGCACAAGGGTGAGCTGGTTTTGGGGACGTATTTTTGGATGAAGGCCAGGAGTTGTTGCTCGGCCTGAGCTTCGCTCAAGGTGGAAGCCCGAACCTTGTCGATCAGCCCGCTGCGGCCGTGCGTGCCTTTGTTCCAGGCGTCCATCTTGTCCAGCAACTCGTCGCTTTGGTGGATCACCAGCACAGGGCCTTCAATGCGCGGCGTCAGGTCGGGTCCGGTCACGATGACGGCGATCTCTAACAAGCGCTCGCGCTCGGGGTCCAGCCCGGTCATTTCGCAATCGATCCAGACCAAATTCAGGTCGGATTTGGCGAGCACGGGGGGCGTGGCCTGCGTGGCCAGGGCATTTTGTTCAGACATGGGGCGATTGTCGCCCATCCCGCGAATACCGCCTCGCCAAGAGGGTGGCGATTGGCCCTAAACTCTGCGCCTATGAACCCATCTCTTGCCATGACCCTGGCCTTGGCCATCGCCCTGCTCGCCAACCTGGGACTGAAACTTTGGCTGGCCACGCGCCAAGCCCGCCACGTCGCCCAACACCAGCACCAAGTGCCTGCTGCATTTGCCGGCACCATCTCGCTGCAAGCCCACCAAAAGGCTGCGCAGTACACCCTGGCCAAGTCAAAAATCGGTTTGTGGGACATGGCCTTGGAAGCGCTGGTCCTGCTCGGCTGGACCTTGCTTGGCGGACTGGACTGGCTGAACCAAAGCTTGCTTGCCTGGCTGGGGGCCGGTATGACCCAGCAACTGGCCCTGGTCGTGAGCTTCATGCTGATCGGTGGGCTGATTCACCTGCCCTTGTCGCTGATCCAGACCTTTGGCGTGGAGCAGCGCTTTGGCTTCAACAACATGACCTGGCGCCTGTGGCTCAGCGACATGGTGAAGGGTGTGGCGCTGGGCTTGATTTTGGGCTTGCCGATCGTGTGGCTGGTGCTGTGGCTGATGCAAGCCGGCGGCCATCTGTGGTGGCTCTATGCCTGGGGCGCGCTGGTGGCCTATCAGTTGTTTGTGATGTGGATTGCGCCCAACGTCATCATGCCGCTGTTCAACAAGTTCACGCCGCTGGAAGACGAGACCTTGAAAGAGCGCGTCAGCCGCTTGATGGCGCGCGCCGGCTTCACGGCCAAAGGTTTTTTTGTGATGGATGGCAGCCGCCGCTCAGCCCACTCCAATGCGTTTTTCACGGGCTTTGGCGCCAGCAAGCGCGTGGTGTTTTTCGACACCTTGCTCAAGCAACTCAGCCCGGATGAAATGGAAGCGGTTCTGGCCCACGAACTGGGCCACTTCAAGCACCGCCATATCCTGAAAATGATGGCCACCAGTTTTGTGATGACCTTGCTGGGGCTGGCCTTGCTGGGTTGGCTGTCACAACAGCCCTGGTTCTACACCGGCCTGGGGGTGATGCCCAACATGGCCTCGCCCAATGACGCACTGGCCTTGTTGCTGTTCTTGATGGTCGTGCCTTTGTTCACCTTCTTTTTGTCGCCGCTCTCGTCGGGCCGTTCACGTCGCTTCGAATTCGAGGCCGATGCCTACGCCGTGGCACACAGTGATGGCAAGCACCTTGCCGGCGCCTTGCTCAAGCTCTACCAAGACAATGCCTCCACCCTGACACCGGACCCGCTGTACGTGGCCTTTTATTACTCGCATCCCCCAGCCTCGCAGCGCCTGGCGCGCATGACGGCATGAGGCAAGACGGCTTGGTCATTGCCGGCCATGGCCGGCATGTGGTGGTGGAAAGCCCCAACGGCGAGCGACGCATCTGCCATCCTCGCGGCAAAAAAAGCCAGGCTGTGGTCGGCGACCGGGTGTGGTGGCAAGCCAGTGAGGACGAAGGCACGATCGAGGCCATTCAGGAACGCCGCAACTTGCTCTACCGGCAAGACGAAATTCGCACCAAGTCTTTTGCCGCCAATTTGGGCCGGGTGCTGATCCTGATGGCCGCCGAGCCGGAATTTTCCGAAATGCAGCTCACCCGCGCGTTGATCGCCACCGAGGCCGCCGGCATTGCACCCTTGATCGCGCTGAACAAGCAAGATTTGACCGAGGCCTTCGAGCGCGCTTGGACGCGGCTGGCGCCTTACCGCAGCATGGGCTATGAGGTTTTGCCTTTGTCCCTGCGCAACGACGCCGACGCTCTCACCCACTTGATGCAACACCTGCAGGGACAAACCACCCTGGTGCTGGGGCCTTCGGGCGTTGGCAAAAGCACCTTGATCAACCGCTTGGTGCCCGATGCCTTGGCCGCGACCAACGAGATTTCACAAGCGCTGAACTCGGGCAAACACACGACCACCAGCACCACCTGGTACTGGGTGGACCGCGCGCAAGGCACGGCCCTGATCGATTCGCCCGGCTTTCAGGCGTTTGGCATTCACCACATTGAGCCCACGCAATTGGCGCTTTGCATGCCCGACTTGAAAGCCCATGCCGACCATTGCCGGTTTTACAACTGCAGCCACCGGCATGAGCCAGGCTGTGGGGTGCGCGACGCTTTGGCCCAAGGCTTGATCAGCCCTTCGCGACACAAAATTTACGAGCAATTGTTCGACGAGTTGTCGCAGCCGGCGTTCTAGCGCAACGCCCCGCCACATCCACTGGGCAAAGGGCCGTTCAGCCCAGCAAGCGGGCCAGGGTCAGCAAGGCCAACAACACCAGCCACATCACCACCGTGCGCCAAACCAAGCCCACCATGGTGCGAAGATGGCCAGGTTCGGCCTCTTTCCCCGGCGTGCTGGCACTGTCGCCCAGGGCGGGCTGCAAGGTCTCGCTGCGTGGCCGCAAGGCCTCCCCGCCGAGTCGCACGTTGATGGCACCCGAGGTTGCGGCCAACACCACGCCGTCGTTGTCATCGGGAAAAGCTTGTGCGTGGTTGCGCCAGCAATCGATGGCTTCCTCGAAGTTGCCCACCACGGCAAAGGCCAGCGCGGTGATGCGAGCCGGCACCCAGTCGATGCGGCGCCAGGCTTGGCTGGCCACCTGGCTCAGGGCCTCGCTGTTGAGCAAGCCAGGCGCGGTGTCCACTGCGGCCTGGCGACGCCACAAACGGGGCACAAACTCACCCATGCGGTAGAGGACAGCGCCGGCGGGGCCCAATCCCAGCGCGGCCAGCACCGAAAACCAGGCCAGCACGCCAAACACATGGCGATGGGCGGCCAAGGCAGAGAACTCGATCACATGGCGCAGCAACTCTCGGCGAGGCACCAGCGAGGCGTCCACCTGCTGCCAGGCAGCGAGACGCTCACGCACCTGGTTCTCGTCCCCGGTGTCCAGGGCATCGCGAATTTCGGTGAAGTGGTGGCTGAACTGGCGAAAACCCAGGGTCGCGTAAAGGATGCCGATGCTCCACACCATGGCCACGGGCCAGCCCACCCACCACATGAGGGCCCAGTGCACGGCAGCGGCCACCAGCGTGGGCGCGCCAACCGTCAAGCCCCAAATGGTCCAAGCCTGGTGCGCGCGACCAGCATCGAGCGTGCGGCTGACCCAATGGGCCCATTGGCGCATGGCTTGGTGCACCGGGTTGCGTTCTGCCAGCGGCCGAACCTGTTCAATCAGCAATGCAAAAAGAAGGGCCAGAAAGCTCATGCCCGCATCATAGCGGCGAAGCAGCCGCGTCAAGCCATCAGGAATCGGTAAAAGTTGCGCAGCATGCCGGCCGTGGCGCCCCAAATGAAACGCTGTGCGGCGCCGTCTTGGTAGGGCATGGAGAACCACTCGCGCCTCACCCCTTCGGCCTCAAAGGCATGTCGCCTGTGGTGACGCGGGTCCAACAAAAAGGACAGAGGCACTTCAAAAGCGGCGGCCACTTCATTCGGGTTGGGCACCAGCTCGTGCGCTGGATCGACCAAGGCCACGATGGGGGTGACGATGAACGAGGTCCCCGTCACGTACTCTGACAGGGAGCCCAGCACCTCCACATGGCGAGGCTCCAGGCCCACCTCTTCTTGCGCTTCGCGCAAGGCCGTGGCCGCGGCATCGGTGTCTTCCGGGTCCACCTTGCCGCCGGGGAAGGCAATTTGCCCGGAATGGGTGGACAAATGGGCGGTGCGCTGGGTCAACAGCAGCGTGGGCGCATCGCGCATGACGATGCCCACCAGCACCGAAGCCAGGGCAGGCTCGCGCTGGGCGAATTTGCGCTCGCGCACCACCTCGGGCTGCCAAGCCGGCGGCTGCGCAAAACGCTGCCGCAAAGCCTGGGCCGACAGTCTGTCGGTTGGCACCGCCGGCAAGTGATGGTCCACCCCGATCACGGGCACGCGCTCGGGATCGAAGTTGGGCAGTTTGGACAATGGGGTCAGGGGTTGCACCATGAAAAAAGCCGCCTCAAGACATGCAGGGGCGGCTGGCTGGAAACGATCGGACAGCTTATTTGGCTGCGGCAACCGAGGCCTTGTGGACCAGTTTTTCCTTGATACGTGCCGACTTGCCGCTGCGTGAACGCAGGTAGTACAGCTTGGCGCGGCGGACGTCGCCACGGCGCTTGACTTCAATGCTGGCGATCAGCGGGCTGTAGGTTTGGAAGGTACGCTCAACGCCTTCGCCGCTGGACATTTTGCGAACAGTGAAGCCGCTGTTGAGGCCGCGATTGCGCTTGGCAATCACCACGCCTTCGTAGGCCTGCACGCGCTTGCGGGTGCCTTCAACCACGTTCACGCTGACGATCACGGTGTCGCCGGGGGCGAAGTCGGGGATGGTTTTGCCAAGGCGAGCAATTTCTTCTTGCTCAAGGGTTTGGATCAGGTTCATAAGTTCCTCAAAGGATCGTGGTCGCGCTGCACAAAAGGCCTTGCATGGCGCTGTTCTCTGCAAAAAAGCGAGACATTTTCGTCGCAAGGCGGCCGACCAGAGGATCGATTAGCCCGCTATTCTACAACGATTTTGGCTTGGTCAGCAAATCCGGGCGCAGGGCCTGGGTCAAGGCCAGCGACTGGTCCTTGCGCCAGCGTTCAATCTGGGCATGGTGGCCAGACAACAGGGGGGCCGGCACGGCTTGCCCTTGCCACACCTCGGGACGGGTGTAGTGGGGGCAATCCAGCAAGCCGTCAATGGCCGGGTTGAAGCTGTCGAAATGGTGGCTGTCCTGGTCATGCAGCACCCCGGGTTGCAAACGGGTGACGGCATCAAGCAAGACCATGGCCGGCACTTCACCGCCGGAGAGCACAAAGTCGCCGAGACTGATCTGCCCGTCCACATAGAGGTCGATGAAGCGTTGGTCCACGCCTTCATAGCGACCGCACAGCAACACAGCCCCCTGCCCTTGCGCCCAGTGTTGAACGCGCGCATGGTCCAGGCGCTCACCCAAGGGGGAGAAAAGCCACAGCGGCGCCACGCTGCGGTCCTGCCCGCGGTCAGCCCGAATGGCGTCCAGACACAAACGCAAGGGCTCGGCCAGCATGACCATGCCGGGCCCGCCACCAAAAGGCCGGTCGTCCACGCGCCGGTACGGTCCCTGCGCGAAGTCACGCGGGTTCCACAACTTGACCTTCACCTGCCCCGACTCAAAGGCGCGGCGTGTCACGCCCAAGCTTAGAAAAGGCGTGAACAGGTCCGGAAAAAGGGTGATGACGTCAAAGCGCATGGCGGGGCCTCAATAGTCGGGCTGCCAGTCCACCGTGATGCGCCGAGCGCCCAAATCGACCTGGTCGATGTAGGCGCTGACAAAAGGGATCATGCGCTCCTGCGGTTTGCCGTCTTGTTCAAACGACAGGACCAACACGGTTTGCGGGCCGGTGGCCATCAAGTCCTTGACCTGGCCCATCGGCAGCCCTTCGCGGTTGACCACGTCCAGCCCCAGCAAGTCGACCCAGTAATACTCGTCGCTGTCGGGGGTGGGAAAGCTGGCACGCGAGACAAAAATGCGGGCACCGCGCAGCGACTCGGCCGCCGTGCGATCGGGCACCTCATGCGAAGAGGCCACCACGGTGTCGGAGTGCTCACGCGCCTCTTTGATGCGCAACAGCACCGTGCCGTCAAAGACCTTGGGGCCTTTTTCGGCCGGCTGCAAATACCAGCGCTTGGAAGAAAAAAGCGCTTCCGGAGAAGCGCTGTAGGGCAGGATCTTGAACCAGCCCTTGATGCCCCAGGCATCGGCGATGCGCCCCACCTCGATGGCGTCCGCTGGCAATTCAGCGGCTTCGAAGAGAGGCGTCATGCGAGGAAAATCAGGCTGCTTTCTTGGCAGCTTGCTTGATCAGGCGCTCCACGGTGGGAGAGGCCTGTGCGCCCACGCTTTTCCAGTAGGTCAAGCGGTCTTGGGCAATGCGCAAGCCCTCTTCGCTTTCAACGGCGATGGGGTTGTAAAAACCGATGCGCTCGATGAAGCGACCGTCACGGCGAACACGCTTGTCCGACACGACGATGTTGAAAAACGGACGGGCTTTGGAGCCGCCGCGAGAGAGTCGAATGACGACCATGGTTTATCCTTCGGGTGGTGAATTTTTTTCAACGTTTGAGACACGCGCAATGGCCACCCGGCCAGCGACACGCTGAAAAGCCTCTGATTATAGCGCGCATTCGGCAAATGGCTGCCGCCACCCCATCCTCGCGAGCGCAGCGCGTCGATCTCGACCTGGTCAATACAAAGTAAAACTCAACCAATACGCCATGCCAGCCACGAACGCGCTGGCAGGAATGGTCAAAATCCAGGCCCAGATGATGTTGCCGGCCACACCCCAGCGCACAGCGCTGGCGCGTTGCGTCGACCCCACGCCCACAATCGCTCCTGTGATGGTGTGGGTGGTGGACACCGGAATGCCCAAGGCCGTGGCCATGAACAAGGTCAAGGCGCCGCCCGTTTCAGCACAGAAACCGCCCACAGGCTTGAGCTTGGTGATTTTTTGGCCCATGGTTTTCACAATACGCCAGCCCCCGAACATGGTGCCCAGGGCAATCGCAACGTAACAAGAAATGATGGTCCAGCTCGGAGGGGAGGCATCGGAAGCTGACGCATAGCCCGTGGCAATCAGCAGCATCCAGATGATGCCGATGGTTTTCTGGGCGTCGTTGCCGCCATGGCCCAAGCTGTAGGCACTGGCGGACACCAGTTGCAGTCGGCGAAACCACTTGTCGACGCGCGAGGGGGTGGTGCGCCGGAACAGCCACGCCACCACCACCATCATCAAAGAGCCCAACAGGAAACCCAGCATGGGAGAAATGAAGATGAACGCCACCGTGCGCAAGACGCCGGTAGCGATCAGCGCACCTGCCCCCGCCTTGGCCATGACAGCGCCCACGATGCCCCCAATCAAGGCGTGCGAGGAGCTGCTGGGAATGCCGTAGTACCACGTGACAATGTTCCAGGTGATGGCGCCCGTGAGCGCGCCAAACACCACATGGGTGTCCACCACCCCGGGCATGACAATGCCTTTGCCCACCGTGGCGGCGACGCTCAGGTGGAACACAAAAATGGCAATCAGGTTGAAAAAAGCCGCAAACACCACCGCTTGCGCAGGCTTCAGAACCCCCGTCGACACCACCGTGGCAATCGAGTTGGCCGCATCATGAAAACCGTTCATGAAATCAAACGCCAGTGCCAGAAACACCAGCAGCATGACCACCCACAGCGCAGTTTGAGCCGTATCCATTGTCAGCCCGATGAACTTAGGAGTTCTCGAGGACGATGCCCTCGATCAGGTTGGCCACATCCTCGCACTTGTCGGTGATGGTTTCCAGCAGCTCGTAAATCGCTTTGAGCTTGATCACTTCGCGCACATCGGGCTCTTCGCGAAACAGCTTGCTCATGGCGCTGCGCATGACGCGGTCGGCATCGGATTCAAGCTTGTCGATTTCTTCGCAGGTCTTGAGCGCAGCCTCTGCCGTGGCAGGCTCGGCAATGCGGTCAAGCAACTTGACGGCGTCGCGCACGCGCTCACAGCAGCGCACCGACAGGTCGGTGAGTCGGGTGATTTCATCGGTCATGTGGCGCACGTCATACAAGGCCATGGTTTCCGCAGAGTCTTGGATCAGGTCTGCCACATCGTCCATGGTGTTGATCAGCGAGTGAATTTGCTCGCGGTCAATCGGGGTGATGAAGGTGCGGTGAATGGCGCGGTTGACCTCGTGGGTCACGCGATCCGCGGCTCGCTCCGCGTTGTCCACATCCTGGTTGTATTTTTCGCGCAGGTGAGCATCGTTGTAGTTTTGCACCAAGCCAGAAAAAGCCCGCGCCGCTTCCACAATACGGTCCGCATGCTGGTTGAACATCTCGAAAAAATTGCCCTCTCGGGGCAGCAACTTCCCAAACAACATGGGGAACTCCTGAATATGACAAAACAATGACGTTTTGATGACATCGAGAAGTGTACTCTGTGAAAACTGGGAAAACGCCCCGCCCCACTGATCCGTCACCGCGGGCGCAGCGCGTCGATCCCTGTGCCATCCAACAGCTCAAACCCGCTCAATGACCTGCCCCGCCACCGCCGCCAGCAAGGCCTCGCTGACCCGCTGAGGGCACACATCGCGCAAGGGGTACAACACAAAGGCGCGGCTTGCCCAGCGCGGGTGTGGCAGCTGCAAACGGGGACTGTCCATGCGCGCCTCCCCATAAAACAGCACATCGAGGTCGAGCGTGCGCGGCGCATTCACATAGGGGCGCTCGCGCCCTGCCGCTGCCTCCAGACGCTGCAAGAGATGGAGCAAATCGGGTGCGGTCAGGCGGGTTTGCAGGGTGGCCACGGCATTCACGTAGTCGGGGCCACTGGCCTCATGGGGTGCGGTTCGGTAAAGGGGCGACAACTGAAGGTCTTCGCAACCTTCAGCCTTGGACAGTGCTTGTGCCGCATCACGGACTTGACCAGCCGCATCGCCCAGGTTGGCGCCCAAGCCAATACAGGCCAAGACCCGATCGCGCATGTCAGCCCTCGACGGCACCACCCGCGCCGTCTGCGCCAGCCCCCGGCTTGCGACGACGTCGACGGCGTTTGCGCGGTGCGTCCCCTTCAGCCACAGCACCTTCTTCAGGCGTCGAGGCGTCCGCGGCGACGTCGCTGGCCGAGGGCACACGCACCGTGCGCGGCACGCGCTGCGGCCGCTGGGTTTGCAGGCGCACTTGTTGCAGCATGTCCTCGCGCGCCAGGTCATCGGCCAGGCTGAAGGTTTGCCACCAATCGGCCAAGTCCTCTTCCACCTCGCCAATGTCGGCACGCAAGCGCATGAAGTCGAAACCCGCACGGAAACGCGCCTGCATGACCAGGGTCATGGGCCCGCTGCCGGTGCGCTTTTCAAAGCGCGGCTGCATCATCCAGATTTCGCGCATGTCGGCACCGAGCTTGCCGCGCCCGGACACATCGCCGATGCGGGCATCGAAGACTTCGTCAATGGCTTCCTGCAAGGCGGGAAATGGCGGGACTTTGCCGCGGCGCTGGTCCCAGGCTTCGCGCACATCGGACCACAGCACACAGGCCAGCAAAAAACTGGGCGCCACGGGCTTGCCCTCGCCCACGCGCCGGTCGGTGTCTTGCAAAGCGGCTTGCACAAAGGGGTCGTCCCCGCGCTCCACCACCACATCCAGCAACGGGTAAATGCCTTTGGCCAAGCCCAGGCTGCGCAATTGGGCGATGCTGGCCAGGGCATGGCCTGTTTGCAGCAGTTTGAGCATTTCATCGAACAAGCGACTTTGCGGCACATCGGCCAGCAAGCCGACCATTTTCTTCAGTGGGGCCGCGGTTTTGGTTTCCAGCTTGAAGCCCAGTGCCGACAGCTTGGCCGAGAAGCGCACCGCCCGGATGATGCGCACCGGGTCTTCGCGGTAGCGCGTGGCGGCGTCGCCAATCATGCGCAGTTGGCGTTTCTTGGCATCCTGGATGCCGCCGTGGTAGTCGACCACTTCGCCGGTGCGCGGGTTGTAATACATCGCATTGACACTGAAGTCGCGCCGCGCGGCGTCTTCGTCTTGCGGGCCCCAGACGTTGTCGCGCAGCACGCGGCCGCTGGCGTCGACGGCATGCTTGACATCGGCCAGGGCGCGCTTGCTGGTGCGCTCATTGCCAGAAACCTGGGCGGCGTCGGCCGCATCGAGGTAAGCCCGAAAGGTCGAGACCTCGATCACTTCATGTTCACGGCCGCGGCCATAGACCACATGAACAATGCGAAAGCGCCGACCAATGATGAAGGCGCGGCGAAACAAGGCTTTGACCTGCTCAGGCGTGGCATTGGTGGCCACGTCGAAATCCTTGGGCCGCAGGCCCAGCAACAAATCGCGCACGGCCCCGCCCACGATGTAAGCCTCATAACCGCGCTCTTGCAAGGTGCTCACCACATTCAACGCCCGCTCGTCCACCAAGGACGCATCAATGCCGTGAACCCGCGCCGGCACCAGCTGGCGCTTGCCCAGGGGGGGCTTTTTGCTGTCAGGCGCTTGGCCCATCAGCCGTTGGATGAAAGTTTTGATCATGAAGTTGCAAACAATTCGAGAATCGGCCAGCCCCGCTTGTGGGCTTCGGCACGCAATACGGTATCTGGGTTGGTCGCCACAGGGTGGTTGACGCGGCTCAGCAGGGGCAAATCATTGGGAGAGTCGCTGTAAAAAGTGGTCTGAACCGATGTCCACGACAGGCCCCTGGCATCCAGCCATTGTTGCAGACGTTGCACCTTGCCCTCGCGCATGGAGGGCGTTCCCTCGATTTCGCCGGTGAACCAGCCGTTGGCGTCACGCTGCAGCTCAACGGCAATCAGCTCGGCAATGCCCAGCGCCTGTACGATGGGGCGGGTGACAAATTCGTTGGTGGCCGTGACCACCAGCAAGTGGTCGCCGGCGGCGCGGTGACGCTCGATCAAGGCCAGCGCCTCGGGCCGAATGGCCGGGCGGATGACCTCGGCCATGAACTGTGCATGGGCCGCATGGGCAGCCTCTGGGCCTTTCAAGCGAAAAGCCTCGGTCGCAAAGCGCACGTAATCGTGAATGTCCAGGCGCCCGGCTTGGTAATCTGCATAAAAAGCATCATTTCTCTGGGCAAACGAGACGGGATCGACCCAGCCCATGCGGATGGTGAACTCGCCCCAGCTGTAGTCGGAGTCCAAAGGCAACAGCGTGTGGTCAAGGTCAAACAGTGCAAGTTTCAAAGCGTCAAACCTCTTCCAACATGTCTTTGATCAAGGGGATGGTGATGGGGCGCTGGTTTTGCAAAGCGTACAGGTCCAACTGGTCCAGCAATTGCACCAGGCTGCCCAAATCGCGGCTGAAGCGGGTCAAGATGAAATCCATGACCTCGTCCTTGAGAAAAACGCCGCGCGCTTCGGCATGCTGTCGCAAAACGGCACGCCGTTGCGACTCGTCCAGCACATGCAACTGGAACACATGGCCCCAGCCCAAGCGGGTTCGCAAGTCCTCTCGCAATGGCAAATCACTGGGCGGACGGTCGCCCGCTGACAAAACCCAGCGCTGCCGTCCGTCCACTGGGGCCGTGGCGTTCACAAACCAGTTGAAGGCCATGTGTTGTTGCACGGCACTGTAGGCCTGAACGTTGTCAAGCAACACCACTTGCCAGCGGGCGTCAAAGCCCATGGGCTCGGCAAGTTCCGCGTCCAACCAACCCACGGCCGTGCCTTGCGCCTGCAAGGCTTGCGCAACACCGCGCAGCAAATGCGTCTTGCCGCTGCCGGATTCGCCCCACAAATAGGTGGGCACTGGCGAGCGCAATGCGTTGCTCACCCACAAGCGAAGGTGCTGGCAAACATCTTCATTCGGTCCTGGGAAAAAGTTTTGCAGGGTTGGCCCCGCGGCCAAGCCCATGTCAAGAACGATTTGTTTCATGGCCTGTGGGACGCTCACCGGTACAAGGGGCTGGCCATGTACTGTTGCTTCATGCGACGCAAGGCCACCAACAACACGGCGCTGGCGGGCAAGGCCACCAGCACACCGACAAAGCCCAGCAACTGGCCAAAAGCCAACAGCGCAAAAATCACGGCCAGCGGATGCAGGCCGATGCGTTCGCCCACCCAGCGTGGCGTCAGCACAAAACTCTCCAGCACTTGGCCGGCGCCATAGACCAGGGCCACCACGCCCAAGGCCTGCAAAGGCTCGAACTGCAGCACGGCCGCCAGCAAAGCCAGCAGCAAGCCCAGGCCAAAGCCCAGGTAAGGAATGAAGATCGCCAAGCCGGTGAAGACGCCAATCGGCAAGGCCAAGTCGAGGCCGCACAAACGCAAGGCGATGCTGTAGTAGATGGCCAAGGCCAGCATCACCGAGAGTTGCCCGCGCAAGTACTGGCCCAGCACCGCATCGGCTTCGATCATGAAGCCATCCACGGGCGCGCGCCAACGCAGCGGGACCCACTCGCGCAACAAAGCCACGAAGCGGTCCCAGTCCGCCAGGAGGTAAAACAGCACCACCGGGATGAGCACGGCGTTGCCAATCAAGGTCAGCGCCATGCTGCCCCCCATGCGCAAGGAGGACAGCAGCGTGGTCACCACCTGGTCCATCGAGCCGTCAAAGTGCTGCATCAAGAAGGTCTTGAAGCTGGCCACATCCAGTCGGGTTTGCACCCCCCAGTGTTGCAGCATGGGGGCCAGCCAGGCATCGAGTCGCTGCAACTGCAAGGGCAACTGCTCGCGCAACAAGGGCAGCTCTTTCAACAAAATGGGGATCAGCAGGGTCAGCAGGGCCAGCGCGACCAGCAAAAAAACACATTCCACGAGCAGGACGCAGACCAGACGTGGCACAAACCCGCCCGTGACACGGTGCAAGCCGCCCACCAAGGGGCTCAAGGCATAAGCCAACACCGCCCCCACCACAAAGGGCATGAGCACCGGCCCCAGCCCCATCAACACCCAGACGCAAACCGCAAAAATGCCCAGCCAGGCGGCAGCCCGTTGCTGAGTGGGGGTGAATTGCATACAGGTGGTGAATCGTCAGAACTTAGAATGCCCTGATTCTATCGGCGCGCCCCAGGTTGCGCCCATCTCCCTCCCAGCACAGACCTCTTGCCATGAACAAGCCCCTCTCGTACAAAGACGCTGGCGTCGACATTGACGCCGGTGACGCCCTGGTGGAGCGCATCAAGCCGCTTGCCAAGAAAACCCTGCGCGAGGGCGTGCTGGCCGGCATCGGCGGCTTTGGCGCCTTGTTCGAAGTGCCCAAGCGTTACCAAGAGCCTGTCTTGGTCAGCGGCACGGACGGTGTGGGCACCAAACTGAAGCTGGCTTTTGAGTGGAACAT
>CAINMN010000017.1 GCA_903850735.1 uncultured Burkholderiales bacterium | reverse complement strand
GCCCAAGAATTGGAGAACATGGCGCTTTACAACGGCGAGCGCACTTTGTTGATGTCGATTCAAAAGTCACAGGATGAAAACACCCTGGATGTGATCGATGGCTTGAACAAAACATTGAAAGAGATCGAAAAGCAATTGCCACCCGGCATTCAGCTCGCCCCCATCTACGATGGCTCGCGCATGATTCGCGTTTCTGTGAACAACGTGCGCCAGACCTTGATTGAAGGGGCGCTGTTGACGGTGCTGATTGTTTTTCTGTTCCTGAACTCCTGGCGCTCCACGGTCATCACCGGCTTGACCTTGCCGATCTCCATCATTGGCACCTTCCTGTTCATGCACATGCTGGGCTTCACCATCAACATGGTGACCCTGATGGCCTTGTCATTGTGCGTGGGCTTGCTGATCGACGACGCCATCGTGGTCCGCGAAAACATTGTTCGCCACGTGCAGATGGGCAAGAACGCTTTTGATGCAGCCATGCAAGGCACGCAAGAAATTGGCCTGGCGGTGCTGGCCACGACCTTGTCCATCGTGGCGGTGTTCCTGCCGATTGGTTTCATGCAAGGCATCATCGGCAAGTTTTTCCATGAGTTTGGCCTGACCATTGTGGCGGCCGTGCTGATCTCGATGTTCGTCAGCTTCACCTTGGATCCGATGCTGTCAAGCATCTGGCATGACCCCAGCATCCATCGCCATGGTGAAAAAGCGCATGCGCCTTCACTTTACGACCGCACTCTGGGTCGCGTGACCGGCTGGTTCGAGCGCGCCACTGAAAACTTGGGCCATGTCTACGAGCGCTGGCTGCAATGGGCCTTGGGTCACAAATTGGCCACTGTGGGTTTGGCCATTGCGGTGTTTGTGACCAGCGTGGTCTTGGTACCTTTGTTGGGCACCGAATTTGTGCCGAAGGCCGACTACTCCGAGACCACGGTCAGTTTCTACACCCCGGTGGGCTCCTCGCTGGAGGTGACCGAGGCCAAAGCACGACAGGTCGATGCGATCTTGCGTGAGTTTCCCGAGATTCGCTACACCCTGACCACGATCAACACTGGTGCGGCCAACGGCAAGATTTATGCGAGCGTTTACCTGCGCTTGCTCGACAGGAAGCTGCGCCAACGCAGCGTGGACCAGGTCGCTGCGGCCATCCGAGAACGGCTGCGCCAGGTGCCAGGCATCACTGTGACCCATGTGGGCCAGTTGGACACAGTGGGCGGCAACAAGCAAATTGAGTTCTCCCTGCAAGGCACGGATTTGCGCGAGCTCGAGCGGCTCAGCCAAACCGTCATGGAGCGGGTGCGCGCCATCCCAGGCGTGGTCGATCTGGACTCCAGCGTCAAGCCTGACAAACCCACGGTGGAAGTGGTAGTGAACCGGTCCGCCGCGGCCGAGATGGGCCTGGGCGTCGCGACGCTGGGTCCGCAACTGAGAAACCTGGTGGCCGGCCAAACCGTGGGCAACTGGCGCGCCAGCGACGACCAGACCTACGACGTCAATGTCCGCCTGGCACCCTCTGCCCGCAACACACCCGAAGACCTGGCGCGTTTGCCCTTTGCTTTGCCCACGGCGGCGGATGGCAGCACCCGAACCGTTCGACTGGACCAAATTGCCACGGTGCGCGAAAGCACAGGCCCCAACCAGATCAACCGGCGCGACCTGTTGCGCGAGGTCAGCATCAATGCCAATGCCTACAACCGCTCGACCGGTGAAATATCCGCTGACATTCGCAAAATCATGAGCGACATGGCCTTGCCGCCAGGCTACTACTACCAGTTCAGCGGCTCCACCAAGAACATGCAAGAGTCGTTTGGCTATGCCCTGTCGGCCCTGGCGCTGGCGGTGATTTTCATCTACATGATCCTGGCCAGCCAGTTCAAGAGCTTCTTGCAGCCGCTGGCCTTGATGACCTCCTTGCCATTGACGCTCATTGGCGTGGTGTTGGCCTTGATGATGTTTCGCTCCACGCTGTCCATGTTTTCCATCATTGGCATCGTGATGCTCATGGGCTTGGTCACGAAAAATGCCATCTTGCTGGTGGACTTTGCCATTCGTGCGCGGGAAGGCTTTGCACAAGCCGATGGCAGCACCAGCCCAGGGCTGCCGCGCAACGAAGCCTTGCTCTTGGCTGCCCGGGTGCGTTTGCGCCCGATCTTGATGACCACCTTGGCCATGATTTTTGGCATGATCCCGCTGGCCTTTGCCCTCAGCGAAGGCTCTGAGCAGCGTGCGCCCATGGGGCAGGCGGTGATTGGCGGGGTCATCACCTCCTCCTTGCTGACCCTGGTGGTGGTGCCTGTTGTTTACTGTTACTTGGACGATTTTTCTCAATGGCTCAAGCGCCTGTGGCACCGAAACGCGCGGTCAGGCTCTGAAAGCATTGCCCCTTAAAATCACGCCCAACGTCTTCTGCCTCTTTGGAACCGCGACATGAACCTCGAAAAAGCCCGCTTCAATATGGTGGAACAGCAAATCCGGACCTGGATGGTGCTGGAGCCTGCCGCTTTGGCCGTCCTCTCCGCAGTTGAGCGCGAAAAATTCACGCCGTCACCCTACCAGTCACTGGCCTACTCTGACACCGAAATTCCTTTGGCCCAGGGGCAAACCATGTTGCCCCCCCGCATTGATGCCCGCCTGATGCACGACCTGCACCTGCAAGGCCATGAAACCGTGCTGGAAATCGGCACGGGCAGCGGCTACCTCACTGCCCTGCTGGCTCATCGCGCGCACCAGGTGATCAGCCTGGAAATGCATCCCGAATTGGCGCAAGCGGCACAAGCCAATCTGCGCGCGGCAGGCGTTCACAACGCTGATGTGCGCGTGGGCCATGGCGCCCTCGACAAGGTCTCTGAAGCCCCCTTCGACGCCATCGTGTTGGGGGGTTCGGTGGCCGAAGTGCCGCAAAGCCTGCTGAACCAACTGAAGGTGGGCGGCAAGCTGATCGCGATCGTGGGTGATGAGCCCATCATGCATGCGACCCTCTTCACTCGGGTGGCCGATCAGCAATGGCAAAGCCGTGCGCTGTGGGACACTGCCGTGCCCGCGCTGGAAGGCTTCAGCAAAACCTCCTCCTTCAAATTTTGAACGCCATGATTGACCAAATTCAGCCCGCGCAACTCCAAGACTGGATCCAAGCCAAGCAGGCGCATGGGGATACCGTGGTTTTGGATGTCCGCGAAGCCTGGGAATTGCAAACCGCCAGCGTCCAAGCTGAAAACTTTGCATTACTTCACATTCCCATGAATTTGATCCCCGGCAAGTTGTCCGAGCTGGACCCGAATCGCCCCATCGCCTGCCTGTGCCACCACGGTGCGCGCAGCATGCAAGTGGCCGCTTTTCTGGCGCAACAGGGCTTCAGCCATGTCGCCAATGTGGCGGGGGGCATTCATGCATGGTCTGCACAAATAGACCCTTCTGTCCCACAATATTGAATGCGGCCCAACTGGCGCAACTGACAAGATTCGTTACCCGAAAGGTTTTCATGAAAGTGCTTCGCAAATTGCCTCTGAGTGCTGCCCTGGCTTTGGCACTCGCGGCACCTGCACAGGCCCAGAGCCTGGTGGAACTTTTCGAGTCGGCAAGGTCCTATGATGCGGCTTATCAGGCGGCCAAGGCGCAATACGCCGCCAACAAATCGAAAGCTGATCAGGCTTTGGCCTTGGTTTTACCCACCGTTGGATTGACAGCCTCTTCGGCGCGCGCCCAAGTCGACTTCAGAGCGGATGTCGAGGCCCCTGGCTCGGAATACAAGCGTTGGTTTGGCACCCACAACGCCACCGTGACCGCCTCTCAGCCCCTGTTCCGTCCTGGCAACTTGATTGCCTACGATCAAAGTAAAAAACAACTCAGTTTGGCGGTGACGCAACTGATTTCAGCCGAGCATGATTTGTTGATCCGAGTGAGCCAGGCCTACTTTGATGTGCTGGCCAGCCAAGACAGTCTCGAGTTTGTGCGTGCTCAAAAAACAGCCGTGTCGGAGCAACTGGCTTCTGCCAAAAGAAACTTTGAAGTGGGGACCGCCACCATCACGGACACGCGAGAGGCCGAGGCGCGATTCGACCTGGTCATTGCACAAGAAATTGCCGCTGAAAACGATCTGCGCGTCAAAAAGCTTGCATTGGATCAGTGGGTAGGCATTCAAAACGCCAAGCCGCGTCCCTTGAAACAAGGCGTCGAATTGAAGTCTGTCATGCCACAAGACCCTGAAGTTTGGGTCTCTGATGCTGAGAAATTTCACCCTGTGATCCAATCGGCCCGCCTGGGCCTGGAAATCGCTGCACTGGAAATCAAACGTTCGAAGACTTCCCATATGCCCACAGTTGACCTGCAGGGAAGTTATGGCGGTGTTCGCAACATGTCCGGCACAGCCTTGACCTCTACCGGGTCCCATGTGGTGAACTCCTCTGTCTCGGTTGTGATGAACCTTCCTTTGTTTTCTGGCTTTGCCACCGACAACAGGATCAAGGAAACTGTGTCGCTGGAGGAGAAAGCCCGAAACGACCTGGAGGCAGCCCGGCGCAATGTCTCTCAAGCCACACGCTCGGCCTATTTCGGCGTCGTCTCAGGGGTTGGACAGGTCAAAGCCTTGCAGGCCGCGGAGGCGTCCAGCCAGCTTGCGCTGGATGCCAACAAGTTAGGATACAACGTTGGCGTGCGCATCAACATTGATGTCTTGAACTCGCAAAGCCAGTTGTTTCAAACCAAGCGCGACCTCGCCAAAGCGCGCTACGATGTGTTGGTAGGCGGCCTCAAGCTCAAGCAAGCCAACGGGACCTTGAAAGCGGAAGACCTTCAGGGCATCAACGCGCTGCTGTCGCCTTAAGCCGACCGCTGGTCGATGAAGCGGGCCAAAGCCTGCACGCTTCGGTCGACAGCACCGCAATGCGCATTTGCAAAAACCTGGGCTGACTCGGATCGCATGCGCAAATCTTGCGGATGCGCAACCCATGACAAGGCCAATGCAATGGCGTGGTCCAAGTTTTCTGCGCGAAGGGCCGCTTGGCTTTGAAGGGCCATTTCAGCGGCATCGGCAAAATTAAATGTATGCGGTCCCATCACCACAGGGCAAGCACACGCCGCGGCCTCTATCAAATTTTGTCCGCCAAGCTGTTCGAAGCTGCCCCCCAGCAAGGCCACCGAGGCCAAGCTGTAATACCAAGCCATTTCCCCCACAGAGTCGCCCAGCCACAAAGCCGATTCATCGCCTGGCTCAGATGAAAAACCTGCAGATCCCATGGCGCTTCTGCGCAAGACCCTCAGGCCATGCGACGCCATCAACCTTGCCACTTCATCAAAGCGCTGGGGATGTCGGGGGACAATCAGCCAATGCACCGCATGAAGTGCTTGCTCATTTTTGCGAAGGCTGTTCAACAACTGCGCCTCCTCCCCTTCGCGTGAACTGGCCAAGATCACCACGGGTCGTTTGAATTGCTGCTTGAGGGCTGCCCCATTGGCGCATTGCAGTGGGTCTGGCCTTGCGTCGAATTTAAGGTTACCCAACACTGCAGAAACAGACGCCCCCAAAGAACGAAGGCGCTGTGCGTCCGATTCGGTTTGCGCCCAAACATCCGCCAGCCCTGCGTAGGCCGGGCGCGACAACCAAGCCCACTGGCGCGCCTGCCTCAGCGACTTGTCGCTCAAGCGCGCATTCGCCAATATCAACGGCACACCCTGCCTGCGGCATCCCGTCACCAGGTTGGGCCAAACCTCGGTCTCCATCAACACACCCACGCGCGGCTGAAAATGCGCCAGAAATTGGGCCACCGCTTGCGGCGTGTCCCAAGGTTGCCAGACTTGGCAATCGCCGGGCCGCAAGAGCCGCTGACCCGCCTCCCGACCGGTGGCCGTGCCATGGGTCAGCAACACGGGCACATCCGGCCATTGCGCCCGCACTGCCTGAAGCAAGACGGCGGCGGCGCGTGTTTCACCCAGCGAGACGGCGTGAACCCACAGGTAGCCTTGGCCGGGGGGCTGGGTGTAGTGACCAAACCGTTCCTCCACGGCGTGAAGATAGCCGGGCTCGGAACGACCACGGCGCGCCAACTTGCGCCGCAACAAAGGCTGCATGGCACGCGCCAGAAGACTGTAGAGCGCCAGGGTGAGCGTCTCAGTCAGTCGCATGCCCAGGCTCCGTCCAGGCATGCCGTCCAGGCTTGCCAGACTGCGTCGATGGACGGCGTGGGCTGGGCATACACACTGCATTGGTGAGCTGCGCCTTGCGGGCCGGTGCGCCAGGCCGTGTCCACGTTGTAGATCTGCACATGCGGCAAATTCAGTGCCACCGCAATGTGGCTCAGGCCACTGTCCACGCCCACCGCGCCGGCACAGGTGGCCAGCCGCGCGGCCAAGGCATCGATCGGCAAGCGTGGCCAAACCACCGCGCCCGGCAACGCCGCAGCAAGCTCTTGGCTGCGCGCCAACTCAGCATCACTGCCGTGTGGCAGTGCCACGCTGTAGCCCTGGGTCGCCAAACGACGCCCCAAGGCGATCCAGTGGTCGAGCGGCCACAACTTGTCTTCTCTGGAGGTGCCGTGAATGAGCGCGACGCAGGGTTGCTGGCGGGCGGCCGCACGCAAAATATCCAGTCCGGGGTTGAGCGTTGCCGGCATCGGGTAGTACAGCGCCTGTGCACAGACCTCGCGTGCACGGGTCATGGCATGCACGTGGGGTGTCATGGCAATCAGGCGATCTGCGACCCAACGCGTGGGGCGCTCGTAAGACGAGCCGTCGGTGCGATGGGCCATGGCCACACGTTGGCCGCTCGGCGTCAGGCGCGCCAGCCAAGCGACCCAGGCAGATTTGGTCAAGCCTTGCAAATCAATGACGCAGTCGTAGGCCTCAGCCTGCAAGTCCGCTTTGAAGGCACGCAGCGCTTGTCGTGTGTCAGACGCAAACGGCTTTTTGCGCCAGCTTCGAAGCTCGCAGGGAATCACCTTGTTGGCAGCTTCGGAGGCTTCCACCAGCGGCGCAAACGCACGCTCCACCACCCAGTCGATGCGCGCCTCTGGATAGGCCTGACGCACATCCATGAGAGCCGGCAAGGTGTGGACCACATCGCCAAGCGACGACAGCTTGACGATCAGGATGTTCAATGCGCCGCCTCTTGAAAAGCCGCATCGGGCTTGACGCGACGCAGCAAGGCCAGCATGTCCGACTGAATACGCGCCAGTGCGGCCACGCTCTGGCCTTCAAAGCGCAACACCAGCACCGGCGTGGTGTTGGAGGCGCGAATCAGGCCAAAGCCATCGTCCCAGTCGATGCGCAAGCCGTCAATCTCGGAGAGCTTGGGGTGCTGCGCCTGCGCAGGCAAGCCCTCTTGCTTGGCCAGTTGCAACAAAGCCGCCGTGACGCTGTGCGGCTCGCCTTCCTGGCAAGCCACATTCAACTCGGGCGTGGACTCGCTGGTGGGCAAGGCATGCAAGACCGCATTGGCGTCAGCGCTGCGGCTCAAAATTTCGAGCAGGCGGCAGCCGGCGTAGGTACCGTCGTCAAAGCCATACCAACGCTCTTTGAAAAAGATATGGCCACTCATTTCGCCGCCCAAGGGCGAGTTGAGTTCTTTCATGCGGGCCTTGATCAGGGAGTGGCCGGTTTTGAACATCACCGGCTCACCCCCTGCTGCGCGGATGGCAGGCGCAAGGCGTTGCGAGCATTTGACGTCAAACACAATCGCCCCACCCGGCACGCGCGAGAGCACGTCCTGCGAAAACAAGAGCATTTGGCGGTCGGGGTAAATCGTGTGGCCGTCTTTTGTCACGATGCCCAAGCGGTCGCCGTCGCCATCAAAGGCCAGGCCCAACTCGGCCTGGTGCGTCACCAGGGCTTGTGTCAGATCGCGCAAGTTTTCCGGCTTGCTGGGGTCGGGGTGATGGTTGGGGAAATTGCCATCCACCTCGCTGAACAATTCGATGACCTCGCAACCCAAAGCACGAAAGATGGCCGGGGCCGATGCACCCGCCACGCCATTGCCAGAATCGACCACGATTTTCATGGGACGCTGCAAACGGACATCGTTCACGATGCGGTCGCGGTAAGCTTGTTCGATGTTGACATGACGAACTTGCCCGCCTTCGGCCAGTAGCCAGGACTCGTCTTCCATGATCTTGCGCAGGCCCTGGATTTCGTCACCGTAAATTGCGCGGCCGCCCAAGACCATCTTGAAGCCGTTGTAGTCCTTGGGGTTGTGGCTGCCGGTGATCTGTATGCCACTGCGGCACAAGGTGTGTGCCGCAAAGTACAGCATGGGCGTGGTCACCACCCCCACATCGATCACTTCCACGCCCGTTTCCTGCAAGCCTTTGACCAAGGCATGGTTCAATGCGGGGCCACTCAAACGGCCATCGCGCCCCACGGCCACCACGCGCTCGCCACACGCTTGGGCATGGGTTCCAAAAGCACGCCCCAAAGCTTGGGCAACGGCAGGATTGAGCGCCTGGGGAACCACCCCACGGATGTCATAGGCCTTGAAAATAGAGGGTGTGACTTGCATGCAAATGATTGTAGGTGAATGGCCTGTCAGCCCAGAACTGCGTATCATGTTCAGATCGCCCCTGGTCAGACGGCACGGAGAACAACATGGACCTGAAATGCAGCCACTTGGACACCCCCTTGGGCCCCATGTTGCTGGCAGCCTCCGACCAAGGTTTGGCGGGCGCCTGGTTTGAAGGCCAGCAGCACATGCCAAACTTTGAAGCCTGGGCCATCGATCGCCAAAACCCTCATCTGAAACAAGCGGCCCGTGAACTGACGGACTATTTTTCAGGCGCACGCACGCCGTTCAAGGTACGCCTGTCAGCCGCTTGGGGCACAGCTTTTCAACACGCCGTCTGGAAAGCCTTGCAAGGCATTCGCTGCGGACAGACCACCAGTTACGGCCAACTGGCCCTGCAACTGAAAAAGCCCATGGCCTCGCGTGCCGTGGGCGCCGCCGTGGGCAAAAACCCCTGGAGCATCATCGTGCCATGCCACCGTGTGGTGGGCGCGCATGGCGCGTTGACCGGCTATGCCGGTGGGCTTGACCGCAAGGTCGCCCTGCTGCAACTGGAGGGCGCCCTGCTTTGAAAGCTGCTCAGCCAGCCGCCCGTTGGCTGCCCGATTTTTTGCTGCTGTCCCTGCTGTGGGGCTCTTCGTTTTTGTTTCTGCAAAAAGTCTCTTATGCCATGGGTGCCCTGCCCACGAGTTGGATGCGCGTGAGCATTGCGGCGCTGTGCCTGTTGCCGCTCGTGCTGCTCAAGCAACAAGGCGCCATTCTTTGGCGCCACCGGCGCGAACTGCTGCTGGTGGGCGTGTTCAACTCCGGGCTGCCCTTCAGCCTGTACGCCTATGCCTTGCTGTCGATCACGACCGGTCTGTCGTCGATTCTGAACACCATGGCTCCCCTGTTTGGCGCCTTGATTGCCTGGCTGGTGTTCAAGGAACAACTGACACGCTGGCGAACCCTGGGCATGGTGCTGGGGTTTTTGGGTGCCGCCTTGTTGGCCCTGGAGGCGCCGGGCGGCGTGTCGTTCAAGCCAGGGGGCTCGGGCCTGGCCATTGCATGCTGCTTGCTGGGTGGGTTGAGCTATGGCATCAGCGGTAACTACACCCAGCGCTACCTGCAACACATTCCGCCCATGGTGCTGGCCACCGGCAGCCAAATGGGCGCCAGCATCGCTTTGCTGCTGCCCGCGCTTTGGTTGTGGCCCGGCCATGCGCCCGACCTGCCGACCTGGGGGGCGCTGTTTGTGTCAGCCGCGCTGTGCACCGGCTTGGCCTATGTGCTGTTCTTCCGCTTGATTGCGCAACTGGGCTCCAGCGGCGCCATGACCGTGACCTATGTGGCCCCGGTGTTCGCCTCGGTCATTGGCGTGGTGGTGCTGGATGAAAAAATCACTGGCTGGATGCTGGGCTGTGCCGCCATTGTCTTGGTCGGCACGGCCTTGGCCACCGGTCTGCTGCCGCTGAAAAAGGCCTCGGTCAGCGCCCGTTGAACGAGGGCTTGCGCTTTTCATTGAAGGCGGCACGGCCTTCTTTGGCGTCCTCGGTCATGGCGGTTAGTGCAATCTGACTTTCCATGTAAGCAATCGCCTGATCAAACGACATGGCCGCGATCGCGCGCATGGCGTATTTGCCGCGCCGAATGGCGGTGGGCGATTTGTCCAGCAAACGTGCCAGCAGCCAGTCGGTCTTGGCATCCAATTCGGCAGCAGGCACCACATGGTTCAACAGGCCGTGGCCCAGGGCCTCGTGCGCGCTGAAGGGCTCACCGGTCAAGGCCCACTCTCGCACCACGCGCGGCGGCACCAGGTCTTTCAGCAAGCTCAGCACCTGCATGGGAAACACGCCCACTTTCACTTCCGGCAGACCCAGCAGCACATGATCGGCCGCGACCGCCATGTCGGCCATGCACAGCAAGCCCATGCCGCCGGCCATGCACACCCCGTTGAGGCGAACGACGATGGGCAGCGTGGCCGCCTGAGCCTCGCGCAGCAGGTCGGCATAGTCGGAAGCGGGTTTGGCGGGGTCGAAGACAAAGCCCACGCCGGGTTGCAAATCGGCGCCCGCGCAAAACGCTTTGTCGCCCGCGCCCGTCAACACGATGGCGCGCACGCTGTCGTCCGCATGGGCCCTTCGCAGTCCATCGCGCAGGCCTTGAATGACGGCGCCATTGAGGGCGTTGCGCTTGTCGGGGCGGTTCAGTGTGAGCCAGGCCGCAGCACCGCGTTGTTCGTACAAAACTTCGTCAGACATGGTCAACTCTTTTCAAGGTCCACTTCCACCAACACGCTGCCAGCGGCCGCCTGCACGCCCTCGCTGACGTGCACGGCGAGCACCGTGCCGGCCGCACGTACCACATGCACATGCTCCATCTTCATGGCTTCCAGCGTGACCACGGCGGCGCCCGCCTCTACCCGCTGACCCACCGAGACTTGCACCGCGACCACGCGGCCATTGGTGCTGGCGCGCACGCGGCCGTCACCCCCGGCCGCGCCTTGCCGTGTGGCAGGCACGCGGGTCAGGTCACTCACACGCAGCGCCTCTGCGCCCAGTTGAAGCCACCAGTCACTGGCGTCCTGCAAAACCGTGGCCGTGGTGGCCACACCATCCAGCGTGTAACGTAGGCTGTGGCCTGAACGACGCACGCCACGCACCGTGTGTTTGAAGCCATGCCCTTCTGACAAGTCGCCTGCAACCTCGAAGCTGCCATCCAACTGACGCGTGACTTGAACGCTGAATGTCTGCTCTTGCACGGCGAGTTGAAGTTGCATGGGCAGGCGTGGCACCAAGGGAGCAGCGTGTTGCGCTTGGGGATGATCGTCCACGCTGAGCCATGCCACCAGGGTCAGGGCACGCGCAAGCAAGCCCTCCGGGGCGTCCAGCAAGGCGTCCTGGTGCGTGGTGATGAAGCCTGTGGTGGCCTGACCTGCGACAAAGGCGGGATGCGCCAGACAGCGGTCCAGAAAGGCTTGGTTGGTGGTCACGCCCAGGGCCACCGTGTCTTGCAGGCCTGATCGCAAGCGCCGTAAGGCTTCGTCGCGGTGCGCGCCATGGCTGATGAGCTTGGCGACCATGGAGTCGTAGTAAGGCGGCACCTCGCTGTCAGCGGCCAAGGCATGCTCGACACGCAGTGCAGTGGCCGGCGCCCAGGCGCAAAATTGACCGCTTTGTGGCATGAAGCCTTGGGCCGGGTCTTCGGCACACAGACGCACTTCGATGGCATGGCCATGGAATGCAATCTGCGATTGCAGCAAGGGCAAGGCTTCGCCCGCTGCGACACGCAGCTGCCATTCGACCAGGTCCAGGCCGGTCACGGCTTCTGTCACAGGATGTTCCACTTGCAAGCGGGTGTTCATCTCCATGAAGTAAAACTCGCCGCTGGCGTCCAGCAAGAACTCCAGCGTGCCCGCGCCTTCATAGGCCAGGGCTTGAACGGCTTGCACGGCGGTGCGGCCCATGCGCTCGCGCAAGGCCGCCG
>CAINMN010000016.1 GCA_903850735.1 uncultured Burkholderiales bacterium | reverse complement strand
GCAAAGAAGGCCACTGCCTGAACGACTTGCTGTTCCGCTGGAAAAGCGGCCTGCTGCCGGTGGACATTCGCGCCATCATCAGCAACCACCGAGAGTTCTACCAATTGGCGGCCAGCTACAACGTGCCGTTTCACCATGTTCCCGTGACCGCCGCCACCAAGGCGCAAGCCGAGGCGCGGCAACTGGAAATCATCAACGGCGAAGATGCCGAGTTGGTGGTGCTGGCGCGCTACATGCAAATTTTGTCTGACGAGATGTGCCGACAGCTGCAAGGGCGGGCCATCAACATTCACCACAGCTTCTTGCCCAGCTTCAAAGGCGCCAAACCCTATTACCAGGCGCATGACCGGGGGGTGAAGCTGATCGGCGCCACGGCCCACTACGTCACCGCCGACCTGGACGAGGGGCCCATCATCGAGCAGGACGTGGCCCGGGTCGACCACAGCAAGACCGTGGAAGACTTGACCGCCCTGGGCCGCGACACCGAAAGCCAGGTGCTGGCGCGTGCCGTCAAATGGCACAGCGAGCACCGCGTGCTGCTCGATGGCCACAAGACCGTGATCTTCAAGTAAGCCCCCGCGCGACCCTGCCGCCTGCTGCCATGACGTCGCGCATTCCCCCCATTCAATGCCTGCTGACCTTCGAGGCGCTGGCGCGCCTGCGCTCGGTGACCCAGGCGGCTGAAGCGTTGTGCGTCACGCCCAGCGCAGTCAGCCACCGGGTGCGCCAGCTCGAGCAGATCATCGGCACCAAGCTGTTTGGCCGGGCCGATTTTTCGCTGACCACCGAAGGCAGCGAGTACCTGGCCCATGTGCGCGAAGGCCTGGCCAGCCTGGAGCGTTTCCCAGGGCAAAGCCCGAATGGGGTGGGCAAACGCAAGCTGCGCCTGGCGGTCACGCCCACCTTTGCCCGCTCCATCCTGATGCCCCGGCTGCGCCAGTTTGCCGAGGCCTACCCGGAAATCGACCTCACGCTGCAGGTCAGCATTCCTTTGCTGGACGTGGTGGCCGAAGACGCCGACCTGACCATCCGCTTTGGCACGGGGCGGTATGCCGATGTGGAAAGCCTGTGCCTGATGAAGGACGACGTCACCTTGCTGGCTTCCCCGGCCTACCTGCGCGAGCACGGCCCCTTTGACACGCCCCAAGACCTCAGCGATGCCACCTTGCTGCGCAGCCCGCTGGAGCCCTGGCGCACCTGGTTTGCCGCCCATCACCTGGACTGGCCCGAACCCACCGACGGTTCGAGCTTCAACGACATCGGCCTGCTGTGCGATGCCGCCGCCCAAGGCCTGGGCATTGGCTTGATCCGCCTGAAGCTGGGGGCTCCCTGGCTGGAAAACGGCACCCTGATTCGCCTGACCCCCGTGCAAGTGCCCAGCCCCCATGCGCACTACCTGTGCTGGCGCACCGGCGTCATGGACCGCTGGGAATGCGCGGCCTTCGCCGAGTGGCTGCAAAAGGCCGTCAGCTGAGCGGGCTTCAACAAAGCCTGAAAGTTCTTTCAACCCGGGCGCGGGAATTTCACGTAAAGTGGGTGCCATGAATGCTCCAATGACTTCGGACAAGCACGCGGCCCTGCTGCGCGCGCAACGCCAATCGCAAGTGGTGGCGGCCCTGAAAGCCGTTTTGCCGGCCCATGCTGTGCTCTACACATCGGAAGACACCACGCCCTACGAGTGCGACGGCCTCACCGCCTACCGCCAGCGGCCGCTGTGCGTGGCCTTGCCGGAAAACGCCCAGCAGGTGCAAGCCGCACTGAAAGCCTGCCACGCCTTGGCGGTGCCGGTGGTGGCGCGCGGCGCTGGCACGGGCTTGTCGGGTGGCGCCATGCCGCATGGCGAAGGTGTGACCCTGTCCCTGGCCAAGTTCAACAAAATTTTGTCGATGAGCGCAGAGAGTTGCACCGCCGTGGTCCAGTGTGGCGTGCGCAACCTGGCCATCAGTGAGGCGGCCGCGCCCCTGGGCCTGTATTACGCCCCCGACCCCTCCAGCCAAATTGCCTGCACGATTGGTGGCAACGTGGCCGAGAACTCGGGCGGCGTGCACTGTCTTAAGTATGGGCTGACCTTGCACAATGTGCTCAAGGTCAAGGGCTTCACCATCGACGGCGAGCCCATCGAATTTGGCGGCGACGCGCTGGACAGCCCGGGGCTGGACCTGTTGCCGCTGGTGATTGGCTCCGAGGGCATGCTGGCGGTGACCACCGAGGTCACGGTGAAGCTGGTGCCCAAGCCGCAACTGGCGCGCTGCATCATGGCCAGCTTTGACGACATCCGCCGCGCGGGCGATGCGGTGGCCGCCATCATTGCCGCGGGCATCATCCCAGCTGGCCTGGAAATGATGGACAAGCCCATGACCGCGGCCGTGGAAGACTTTGTCAAGGCCGGCTACGACCTGAGTGCCGAAGCCATTCTGTTGTGCGAAAGCGATGGCACCCCCGAAGAGGTGGCCGAAGAAATCGAGCGCATGAGCGCCGTGCTGCGCCAGTGCGGCGCCACCGCCTTGGCCGTCAGCCGCGATGAGGCCGAACGGCTGCGGTTTTGGAGCGGGCGCAAGAACGCTTTTCCGGCCTCGGGCCGCATCAGCCCCGATTACATGTGCATGGACTCCACCATTCCGCGCAAGCGCCTGGCCGACATCCTGCAAGCCATTGCCGAAATGGAAAAGAAGCACCAGCTGCGCTGCGCCAACGTGTTCCATGCCGGCGACGGCAACCTGCACCCGCTGATCCTGTTCGATGCCAACGACCCCGACCAGTTGCACCGTGCCGAGGCCTTCGGCGCCGACATCCTGGAAACCAGTGTGGCCATGGGCGGCACCGTGACCGGCGAGCACGGCGTGGGCGTGGAAAAGCTCAACAGCATGTGCGTGCAGTTCACGCCGCAAGAGTGCAAGCAGATGTTTGCCATCAAGCGCGCCTTCGACCCGCCGGGCCTGCTCAACCCCGGCAAGGTGATCCCCACGCTGCAACGCTGTGCCGAGTACGGCAAGATGGTGGTGCGCGGCGGGCAGATGCCCCACCCCGAGCTCGAGCGCTTCTGAGGCGGCTTACCAGGTGTCGATGAAGCGGCCCGTGCCGCGTGCGGGCAGCGGGGCGCTGGCCAAGCCTTGGGCCAGCCAGTGCCGGGTTTGCGCCGGGTCGATCACCGCGTCAATTTCCAAGGTGGACGCCATGTTCATGGCGCTGCCGTTTTCATACTGCTGCGCCACCAGCTTTTGGTAGAGGGCTTCGCGCTCGGCGCCTTCCAGGGCTGCCAGCTCTTTGCGATACCCCAGCTTGACCGCGCCCTCCAGGCCCATGCCGCCAAATTCACCGGTGGGCCAGGCGACCGTGAAGGCCGGCTCGTGGAAGCCGCCCCCGGCCATGGCCATGGCGCCCAAGCCGTAGCCTTTGCGCAGCACCACGCTGAAGATGGGCACGCGCCGCTGCGCTGCCGCCACAAACAGGCGGCTGACATGGCGCACCTGGGCCTGGGCTTCGATGTCGGGCCCCACCATGAAGCCGGGTGTGTCGATCAAGGACACCACCGGCAAGCCGTGCGCATCGCACAGCTGCAAGAAGCGCGCACCCTTGTCGGCCGCCTCGGCGTCGATGGCGCCCGAGAGGTGCAAGGGGTTGTTGGCGATCACGCCCACCGGGCGGCCCTCGATGCGGGCCAACGCCGTGTGCATGCCGATGCCAAAGCCTGTACGCAAGGGCAGCACCGAGCCTTCATCGAACAAGGCCGGCCACACGGCCTGGGTGTCGTAGACCCGCAAACGGTTCTCTGGCACCACCGCGCGCAGGGCATGGGCATCAGGTGCCGTCCATTGCGGCATACGCCCTTGGAAAAACGACAGGTAATGACGCGCCGTGGCAACCGCTTGGGCTTCATCGTCGACCAACAGGTCAATCACGCCGTTGGCATGCTGCAGGGCGCTGGGGCCAATGTCTTCTGGCTTGAACTGGCCCAGGCCGCCGCCTTCCACCATGGCCGGGCCGCCCATGCCGATGTTGCTGCCGCGCGTGGCAATGATCACGTCGCTGCAACCGAGCAGCGCGGCATTGCCGGCAAAGCAGCGCCCCGAGGTGATGCCCACCACCGGCACCCGTCCCGACAAGCGCGCATAGGAGGCGAAGGTGGTGAGTTGCAAGCCGGCCACGATGTGCACATCCACATCGCCCGGGCGGCCGCCGCCGCCTTCGGCCCACAGCACCACCGGCAAAGATTGCGCATGCGCGATTTGCAACAAGCGATCGGTTTTCTGGTGGTTGCGCATGCCTTGCGTGCCGGCCAGCACGGTGGCGTCGTACGCCAACACCGCGCAGCGTGAGGCCTCGGGGCCAAACCACTGGCCATTGATGCTGCCCAGACCTGTCACCATGCCATCGGCCGGCGTGTTGGCTTGCAGGTCTTCCAGGCTGCGGCGACGGGTTTGGGCGGCAATGGCCAGCGCGCCATACTCCACCCAGCTCCCCTCATCCACCAGGTCAGTCAGGTTCTCGCGCGCGGTGCGTTGGCCCAGGGCATGGCGTTTGGCCACCGCCTCAGGGCGCGCTGCGTCCAGGGTGAGTGCATGGCGATCGATCACGCGTTGCAAGTCGGGCCGGACGCCCGTGGGTGACACCGCCTGCGGCATGGGGGCGGGCGAGGTTGGTGCAGGCGCTGGCGCGGCCAGCGTGACCGCCTGCAACTGGAGCATCACCGCGCCCTCTTCGACCGTTTCGCCGGCACCGACAAACCATTCGTGAATTTGGCCGTCATGGGGCGCGCGGATTTCATGCTCCATTTTCATGGCTTCCAAAATCAACAGCACATCGCCAGCGCGCACCTGCGCGCCGGGCGCGGCGCAGCATTCAACGATCAGGGCTTGCATGGGAGCAATCAAGGGCGTCATGAGCATCCTAGAAGTTCAACGGTGTCCAAAAATAGCGGTTCCAACGCGCACCATGGTGCTGCCCGCATGAATGGCGGCCTCGAGGTCGCCGGTCATGCCCATCGACAAGGTGTCAAAGGCTGGCTGTTTCAAGGCCGCCGCCGTGTCGGCAAACAAGGCGGCGGCACGCTGGTGCACCGCCAACTGCGACGCGAAGTCGGGGCTGGCATCGGGAATCGTCATGAGGCCGCGCAAGACCAGTCGCGGCAGCTGGGCCACGGCACGTGCCAAAGCCAGTGTGTCCTCAGGTGACACCCCCGACTTGGTGGCGCCGCCATCGATGTTCACTTGCAAGCAAACCTGCAGGGGCGGCAACTCTGCAGGGCGTTGCTCGCTCAGGCGTTGCGCGATTTTCAGGCGGTCGATGCTGTGCACCCAGTCAAAATGCTCGGCCACCCAGCGCGTCTTGTTGCTTTGGATGGGGCCGATGCAATGCCACACGCAGTGCTGTGTCACCGGGTCGGTGCGCAGCAGCTGAATTTTTTCAACCGCTTCCTGAATGTAATTTTCACCAAAGTCGCGCTGCCCATAGCCCGCCACCTCGCGAATCGCGTCGACGCCAAAGGTTTTGGACACCGCCAGCAAGCGGATGTCATCAGGCGCGCGGGCGCACGACTGCGCGGCCTGCGTGATGCGTGCACGCACGGCGTCCCAAGGTTCTTTCAAGCTTCCCATAATCCCCCCACTTTAAACCGAGAACGGGCCGTTCATGTTGCTTCATTGGCTGAAACAGGCGATCCTGGCAGGCGCCAGCGACTTGCACCTCTCGGCAGGACGGCGTCCCAGCTTGCGTCATCTGGGTGACATCGTGCCCTTGGGCAGCGCCTTGGTCACCCGCGAAGAAGCGCAAGGCATGGCGCAGCAAGTGTTGCTATGGCTGGCGGCGTCTGACACCCCTGGGCCTGGGGCATCGCTGCCACAGGACTGCGATGGTGCGTTCCATGTGCCTGAGTTGGGCCGCTTTCGGGCGAACCTGTTTCAGCACGCCGAGGGGCATGCCATGGTGTTGCGCTTGATTCCATCCAAGCTGCCCCCCTTGGCAAGTCTTGGCTTGCCAGAGGTCGTCACGTCTTGGCTTGGCCAGCCGCAGGGCTTGGTGCTGGTCACAGGCCCCACAGGCTCTGGCAAAAGCACCACCCTGGCTTGCCTGGTGCAGCAACTGAATGCGCAACAGCGTCTGCACATTGTGACCCTGGAAGATCCCATTGAATACCTGCACACTTCGGCGCAATGCCTGATTCACCAGCGCGAGATCCAGCGTCACACCACCTCGTTTGAGCAAGGCCTGCGCAGCGCCTTGCGCGAGGACCCCGACATTTTGCTGGTGGGCGAATTGCGCGACCTGAACTCGATTCGCTGGGCTTTGACCGCAGCCGAAACCGGGCACTTGGTGCTGGCCACCTTGCACACGCGCGGCGCGGCACAAACCGTCAGCCGGCTCGTGGATGGCTTTCCGGGTGAAGAAAAAAACCTGGTGCGCCAGCAACTCAGTCAAAGCCTGGTGGGCGTGTTGTCGCAAATCCTTTGCAAAACCCGCCAAGGCGACGCGCGTGTGGCCGCCTTCGAGGTCCTGGTGGCCACCCCTGCGGTGCGCCACCTGATTCGCGAAGACAAAATCGCCCAGCTGCACAACACGCTGCAAACCAGTGCTGCGCTGGGCATGCGCAGCTTGGCCCAGGATGTACAACGCCTGCAAGCACTCGGGAAAATTTCCAGCGCCAGCGGCCATTCCGCGCAGGTTTTATGATGGGTGGTTCTGTTGTTCAACCTCACATCTCTGAAACCATGTCCAGCACTCAAGCAAAAACTTACGACGCCGCTCCCTCCACCCGCGTGGCCTTCATTGGCCTGGGCGTGATGGGCTACCCCATGGCCGGCCACCTGGCCCTGGCCGGACACAGCGTCACGGTCTACAACCGCAATGCCGCCAAATCCCAGGCCTGGTGCCAAGAGTACGCGGCGACCACGGGACCGCGCAGCGCGGCCACACCGCGTGAAGCCGCCCAGGGCGCCGACATGGTGTTTTGCTGTGTTGGCAACGACAACGACCTGCGCTCGGTCATTCTGGGGCCGGATGGCGCCCTGGCCGGCATGAAGGCAGGCGCCGTGTTGGTCGACCACACCACCGCCTCGGCCGATGTGGCGCGCGAGTTGCATGCCTTGGCGGCCAAACAAGGCGTGGCATTCATTGACGCCCCCGTCTCTGGCGGCCAGGCCGGCGCCCAAAACGGCTTGCTGACGGTGATGTGCGGTGGCGAAGCGGCGGTGTTTGACCGCGTCAAGCCCGTGGCCATGGCGTTTTCGCGCGCCTTCACCCTGATGGGCGAAAGCGGTGCCGGCCAGCTGACCAAGATGGTCAACCAGATTTGCATTGCCGGCCTGGTGCAGGGCTTGAGCGAAGCCATCGCCTTTGGCGCCAAAGCCGGGCTGGACATGAACCTGGTGCTGGATGTGGTGGGCAAGGGGGCGGCCCAAAGCTGGCAGATGGACAACCGTGGCAAAACCATGGTGGCCGACAAATTCGACTTCGGCTTTGCCGTGGACTGGATGCGCAAAGACCTGGGCCTGGTGCTGGACGAGGCCAAGCGCAACGGCGCACGCCTGCCGGTGACCGCCCTTGTTGATCAGTTCTATGCCGATGTGCAGCAGATGGGCGGGGGCCGTTGGGACACTTCCAGCCTGATCAAGCGTTTGGGCTGATGCAAAAAGGGCTGCCGAGGCAGCCCTTTTTCATGGCGCGTCAGTGAATCACTTGGCCGGCGCAGGCGCCGCCGCCTTGGGCGGCTCGGGCAACAAGGCCTTGAGTTCTTCTTCGCTGATGACCTCGAACACACGCACCACTTTCTTGACGCCACCCACCGTGCGCGCGATGTCGGTGGCACGGTTGGCTTCACGCTGGGTCACACGGCCCATGAGGTAAACCGTGCCACGCTCGGTCACCACCTTGTAGGCGCTGGCAAAAATATCTTTGCTGTCGAGCATGCTGGCCTTGATCTTGCCGGTGATCAAAGCGTCGGTAGAGCGATCGCCCAGCGAAGACTTGGGCATGACGCCCAACTCATTGACCACCGAGCGCACATTGTCCACCTCCGAGACCAGCTTGGCCAAATACTGGCGATCGCGATCGTTGGGAACCTCTCCGGTCAGCAGCACTTGTCGGTTGTAGCTGGTCACATTGACATGCACACGGTCGCCGACCATTTCGCGGATGCGGTTGGCACTGCGCAACTCGATGCCTTCGTCCTCCAATTGGGTGCCCGAGGTGCGGCGGTCGGTCGCGACCATGGCGCCCCCCACAAACCCGCCGACCACCAAAGGCGCACAAGCCCCCAAACCCATCACCAGTGCCAGCGCGGCCGTGATGCGAACCCATTGCACGTGTTTCATGTGTTTCCTTCCGTTTCACCCAACAATTGTGTGTCCACGCCGTCGCACAAACAGTGCAAGACCAGCAAATGGACCTCCTGAATTCTGGCGGTGCGGTCATGGGGCACGCATATGTGCACATCCGTGTCTCGCAACGCCATGCCGATTTTTCCGCCGCCCTTGCCGGTCATGGCCACGATGGTCATTTCGCGTTCATGCGCCGCCTCAATCGCCGCCAGGATGTTGGCCGAATTGCCACTGGTGGAAATGGCCAGCAGCACATCGCCGGGCTGGCCCAGGGCGCGCACCTGCTTGACGAAAATCTGGTTGAAATCGTAATCGTTGGCGATCGCGGTGAGGATGGAGCTGTCGGTGGTCAGCGCAATCGCGCCCAGCTCGGGCCGCTCGCGCTCAAAGCGCCCCACAAACTCGGCGGCAAAGTGCTGTGCATCCGCCGCTGAGCCGCCGTTGCCACAGGCCAACACCTTGCCACCGCTGGTGACACAGGCCAACAAAGCCTGAACGGCTGCCGCAATGGGCTTGGAAAGCACTTGTGCCGCCTGGTATTTCAAGTCGGCACTGTCGATGAACTGTTGTTCAATACGTTGCTCTAGCATGGCCGGAATGATAACCGGATGGCAAGTCATTGCGCGTCGAAAGCCGCACACAGCCAGGTGATACCCTGTGGGGACACCGCCACCACATCAAAACGGCAGGGCGGCTCTTGCCCCAAGCGCATCAAAAAGTGGCGCGCCGCCCACACAATGCGCCGCTGCTTGGCGAGGGTGATGCTGGCCTCGGCCCCCCCATGGGAGCGGCTGCGGCGCTGGCGCACCTCGACAAACACCAAGGTGCCGTCGGGCGCCCACATGACGAGGTCAATTTCGCCCCCGCCGCGCCCGGGCGTCCGATAATTGCGCACATGCAAGCGCAGACCCTGCTCCCGCAAATAGCCCAGGGCCAGGTCTTCTGCCGCATCCCCTGCCTGCTTGGTGGTGCGGGGGCTTTCCTTGGGGCGGTGAAAGTCAACCATTGAGCGCATCTTTCGATTCAGCGCGGGCGGCAGCCCATGCGGCCGCGGCGTCTCAGCATTATCCGCAGGGTGCCCTCTATGTGGTGGCCACACCGATTGGTAATCTTGCCGACATCAGCCTGCGCGCCCTGCACCTGTTGGGGTTGGTGGACTGTGTGGCCTGCGAGGACACACGCCACAGCCAGGCCTTGCTGCGCGCCTATGGCATTGACCATCCCGGCAGCCACTGGCTGGCGGTGCATCAGCACAACGAAGCCGAAGCGGTCACGCGGGTGCTGGAGCGGCTGCACGCGGGCCAGCGCGTGGCCTACATCAGCGACGCGGGCACGCCCGCCATCAGCGACCCTGGCGCTCGCTTGGTCCAGGGCGTGCAAGCCGCTGGCTTGCGCGTGGTGCCCTTGCCTGGCGCCAGCAGCGTGACCGCCCTGCTCAGCGTCAGTGGCAGTCTGCTGCCAGACAGCGCTGGGTTTGTCTTTGTGGGCTTCTTGCCCAGCAAGTCGGCCGAGCGCGAGCGCGCCGTCCTGGGTTTGATGGCCGACGCGCGCGCCCAGGTGCTGCTGGAGGCACCGCACCGCATCGAAGCGCTTGGGCAGGCGCTGGCAGTTTTAGGGTCACGCCAGGTGACCCTTGGACGAGAGCTCACCAAGCAGTTTGAAGAGATCGTCACCCTGCCAGCCGCTGACTTGCTGGCCTGGCTGCAAGCCTCGCCGCAACACATTCGCGGCGAATTTGCCCTGGTGATTCACGCCCAGGCAACTTCGTCGGAAACACCGCAGGCCGATGACCGCGTGCTGCGCTTGTTGCTGGAAGAAGTTCCAGTGAAAACCGCTGTGAAGCTGGCCGCGGACATCACCGGTCAAAGTCGCAATGCTTTGTATGAGCGGGCTTTGACGCTGAAGAAAGAGGCCTGAAAAGCAAGCCGGGCCGCACTACCGGGGCTTGGAGCCTTGCACCAGAGCGTCTTGCAAGGACTGCATTTGCTGCTGCGTTTGCTTCAGCTGCTCCGTCGCTTGCGTGATCGCGGTCGCTGAGCTTTTGCCAGACTCAAAAGACGCCAGCATGGACTGAACCATGCTGACATTGGCCGCCCAAAGACCCACCACCACGGCAACCCCGGTCGTGATGATGGTCAATTTCAAATGGCGCAGGTCACTTCTGCGATCGCCGCGCTCCTCCTTGAACGCTTGCATGAGCTCAGAAGATTCGCGACGCATTTCAGAGATGGCCTGGTCCAGCCGCTCTTCCAGTCGGCCCAGACGTGCGTCCGCTTTGGCTTCCACCAGTTCCAGGCGCGCCGTCATTTCTTCACGGGTCATGGCGTTCATCGTGTTTGATTCTCCCACGTCGGTCATCAAGGTGTTGAAAAGTTTGATC
>CAINMN010000015.1 GCA_903850735.1 uncultured Burkholderiales bacterium | reverse complement strand
GCTTGTGAAAACCCCAGCTTGGCGGCTTCGCGCAAGCGCTCTTGCCCACGCGGTGCCGGTCGAACTTCGCCGGCCAAACCAACCTCGCCAAACGCAATAAAGCCTTTGGGCAGGGGCTTGCCACGCAAGCTGCTTTGAATTGACAGCATCACCGCCAGGTCCGCCGCAGGCTCGCTGATGCGCACGCCCCCGACCGCATTGACAAACACATCCTGGTCCATGCAGGCCACGCCCGCATGGCGGTGCAGTACCGCCAGCAGCATGGCGAGTCGATCGCGGTCCAGGCCCACCGACAAACGCCGCGGGCTCGGGCCGCCGCTGTCCACCAGGGCCTGAATTTCGACCAGCATGGGGCGGGTGCCTTCGAGTGTGACCAGCACGCAGCTGCCAGGCACTGGCTCGCTGTGCTGGCTCAGAAAAATGGCGCTGGGGTTGCTGACCCCTTTGAGGCCGCGCTCGGTCATGGCAAACACGCCAATTTCATTGACCGCGCCAAAACGGTTTTTGATGGCTCGCACCAACCGGTAGGTGGAGTGCGTGTCGCCTTCGAAATACAACACCGTGTCCACCATGTGCTCGAGCACACGCGGGCCGGCCAGCGCGCCTTCCTTGGTGACGTGGCCGACCAAAATGACGGCGGTGCCGGTGCTTTTGGCCATGCGCGTCAGATGCGCCGCGCATTCGCGCACCTGGGCCACCGAGCCAGGGGCGCTGGTCAGCTGGTCCGAGTAGACCGTTTGGATCGAGTCCATGACCACCACGGCGGGTTGCAATTTGTCGACCGTGGCGAGGACTTTTTCAAGCTGGGTTTCGGCCAGCACCTGCACCTGGCTGTAGTCCAGCCCCAGGCGGCGTGAGCGCAAGGCGACCTGCGCGCCCGACTCTTCGCCGGTCACATACAGGGTGCGCATGCCGCTGCGCTGCAAGCCGTCCATGGCCTGCAGCAGCAAGGTGGATTTGCCAATGCCCGGGTCGCCGCCGATCAGCACCACACCGCCTTCGACAATGCCCCCGCCGAGCACACGGTCCAGCTCCTCCTGACCCGAGGGGGTGCGCGCCACGTCACTGGCTTCGATCTCGGCCAGGGTGGCCACCGCGGCGCTGGGCGCCAAGGCGGCCATGCCGCTGTAACGGTTCTTGCTGGCGCCCGGGGTTTCTGCCACGCTTTCCACCAAGGTGTTCCAGGCGCCGCAACTGGGGCACTTGCCCAGCCATTTCGGGCTGGTGCCGCCGCAATCGGTACAACTGAACAGGGTTTTTTCTTTGGCCATGGGGCAATGGTAGCCGCGGCTCAGGAAACACCGACTTGACAAAAATTTAATAAGTTAAATAATTTCGCATGGTCACCACTTTTTTGCATCGCAATTTGCCCCGCTTGCTGCTGCAAGCGCGCGAGGCCGTGATGGCGCACACCCGCCCGGGTTTGCGCCAGCATGGCCTGAGCGACCAGCAATGGCGGGTGCTGCGGGTGCTGGGTGAAAACCAGGACCAGGGCGGACGCGGCGTGGAAACCGGCCGCATCGCGCGCGAGGCTTTCATTCTGGGGCCGAGCCTCACGGGCGTGCTGGCCCGCATGGAACGCGATGGCCTGATCGAGCGCGCCCGCGACCCCGGGGACCAACGGCGCACGGTGGTGCTGCCCACGGCGCGCGGCTTGGCCTTGGTGCAGTCGCTGTCGAACACGGTCGAAGCCCATTACCAGTGGATGGAACAACAATTGGGTCGCCCCCAGCTGACCCAGCTCTATGCCTTGCTGGACCAGGTGGTGGCCCTGGAAAACTCGGCCCCCGGCCCGATGGCCCAGCGCTTTCCCCGCGCCAGCGCCGACGCAGAAACGGAAACCCTGACATGACCCCTTCTTCCATGCCCCTGCACGGCACGGTCTATGGCGTGCTGCTCAACAGCCAGGCCGAATGGCAAGCCTGCGAGGCCGCCATGCCGTCGCTGCCCTACAAAGCGGCGCCGGTTGCACCCGTGCTGTATGTCAAAACCGCCAACACCTGGACGCCCCACCAAGGCGCCATGGTGGTGCCAGCCGGTCACACAGAAGTGGAAATCGGCGCGACCTTGGGCCTGGTCTTCAGCGAGCAAGGCGCTTGGCGCGGCTATGTGTTGCTGAACGATGTGTCTTTGCCGCACAGCATTGCCGAGCAAGGCTTTTACCGCCCCCCTGTGAAATACAAATGCCTGGACAGCTTTTTGGGCGTGGGGCCGCAGCTGCTGCCCGCCGCCGATCTGCCACAGCCCAACCACTTGGCGCTGGAAGTGCGCATCAACGATGTGCTTTGCCAGCAGGTGGACTTGGGCCGCATGCGCCGCCCGCTGTCCACCCTGGTGGCCGATGTCGGCGAATTCATGACGCTGCGCCCTGCCGATGTGCTGATGCTGGGCCTGGATGTGTGTGACAGCGGCCCGGACGCCGGCCGTCGGCCCCGCGCCCGTGTGGGCGATGTGATCGACATCCGCGCACCCTCGGTGCCAGGCTTGGGGGTGATGCAACACCGCTTGGTAGGAGAAGGCGCATGAAGCACGCGCGGGTGGTTTACCAAAACCATGTGTTCAATGCCGTTGAGAATGAGGGCGCCTTGCTGCTCGAAGACGGTCAACGGGTGAGCTTTGACGCAGTGCAATGGCTGCCCCCTTTGCTGCCCACACCGCGGCCTCGCACCATCCTGGCGCTGGGACTGAACTACGCAGACCACGCCAAAGAGCTGGCCTTCAAAGAGCCCCCCAAGGAGCCGCTGGCCTTCGTCAAAGGCGAGGGCGCCTTGATCGGCCACCGGGCACTGACCCGCCGCCCCGCCGGGGTGAGCTACATGCATTACGAATGCGAGTTGGCGGTGATGGTGGGCCGCACGGCACGCCATGTGTCCAAAGACGATGCCCTGGATTTCGTCGGCGCCTACCTGGTGGCCAACGATTACGCTATTCGCGACTACCTGGAAAACTGGTACCGGCCCAACCTGCGGGTGAAAAACCGCGACACCTGCACCCCCATTGGCCCCTGGCGCGTCGACGCCGCCGACATTCACCAACGCCCTGGCGGCGCCATGAACCTGGCGCTGCAAACCACGGTCAACGGCCAAGTCACCCAACAAGGCAACACCCGCGACATGATTTTTGACGTGGCCACCCTGATCGCCTACTTCTCCAGCTTCATGACGCTCTCGCCGGGCGACCTGATCCTGACGGGCACGCCCGATGGCGTGGTGGACTGCCAGCCAGGCGACCGCATTGTCACCAGCATCGAGGGGGTGGGCGCCCTTGAAAACGAAATCGCCCTGATCTGAACCGGAAAGCATCCGCATGAAAAAAATCGATCACCTGATCCATGGCCAATCTGTGGCGGGTCGCAGCTATTTTGAAACCGTGAACCCCGCCACCCAAGAGGTGCTGGCCGAAGTGGCGGCTGGCGGGGAAGACGAGGTCAACGCCGCGGTCGCCTCGGCCAAAGCGGCCTTCCCGGCCTGGGCCCAAACGCCTGCGCCTGAGCGCGCCAAGCTGATTCGCAAGCTCGGTGAGTTGATCACGCGCCACGTGCCCGAGATTGCCCAAACCGAGACCAATGACTGCGGCCAGGTGATTGCCCAAACCGGCAAACAGTTGGTGCCGCGCGCCGCCGACAACTTTGCCTACTTCGCCGAAATGTGCACCCGCGTGGACGGCCACACCTACCCCACGCCCACGCACCTGAACTACACCCTGTTTCATCCGGTGGGCGTGTGCGCGCTCATCAGCCCGTGGAACGTGCCCTTCATGACCGCCACCTGGAAGGTCGCACCTTGCCTGGCCTTTGGCAACACGGCGGTGCTGAAAATGAGCGAGCTCTCGCCCATGACGGCCGCGCGCCTGGGCGAGCTGGCACTGGAAGCGGGCATCCCCCCAGGGGTACTGAACCTGGTGCATGGCTATGGCCGCGACGCCGGCGAACCCTTGGTGGCGCACCCCGATGTGCGCGCCATTTCCTTCACCGGATCCACCGCCACGGGCAACCGCATTGTGAAGAGCGCGGGCCTGAAAAAGTTCAGCATGGAGCTTGGTGGCAAGTCGCCCTTTGTGATCTTTGACGACGCCGACCTGGAGCGTGCGCTCGACGCCGCGGTGTTCATGATCTTCTCCAACAACGGCGAGCGTTGCACGGCTGGCAGCCGCATCCTGGTGCAGCAAAGCATTTACGCCGACTTTGTGCAAAAGTTCAGCGAGCGCGCCAGACGCATTCGCGTGGGCGACCCGCTGGACGAGCAAACCATTGTGGGCCCGATGATCAGCGCCGCCCACCTGGCCAAAGTGCGCAGCTACATCGAGCTCGGCCCCAAAGAGGGCGCAACCCTGGTCTGCGGTGGCCTGGACCGCCCCAGCTACGCGCCCGAATTGCCCGAGCGCGTACGCCTTGGCAACTATGTCTGGCCCACGGTGTTTGCCGACGTGGACAACCGCATGAAAATCGCCCAGGATGAAATTTTTGGCCCCGTGGCCTGCCTGATTCCGTTCAAGGACGAGGCCCATGCGATTGCGCTGGCCAACGACATTCAGTATGGCCTCTCGAGCTATGTCTGGACCGAAAACCTGGGCCGCGCCCACCGCGTGGCCGCCGCCGTGGAAGCCGGCATGTGCTTTGTCAACAGCCAGAACGTGCGCGATTTGCGCCAACCTTTTGGCGGCACCAAGGCCAGTGGCACCGGCCGCGAAGGCGGCACCTGGAGCTACGAAGTGTTTTGTGAGCCCAAAAACGTGGCGGTGTCCCTGGGCAGCCACCACATTCCGCACTGGGGCGTCTGAGCGTGACCCACACCATCCCCCGCCTGAAGGAGCGCCACCATGGGTAAGCTAGCCCTCGCCGCCAAGATCACGCATGTGCCCTCGATGTACCTGTCGGAGTTGGACGGCCCCCACAAAGGTTGCCGCCAAGCCGCGATTGACGGCCAACATGAAATCGGCCGGCGCTGCCGCGCGCTCGGCGTGGACACCATCGTGGTGTTTGACACTCACTGGCTGGTCAACAGTGAATACCACATCAATTGTGGGGCGCATTTCCAAGGCGTCTACACCAGCAACGAGTTGCCGCACTTCATCAAGAACATGCCCTATGCCTACCCGGGCAATCCGGTCTTGGGGCACCTGATCGCCGATGTGGCCAACGAGATGGGCATTGCCTCGCGCGCGCACAGCAACACCTCGCTCGGCCTGGAATACGGCACCCTGGTGCCCATGCGCTACATGAACGAGGACCAGCATTTCAAGGTGGTCGGCGTCTCCGGTTGGTGCGTCTGGCACGACTTGCCCACCAGCGCCCGGTTTGGCCTGGCCGTGCGCCGCGCCATCGAGGAGCGCTATGACGGCACGGTGGCGATTTTTGCCAGCGGCTCGCTGTCGCACCACTTTGCCAACAACGGCACCGCCCCCGAATTCATGCACAAGGTCTGGGACCCGTTTTTGGAGCAAGTGGACCACCGCGTGGTGGAACTCTGGACCCAAGGTGACTGGGCCACTTTCTACAAGATGCTGCCCCTGTACAACGAAAAATGCTGGGGCGAGGGCGGCATGCACGACACCGCCATGCTGCTGGGCGCCATGGGCGCAGAGCACTACACGGCCCCGGTAGAAATCATCACGCCTTACTTTGGCAGCTCCGGCACCGGGCAAATCAACGCGATTTTTCCGGTGACGCCCTTGCCCACCGCCTGAACACGAAAGCGCCTCACATGCCACACCTGGTCATTCTTTACAGTCCCAACATCGAAGGCCGCGCCGATCTCACGCAACTCTGTCGCGACCTGGCCGACACCATGCTGGCGCAGCGCGACGAACACGACAAGGCGGTGTTTCCGCTGGGCGGCACCCGCGTGCTCGCGTATCCCGCAACCCATTTCGCCATCGCCGATGGCAAGCCGCCTGCGGGCAAAGATTACGCCTTCATTTACCTGAACCTGCGCATGGGCCCTGGCCGCAGCGATGCGGTCAAGCAGCGCACGGGCGAGGCCTTGAAGGCGGTCCTGCACCGTCATTTCGATGTCTGTATCCAACGCGACTTGCTGGGCGTGACGCTTCAAATCGATGACCACGCGCCTGCCTATGATGCCAAGATCAGCAGCCTCCACCCTTATTTCAACCCCCCCACCGCCTGAGACCACGCCATGCAAACCCCGCTCAATCCGTTCAAAAAAGCCCTCCACGAAAAACGCGCCCAAATTGGTTTGTGGATGGGCCTGGCCAGTCCTTACACCGCCGAAATTTGCGCCGGTGCCGGCTTTGACTGGCTGCTCGTTGACGGCGAACACGCGCCCAACGATCTGAACTCCATCCTGGGCCAGTTGCAAGCCATTGCCGCCTACCCGG
>CAINMN010000014.1 GCA_903850735.1 uncultured Burkholderiales bacterium | reverse complement strand
GTCAGACGGGTTTTGATCAGCCCAAACGCCACGCTGTTGACGTTCACTTTGTAACGCCCCCACTCTTTGGCCATGGCCTTGGTCAGGCCGTTGATGCCGGCCTTGGCCGCTGCGTAGTTGGCCTGGCCCGCATTGCCATACACCCCCGAGGTGGAAGAGATGTTCACCACCTTGCGGTGCACCGACAGGCCGGCGTCGGCCTCGCGTTTGGCCGCCTCGCGGATGAAACCGGACGCGGCCCGCATGATGCGAAATGGCGCGGTCAAATGGACGGCGAGCATCGCCTCCCATTGCTCGTCGGTCATTTTCTGGACCACGTTGTCCCAGGTGTAGCCGGCGTTGTTGACAATGATGTCCAAGCCACCGAACTGGTCGATGGCGGTGGCCACAAAGCGATCGGCAAAACCCGCCTCGGTGACATTGCCCACACAGGCCACGGCCTTGCCGCCAGCGGCCACGATGTCTTTCACCGTTTGCGCTGCAGGCGCGGGATCCAGGTCGTTGATGACCACGCTCGCGCCCTCACTGGCCAATTTCAGGGCAATCTCGCGGCCAATGCCACGTCCTGAGCCTGACACCAGGGCCACTTTTCCTTGCAATTTGGGTTGCATGTTCATTCCTTTGCGTTATCGATTCAAGCCAGGGCGATCACGGCGTCGCCGGAAAGTTTCACTTGGCCTTGGTCGTTGGTGGTGGTCAGCGTCAAGCGGGCGCAGGTCTGGCCGTCGCGCTCAAATTTCTCAGTCACCTCGCCGGCGCAGGTGATGCGCTCGCCAACCTGGGTGATGGCCGCAAAGCGCACGCTGTATTCGCGCAACTGCGATTGCGGCACCCACTGGGTCAGCAAGCGTCCCAGCCAGGCCATGGACAACATGCCATGGGCAAACACATCGGGGACCTTGGCCTCGTTGCGGGCAAAGTCCATGTCCACGTGAATCGGGTTGTGATCGCCAGAGGCGCCACAGTACAAGGCCAGGGTGTGGCGGGAGACAGGGGGCAATTCAAGTGGGGGCAGTTTGTCGCCCACTTGCACTTGCGCTGCTGTTAAAAGGGAAGCCGTCATGTTCAATCTCCTTCAGGCGTTGCGCATGACCGTGACGGTACGCAAATCGGCCACCCACTGCTGATGCTGGTTGCTCACCTTGGTTTTGCGCAGCACGAATTCAAGGGCGCCATTTTTCTTGTCATAAATGTCTTCAATGCGCTGCTCGAAAGTGAGCGTGTCGCCCGCGTACACCGGGGCGTTGTAGACAAAGCCTTGTTCGCCATGCAGCAAGCGGCGGTAATCCAGCCCCAGCAGGTTGCGAATGGCGGCAGGATCGGGCGCTTCCATTTCCAGGCAGAACAAAAACGTGGGCGGTACCGGCAAGGCGCGGTGCCCGGCAGCATGCGCTGCCTTTTCATCGAAGTAGATGGGGTTGGTTTCGCCAATGGCTTTGGCGAAGAAGCGCAAGCGCCCTTTTTCCACCTCGACCTGAAATGCGGGAAAGCTGTGGCCGATGTAGCGACGGTCGATCATCTTTCGCCCCCGCTCAAACCGCTTGGTACAACGTGACCACGCAAGCGCCACCCAAGCCCAGGTTGTGCTGCAAGGCCAGCCGTGCGCCTTCCACCTGGCGCTGGTCGGCTTGGCCGCGCAACTGCCAGACCAATTCGCTGCATTGCGCGAGGCCCGTGGCGCCGAGGGGGTGGCCCTTGGACAGCAAGCCGCCCGAGGGGTTGGTCACCACACGCCCACCGTAAGTGTTGTCACCGTCCAGAATGAATTTCTCGGCCGTGCCAGGCGCCGTCAATCCCAAACCCTCGTAGGTCAGGAGCTCGTTGGTGGTGAAACAGTCGTGCAGTTCCACCACGTCCACGTCTTCCGGGCTGACACCGGCCGCCTCATAGACTTGCTTGGCAGCGGCAGCGGTCATGTCGTAGCCCACCAGCTTGCGCATGTCATGGCTCTCGAAGGTACTGGCCTGGTCGGTGGTCATGGCTTGCGCGGCGATGACCACGCGCATGTCCAGGCCATGCTTGCGCGCAAATTCGGCAGAGCACACCACGGCCGCGGCGGCGCCGCAGGTGGGCGGGCAGCACTGGAATCGGGTCAAGGGGTCGAACACTTTGGCAGAGGCCATGACCTCGTCCAGCGTCAGGGTTTGGCGAAACACCGCCAAGGGGTTGCGCGCCGCGTGCTGGCGTGCCTTGACCGCAATGCGGCCAAAGGTGTCGGGGCGTATGCCGTGTTCCTTGACGTAATCGCGCCCTGCCCCGCCAAAAAACTGCGCCGCGCGCGGTGCGTCGGGGCTGAAGCCTTGGTGCGCTTTCATGGCATCGGCGAAGCGGTGCAAAGGCGAGGGGCGATCGTCGTAAGCACCTTTGAGGGCGCCGGGGACCATCTGCTCAAAGCCCACGGCAATGGCGCACTCCACCATGCCGCTCTCCACAGCCTGACGCGCCAGGAACAAGGCGCTGGAGCCGGTGGAGCAATTGTTGTTGACGTTGAAAACCGGGATGCCTGTCAGGCCCACACCGTAAATGGCAGCCTGTCCTGCCGTGGAGTCGCCATACACATAGCCCACATAGGCTTGCTGGACTTTGGCGTAGTCGACGCCGGCATCGTCGAGTGCCAGGCGTGCCGCTTGGGCGCCCATCTCATGGTAGGGGGCGCTGGCACCCGGCTTGGTAAAGGGGATCATGCCCACGCCCACAACGTGAACGGCTCTTTGCATCCGTGTCATACCGTCTCCTCGGTTGGTGATGAGGCAGTGTGAAACGGCCGGCTTCAATCACCAATGACGGATTGGCTCAAAATGAATGGCAAAAAAGCTCAGCTGCCAGCCAGCTGTCGCAAACGGTACACCCCAGGGGCCAAACCTGTCCACGCTTTGAAGGCCCGCTGAAAACTGCTGGCCTCGGCAAAGCCCAACCGGTTGGCAATGTCCGGCAAGGTCAACTGGGGGTCGCTCAAAAACTCAATGGCCACGTCGCGGCGCAAATTGTCCTTGATGGCCTGAAATCCCAGCCCTTCATCGCGCAAACGCCGCTTGAGCGTTTGCGGCGTGATGGCCAGCGCGGCGCTCACCTCTTCCAGGGAAGGCATCTCACTGGCCAAGTGTTTGCGCAGCAAGCGGCGAATGCGCTCACTCAAGCGGGCCTGGTCACGGTATTTCACCAGCAAGCCCGCCGGCGCCGCTTGCAAAAACTCTTGCAAGCTCTGAGCGGTTTGGACTATGGGCAAATCCAGCCAACGCGACTCGAAGCGGTAGCCAATCCAGGCGCCATCTTCAATGACCGGGGCATGGAACAAGCGGCTGGCCTCGGAGCCCAAATGGCCATCCATCGAGGGGTACACCACCTCCAGCAAAGGAATGCGGCGCGCCACCAGCCAACAGGCCAAGCCGTAGGCCATGAAACTGAAGGAGCGCTCGGCGTAGGCCAACAGCAACCCTCTGTCACCGGCATCGACCATGCGAACGCTGGCCACGTCGCCCTCACGCTGCAAGCGTGGCGTGAAATCGCTCAGCAGCAGGTGGTAAAAGTGAAAGCCCTTTTGAAAGGCCTCGCCCAGTGTTTTGCAATTCACCAGCATGCGACAGGCTTGGTCAAAGCTGCCCATGCGCAGCGGCTGGCTGCACAGGCCCCAGAGCTCGTCGCGCAGGGTTCTGCGCAAAATGCGAATCAAGCGCGCGTACTGGGTTTGGGTGACACGCGAAAGTGGCGCCGCCAACATTTCTTCTGAAATGCCCGCGCGTCGCAGCAAGACCGACATGTCCAGGCCACGCTGGCGGGCCCCCAGCAAAATATGCTGGACCTGCAAAATGGAAACGGTGTGCTGCGTGACCGGGGACGTCATGCGGTCAGTTTACCGCCTGGCTCAGGCCTGCGGCAAAGCCACCCAGCGGGACTCACCCGCCACGGTCATTTCATGCAATTGAATGCGGTGGTCGAACACGGCTTGCAAGGCCGCGTGTGTGGCAGGGTCGTGTGTCGGCCCGGTGTGCAGCACCCGGCCTTGGCCCAAGACCACCAAGGCATCGGCTTGCAAGGCCACATTCAACTCGTGCAGCACGCTGACCACCGTGATGCCTTGGGCGACCAGCGACCTCACCTCGGCCAGCCAATCGGCCTGATGGGGCGGGTCCAGGCTGGCCAAAGGCTCATCCATCAACACGATTTGCGCTTCGACGGCCAAGGCACGCGCCAACAGGGCACGCTGACGTTCACCGCCAGACAACTGACCCAAAGGCCGCTCGCGCCAATCCCAGAGCTGGGTTTGTCGCAGCACACGTTCCACCACCTGACGGTCTTGCGCATTGGGCGGCGCCAGCCATTTTTGATGGGGCAAGCGACCGAGCATCGCCAGGTCATACACCGTGAGATCGTCGGTGCCCGATTCGTTTTGGCCCAGCCAAGCCAAAGTTTGCGCGCGTTCCCGTGCAGGCCACTCGGCGAGCCGTCGCCCCTGCAACAGCACTTCGCCCTCGCAGGGCATCAAGCCCGCCAAAGCGCGCAGCAAAGTCGATTTGCCTGCGCCATTGGGGCCCACAATGCAGGTCCACAGGCCCGAGGGAATCTGCAGGTTGACCTGCTGCAAAACTGGGCGATGGTCCAGGGTCACTGACAACTGGCGCGCCGACAAGGCGTGTTGGGGTGCCGTACTCATGAGTGCCTTGCGTGCAAGGGTTGGCGCATCAAGCGCAGCAAATAGATGCCGCCCACGATGGCGGTCACCACACCCACAGGCAATTCACGTGGCGCCAGCAGGCCACGCGCCAGCACATCGGCCGCGCACAACAGCACACCGCCGGCCAGCATGGACAAGCCGACAAAACGCGCATGGCCCACCGACACGCGCGCACGCACAAGGTGCGGTGCGGCCAAGCCCACGAAGGCGATCAGCCCGGTTTGGGCCACCGAGGTGGCGGTGGCCAAAGCCAGCACCGCCACCAAAGCCATGCGACCTGGCACCACCTGCAAGCCCAAGCTCAAGGCCGTGCTTTCGCCCAAGGCCAACCCATCCAGCAAAGGGCTGAGCGCCCAGGCGGCCAAAGCACAGGCCACACACACCCCTGCCATCAAGGCACAAGCCGTCCAATCGATCATGGCGGTCTGGCCCAGCATGAACGACTGCAACACAGGCCAGGCCTCGGGCGACCACTGCATGGCCAAGGAGGCCAAAGCGCCCAGCACCACCCCCACCACCACACCGGCCAGCAACAAACGCACGGTTTGCTGTACACCCCGTGCCAAGGCCAAGGTCAGCAAAACGGCCAGCCAGGCCCCCACAAAGGCAACACCGGTCAGCCCCAGTCGCAACCAACCCGACAAACCTGCCTCGTGTAACAAGGGGGCCGCCCATGCGCCCATCAAGCCCAACACCAAGGCCACACCCAAGGAAGCGCCAGAGGCGCTGCCCAACAAATAAGGATCGGCCAGCGGGTTGCGAAACACCCCTTGAGCGATGGCTCCCGCCAAGCCCAACAACGCGCCGGCGAGCCATGCGCCCAGGGTGCGCGGCAAGCGCAAATTCAGCACCACATCGGCCAGCGCCGGATCGTCTCGCAGCATGGGCCAAGTGGACAGGCCTTGGCTGCCCGTCAACACGCCCAACAACAGAACCAAGGCGCTGAGGGCCACCAAACGCCAAGCCCATGATGTCGCCGAGTCTTTCATGCGCTTGCATGCTTTTTCAAGCATTCCATGATGATGCGCGCCGCGTCCACCATGCGTGGTCCGGGTCGCACCAGGATATCCCCTTGGCTTCGCTCAAAAGCACAGACGCGTTGCGTTCGCACCGCGCGCAAGCCCGCCCAGCCCGGGCGCTTTTGCAAAGACTCGCCCGCGGTTTCGCCCAACAAAATGAAGTCGGGGTCGGCACGCACCACAAACTCCGGGTTCAATTTCGGAAAGCTGCCCAGCGACGCAGGCACCACATTGTTCAAGCCCAGCGCTTGCAAGACCTCGCCCATGAAGGAAGCTTCGCTGGCCGCATAGCCACCGGCCCCGGCCTCGAAATAAACGCGCGCACCGCGCAGGGACACGGGCATGTCTTGGGCAACACCGCGCAGCCCGGCCTGTAATTCGCGCCAAAGTTGGTCCGCGCGCAGTGCAGGCTCGGGCAAGGCCAGGACTTGCGCCAGGGTGAGCAGCACGCGCTGAACGTCGGCCAGGTTCTGCGGTTCCAAGGCCAAGACCTTCAAGCCCAGCGACTCCAAACGCGATGTCACCCGCGAGGAACGCGCCAGCAGCACCAGATCGGGCTTCAAGCGCACCAGGGCTTCCACTTGCGTATCTTCCAGTCCACCGAGGTGCGGCAAGCGCGCCACGGACTGCGGCCAGTTCGAATAGCGGTCCACGCCCACCAAACGATCGCAGGCGCCGAGCACGCACACCGTTTCGCTCAAGGAGGGCAAGAGGCTGACGATGCGTTGCGGCGCGCGTTCCAGAGTCACTTGCACTTGCCGATCGTCGGTGACGGTCAGCGCTTGCAGGGCCCCGCCCCAAAGGCACAGCAGCCACACGCAGCAGCGCAGCAGGTCACGCATGGCGATCCACCCATTGCTTCATCAGGGCATGCAATTGCTCGAAGCCGTCTGTCAGGGCGGCAGGGCCAGGCTGAAGAATGTCGGCCGACTTGATCTCGAAAATCTGCGCATCCCGAACCGCGGGCACCGTGGACCAACCCGCACGCGCCGCCACGTTTTCGGGGCGAAACTTTTTACCGCACCAGGAGCCCAAGATGATGTCCGGCGCACGCGCCAGCACCGGTTCGTCACTGGCCAGAATGCGGTTTTTGCCCAAGGACTCGCGCGCCAACTCGGGAAAGCAATCGTCCCCACCGGCCATGCCCACCAACTCCGAGACCCAGCGAATGGCGCTGATGCGCGGCTCGTCCCACTCTTCGAAATAGACCCGTGGCCGTCGCGGCCAGGCTTGTGTCAGGGCCTGAACTTCGTCCAACCGCGCGCGCATGACGTGCAGGCGCGCCAAGCCTTGCTCGGCCTCCCCCACCATCGCGGCAACCTGGTAGAGCATGGCGAAAATTTCGTCCACACTGCGCTGGTTGAACACCGTGACCTGTACGCCGGCCTTGATCAAGGCCGAGGCAATGTCGGCTTGCAGATCGGAAAAGCCAAACACGCAATCGGGCTCCAAGGCCAGGATCTTGTCCACCTTGGCACTGAGAAACGCGCTGACCTTGGGCTTTTCCTGCCGCGCCCTGCGCGGGCGCACCGTGTAGCCCGAAATCCCCACAATGCGCGCCTCCTGCCCCAGGAGGTAGAGCCACTCGGTGGTTTCCTCGGTGAGGCAGATGATGCGGGTGGGGAGGAGGTTTTTCATGTTGCGATCACATCATTGTCCCTGGTAGCGCAGTCCCAGCATGTAGGTTCTGGGCAAGTTGTTGTAGCCTGCCACATGGTAGTAGGTGCGGTCCAGGGCGTTGTTGATGCTGGCTGTCGCAGTCCAGGAACGGTCGAGCGCTCGTTTGTAGCCAAGGTTCAAGACCGCGTACCCGGCGGTGTCGACTTTATTGGCATCGGGATCAAAAGTTTTTCTTTTGGACGTGGCGAATAACTTTGCCGTGAGATTGGACTTGGCATCCAGGGCATAGTCCGCGTTGAAGGCGCCAAAGTTTCGGGATTTGTTCATGACGGCCACTGTGGAGTCCACATTCACCGGTGTTTGATGGGTCAAGTTGAAGCCGAGATTGAAGCGTCCAAAGCTTTGCTTGTAGGAAGTCTCCATGCCAGAATTTTTGGCTTTGTTGACGTTCTCTAGCTGCATGATGTTTTGCAAAGACCAAAAGGGGTCCGACACCAAGGTGTTGCCTACCGCGATCAAGTCTGTGTAGTCCACTTGAAAAGCCACCACGCGCCATTGTTGCTGGGGGCCGTTGAACTGCAAGCCCACCTCCAAGCTCTTGGACTTTTCGGGCTTGAGGGTTTGGCTTCCACCAAAAGACACGTCGTACAGTTGGCCCACCGTCGGCGATTGCAAAGCATTGGAACGGGTCAATGTGGCTTTGTAGCCGCCCCCCAATTGGTACCCTGCCCCCAACAAATAAGTGTTCCCATGGATGTTGTGCGGCAACATTTCACGGCCGAGGGACGCTTGGAAATTCCAGCGATCACGGGTGGCGTTCAAACCGCCATGAATTCGTTGCATGCCCATGGAGGGGTTGAGGCTCACAGGAATCTCGGACCAATCGGCCAAGTACCCGGTGTGACTGGCATCCAAACTCGAGCGCGTGCTGTTGTAGCCAAAGCTCAGGATATCCCGGGCCGTCAGTTCGTATTCACTGCCCCAGCGCCAAGTTTGATGCTTGGTGACAAAAGAGCCATAGCTGGCATTCAATTGGTTGTTGGTGAGGGTTGATTGGTCGTTGATCGACTGTGACATTTGCAACTTTGAATGCCAGCGGCCCGACAGGCGCTGATCAAGTTCCACGCCCAAGACTTCTGTCTTTGAGCGATTTTTCCACTGATCTGCAGGGGAAGCCGCGTAATTGTTGTCAAACTCCGAACTGAGAAGGCTCCCCATGTAATGAAGCCGCAACTTGGATGACCCCGAGAAAGCATGCGTCAGCGAGCCATTCACAAAATCATTGCGATAGCCATTCAAGCCTGGATTCACCGCCGGATACTTCAAGTGCGAGAGCGCCTCGATGCCACGACTGCTGTTCTGCCCTATCGAAAAATGCAGGCGGGTGTCGCCTGCTTTGCCTGACCAACCCGCCGCAAGCTGCTGGGTTCCCTTGGAGCCCATCGTCATGGAAGCATGAACGCCTTGAGAAGCCCCCCCCATGTCAGTGAATATCTGAATGACCCCTCCGACAGCGCCCGGTCCGTAAACAGCAGAGGCATTTCCGCGCAATAGTTCAATGCGCTCAATCAGTTGCAATGGAATGGTTTCCAGTGGCGACAGGGCGCCAATGGTTCCCTGCGCAGAAAATGGGATGCCATCCACAAGAACCAGGGTCTGTGAACTGCTGGCCCCCCTGGCGTAGATGGAGATCGGGCTGCCTGGCCCGCCCATGCGAGACAACTCAACGCCAGGAATCCCTTGCAACACACTGAAAATATCATCGAAATTTTGCTGTTCGATCTCCTTTCGGGTGATCACAGTGACAGCGGGCAAAACCTCGGCCAAAGGTTCAACAATGCGCGAAGCAATCACCACTTGGGTGTCCAGCGTTTGCGCAGCCAGTTGGTTTGTGGAAATGACGGCGCAAGCCGCTGCGGATGCGCCCAAAGCACAAATACGGTGGATTTTCATGAGATCTGAACCAGAAACAGCCCTCACCGCCTTCCCCGACAGTGCATGGACGTCACAGCGGTGCGCAAGCGCACCGCCACCTTGTTGGCCGGTATCCGGGCTGGCGAAGACAACCGCGTCCGCCTTCCCAGATGCTTGTTCAAGGCATCCAGTGGCTTGTTTGGACGGGGCGGCACCTTTCAAAAGGCACGTTCGCTTGACCGTTGCGGGGGCAGCGCAGGCTGGGTCGGTTCGGTAGAACTCTCCCTCCTGCTTCCCGTTGAACTGCTGCGTGTGAACCACGCTGCGAGCACCAACAAAAGCGATTGTAGGCAGAAGCCTTGCATGGACCTTAAAATAACAAAATGGCCAATCCATCCCTGCTCGACCAAATCACCGAACGCGTGGAGCGTTTGCTGGTTCGCCATGAGGAACTGCAGCGCACCAACGCTTTGTTGTCGGCGCAGGTTTCTCAACTCTCCCATGAGCGTGACACGCTGAAATCCAGGCTGAATGTGGCGCGCACCCGCATTGATGCCCTGCTTGAGCGCCTGCCCGAGGACCTGGCCAGCAGCAAGGACAGTGAATGAAGCAAGTCGAAGTTCAAATCATGGGCCAGGGCTATGTGCTGGGCTGCCCCGAAGGGGGTGAGCAACGCTTGCAGGCTGCTGTAGACCGGGTGGACGATGCGATGTGCAAGATCCGCGATGCCGGCAAAATCAAGGCCCGCGACCGCATTGCTGTGCTGGCAGCCCTGAACCTGGCCTTTGACCTCACCGAAAAAACGCCCGCGGCCTCCGAGGCTTCGGTGGACGGCCAACAACTTCAAGACCTGCTGAACCGCCTCGATGTGGCCCTGGGCGTGGACGGCCAGCTGCTCTGATCCCTTGCGCCCAGAGCGACACGTCGGCCTGCAAGCCCTCCCCCCTTCTCCTACAATGAGCCCGTCTGCAAAACCGCCGGGCTTTATATTTCCTTGAACCAATGCTCTGATGAGCCAGGACTTGGAACATCGGCTGGGGAGCGTGATCGTCTCGCGTCAGATGAACCCAACGCCAGCCTGACCTCGCCCACCTGAACCCCTGCGTTCAGGATGACGGTCCGGTGGCTTTTGCAGACACCTACTTTCCCTCATCCAAGATCGGCCCCCTCATGGACCTGCAGTTACACGTCATTCTTGAACTCGCCACGCTGGGCATTTGCACAGGCTTTCTGGCTGGCTTGTTGGGCATTGGCGGCGGCATGATCATGGTGCCCTTTCTGACCATTCTTTTGTCCAACAAAGGGGTGAGTGCCGACCTGGCCGTCAAGATGGCGATTGCCACGTCCATGGCCACCATCATCTTCACGTCCATCTCCAGCGTGCGCGCCCACCACAAGCGTGGCGCGGTGCGTTGGGATTTGGTCAAGGGTTTGGCGCCTGGCATCGTGCTGGGCAGTGCCATTGCCAGTGTGGGCGTTTTTGCCATGCTCAAAGGCGCCTCCTTGGCGATTTTCTTTGGCTTGTTTGTGGGCTTCTCGGCCACGCAGATGTTTCTGGACAAAAAACCGGCACCCTCGCGGCAAATGCCCGGCTTTGGCGGCCAGTTGGCGGCCGGCGGGGTGATCGGGTTTTTGTCGGGTTTGGTGGGCGCGGGTGGCGGCTTCATCAGCGTGCCCTTCATGGCCTGGTGCAACATTGCCATTCACAATGCGGTGGCCACCAGCGCGGCCCTGGGTTTTCCCATCGCCGTGGCCAACGTGGCGGGGTATGTGGTGAGCGGCCTGAATGTCGAGAACCTGCCCACCGGGGCCTTTGGTTACATCTGGGTGCCAGCCCTGGTGGTGATCGCAGTGTGCAGCGTCTTCACGGCACCGATGGGCGCCAAAGCCGCGCACAGCCTGCCCGTGAAAAAGCTCAAGCGGATTTTCGCCAGCATTTTGTATTTGCTGGCGGCCTACATGTTCTACAAAGGCTTGACCAGCTGATCAGGCGTCAACCTGAACTTTGGCGTCCTTGACGACGCGCGCCCATTTCTGTTGTTCGCTGCGAATGAATTCAGCGAATTTCTCGGGCGTTCCGCCACCGTCCTCGGCGCCGTACTGCTCGAACTTCTCGATCACATCGGGCATGGCCATCACGCGGTTCATGTCTTCGTTCATGCGCTTGACCATGGCCGCGGGCAGGCGACCGGGAGCCACCATGCCGTACCAGGTGGTGGCATCAAAGCCGGCAAAACCCTGTTCATCCATGGTGGGCACCGTGGGGTGGCCTTTGGCCCGCTTGGTGCGGGTTTGCGCCAACGCAATGGCCTTGCCCGCCTTCACATGGGGCGTGGCAGACGTCATGGTTTCAAAGCAGTACTGAACCTGGCCACCGATCAGGTCGGTCAGGGCGGGCCCGGAGCCTTTGTAGGGCACATGCAATGCGTCAATGCCCGCACGCAGCTTGAACATCTCCAAGGCCAGATGCTGTGCCGAGCCGCCACCCGCCGAAGCAAAGCTGATCTTGCCGGGTTGTTGCTTGCACAGTGCCACCAGGTCTTGAACCGTCTTGGCGGGCTGCTGGGCATTGCAAATCAGCAAATTGGGGGTAACGCCCACCAGGGCAATCGGGGTGAAGTCGCGCTCAATCTGGTAGCCGAGCTTGGGTTGCAAGCTGGGTGCAATCGCATGGCTGTTGATGTGGGCCATCAGCAAGGTGTTGCCGTCGGCGGGTTGCTTGGCCACATAGTCTGCGGCGATCACCCCTGCGGCCCCTGCCTTGTTTTCAATGACCACGGATGTGTTCCACAGGGCTTGCAGCTTCACCGCCATGACGCGCGCCAGGGCATCGGTGCCGCCGCCCGGCGGGAAGCCGACGATGACTCGGATCGTGCCTGTCGGCAAGGTTTGCGCACGCAGCATGGGCGCACCGAGCACTGCAACGCCTGCGCTGGCAGCCGACAACAAGGTTCTACGTTTCATGGTCACCTCCAAAAAAACAAAAGGTCACTGAGCGGATGCCAGGGTGTAAGGCGCAGGATGGGCTGCGAAATAAGCCATGGCGGCTTGCACGCCCGAGTCCGCCAGCTTCACACCGGAGAGTTTCAGGCCCATTTCACACCCCGCCAAGGCGGCGATCAGGGTCAGGTCATTGCAATCGCCCAAATGTCCAATGCGGAACATGCGACCTTTGACCTTGCCCAGGCCCGTGCCCAAGGAGCAGTCAAAACGCTCGTAAATGACGCGGCGCACCGCATCGGCATCGATCCCCTCGGGCATCATGACGCCGGTGAGGATGGGTGAGTAAAGTGCGCTGTCGGCGCATTGAATGTCCAGGCCCCAGGCTTGCACCGCAGACCGCGCACCTGCCGCCCAACGCTGGTGGCGCGCAAAGACCTGGTCCAAGCCCTCGCCCAACAGCATGTCACAGGACTCGCTCAAGCCATACAGCAGGTTGGTGTTGGGGGTGTAGGGGAAATAGCCTGTCTTGTTCATCTCCAGCATCTCATCCCAGGCCCAGAATGATCGTGGGAGTTTGGCCGATTTG
>CAINMN010000013.1 GCA_903850735.1 uncultured Burkholderiales bacterium | reverse complement strand
TGGCAACATGCGGGTGCCTTCTGCGACCCTCATCTTGGTGGCACTGGCGCAGGTGGCGATCGGAGGTGCGCTGGGCCTGGGCTGGTTGTCCTGGCCCCCACTGGGCATGCGGGGCGTGGCCGCTGGCGGTGTGTTGGCCAACGCAGCAGGTGCGTTGTTTTTGTGGTCTTACCTGGCTACCGGCCGAGGCAAGGTGAAGCTGCCAGTGCGAGGCACTCCGTTGGTGCGCCAGCACATGCACGACATATTGCGTGTGGGTGCAGTGGCCTGCATTTCACCGCTCCAGACGGTTCTGACGATTTTAATTTTGACGCGCCTAGTCACCTACTTTGGTACCGAAGCCTTGGCAGGCTATGGCATTGGCACCCGACTGGAATTTCTGTTGGTACCCATCGCATTTGCGATCGGCGTGGCGTCGGTACCGCTGGTGGGCATGGCAATTGGTGCCGGAAATATCCAAAGGGCGCGCCAAGCTGCCTGGACCGCGGCGGCATTGGCCACGGCCGTTTTGGGTGCGCTGGGCCTGGTGGTCGCAGTCGCGCCTGAAGTGTGGACAGCGCTTTTCACGCGTGAAACAGCAGTCATTCAATCGAGCGCAAGTTACTTCCTTTGCGCGGGTCCCTTTTACGGTCTCTTTGGGGTGGGTCTCTCGCTTTACTTTTCATCATTAGGTGCAGGAAAAGCCAGCGGGCCTGTGCTTGCTGGAACATTGCGCTTGGCAGTGGTTGCGGTTGGTGGCGCATTCTTGGCGTACTGGAACGCTCCAGCCTGGATGGTTTTTTCCTTAGTGGGGATGGGCATGGCCGTCTACGGCATCAGCACGGTACTTTTCGTCTGGTACACCCCGTGGGGTGAACGCTAGTTGAGCGGGCTTGAGGGCGGTTGCGGGTGGGTGTGGGCGATAGCGTCGTCTGACCAGAATCGATGTACTGCACAATTGCAAGCAAATCGGTCGATGTATTGTTCGACCGCATATTCGAAAGTAAGGTAGTAGCATTCACGGCAGATCAATGGACACGCCTGAATACGATTTTCAAGGAGGGGGTCTGTGATTGGAGCAAACCCGGCGTAGAGCAGCAAGGGCTACGCGGAACTTGGCTTAAGTTCTAACTCTGATGACAGGGTCTCGGCGAAGCGGGACCGTGTCATTTCGGTAGAAACACCCTTGCTTTCGTCGTACCAAGCGTTGGCGCGAAGAAGCTGAGGCTGGTTGCGGGTGGATGAGGGCGAAAGCGTCTTCTTACAGAATCGATGTTCGGCACAATTGCAAGCAAATCGGTCGATGTATTGTTCGATCACACATTCGAAAGTAAGGTCAAAAAAACTGTAAGACCCAGCGGACAAGATGTTGCTTCATCCACGATATTTGGCGGTACCTGCTGTGCCCACAGGTACCTTCCTCCTTGAATGAACTAATCCTCCAAGAGAGGTACTAATCGATACCCGTCTCGTTAAGCCGCAATTATTGCCTTCCTTTCGATTGGACTGCTTTACTTTTCTCAAATACCGTTGTAAACCGAGTGACATCGAAAGGTGTGCGGGGGAAATGCGCCTCTTCGCTAGTTTCGGCAACTAAGTGGAGAACGGTCGCGTCTAAAGCTTCACGGGTAATTGGGTCCATCCTGAATATGGCGAGATAAAAATGACATTGCGTGTTCCACCTAATTTAGAACTACTCAAGGCAACCAGCAAAACGGCGAACATGGTGATCGATGAGAATCGACTGCAGCAACTGCTTCCGGATGTTGCAAGCTTTTTTCAGCTCCTTGACGCGCTCCACACGGATGGCTTGGCGGAAACTCCGCCGTCAAATACCTTCCAAGCACGCTGGATGGAGCGCTAACGTGACGAACGATGTATTAGATCTCCCGCTGAGGGAAGTTGCAGATCTGCTCCGAAGGCGCGTTGTGTCGCCGCTCGAATTAGTACGAAATGCGCTCGGGAGAATTAGGGATCAAGAGCCTAGATTAAACGCTTTTGCCAGATTGACCGAGTCTCGAGCAATCCTGGCGGCTGAGCAAGCCGAGCGCGAGCTCGCGGCTGGATTTTGGCGCGGCGAACTCCACGGCGTACCAGTTGCCGTAAAGGACTTGTATGACATAGCAGGGCTACCCACAACCTGCAGCTCTAGGGTACGACACGACCACAAAGCTGACAATGATTCCGCGTGCGTAGAGCGATTATTAGCCGCTGGAGCCGTGATTGTCGGGATGACACATACCCATGAATTTGCCTACGGCATTATGACCCCGACAACTGGCAATCCGTGGAATGTCGCTCATATTCCAGGCGGATCA
>CAINMN010000012.1 GCA_903850735.1 uncultured Burkholderiales bacterium | reverse complement strand
ATCGAGTTCCCCAACGACTTGCTGCGCGAACTCGACCGCATGGAGTTTTATTGCTACGAGACCCGTGAGTTGGTGCGCGCCAAGAACCGCCCCTTGGTGTTCATCACCTCGAACAACGAAAAAGAACTGCCCGACGCCTTTTTGCGCCGCTGCTTCTTCCACTACATCAAGTTCCCCGATGCCGACACCATGCGCAAGATCGTGGACGTGCACTTCCCCGACCTCAAGCAAGAATTGCTGGCCGTGGCCCTCAAGACCTTTTACGACGTGCGCAACCTGCCGGGCTTGAAGAAAAAGCCCAGCACCAGCGAGCTGCTGGACTGGCTCAAGCTGTTGGTGGCCGAAGACATCCCTTTGTCCGCCTTGCAAACGCAGGACGAAAAAGTGGCCATCCCGCCCTTGGTCGGCGCCCTGCTGAAGAACGAGCAAGATGTCACCTTGTTTGAAAAACTGGTGTTCATGCAAAGCCGCAACCGCTGATGAAAAACGCCCTGCTCCTCGAAGGTCTGACCGATGCGGTCGGCTTCGTCGTGGGCGCCTTGCTGGGCTTTGGCTTGGGGCGTTTGCTGGGCCTGGAACTTTTTGCAGAAGGTTACAGCGCGGGCAGCATCGTGGCCATCGCCTTTGTGGGCCTGGGGGGCGGCATGGGCCTGCAGGCCGCGCGCCGATTTCGCGACAAAAATGCGTCCGATGAGGAGGCCCCATGAACCTGGCACCCCTGACTTTCACAGGACAGCATGCGGACTTGGTGCCTCTGTCCATGGCGCACCACGACGACTTGATCGATGCGGTCAGGGATGGTGAGCTCTGGAACCTTTGGTACACCTTCATCCCCACCGCTGAGGGCATGGCGGCAGAAATTGAGCGCCGCCTGAAACTGCACGCAGCGGGCAGCATGCAGCCCTTCGCGGTGATCGACGCGCGCACTGGCCATGCTGTCGGCATGACCACCTACATGAACATCGATGCGCCCAACCGGCGCGTGGAAATCGGCTCCACTTGGTACCGGCGCAGCGTGCAACGCACGGCGATCAACACCGAGTGCAAACGCATGCTGTTGACGCATGCCTTTGAGAGCTTGAACTGCATCGCCGTGGAATTCAGAACCCACTGGTTCAACCATGCCAGCCGCGCCGGCATTGAACGCTTGGGCGCCAAGCTCGACGGTGTCTTGCGCTCGCACCAAATTGCCGCAAATGGCAGCTTGCGCGACACCTGCGTTTACAGCATCACCGCCGCCGAATGGCCTGCGGTGCGTGCGCACCTGGACCACCAATTGACCAAGCCGCGCGGCTGATCACGCGGAGACAACACCATGCTGACCGACTTTTTCTACACCCTGCGCGCCGCCAAGTTGCCGGTTTCGGTGAAAGAGTACCTGACCCTGCTGGAAGCCCTGCAAGCCAATGTGGTGGGCCCGGCCAGCGAGGCCTGCAGCATGGACGACTTTTATTACCTGAGCCGCCTGGCCCTGGTCAAAGACGAAAAGCACTACGACAAGTTCGACCGGGCCTTCGCCGCCTACTTCAAAGGCGTCGAAATGCTGACCGACTTCACGCAAGATGTGCCACTGGACTGGCTGCGCCAAGTGCTGGAAAAAGAACTCACGCCCGAGCAAAAAGCAGCCATCCAGAAAATGGGCTGGGATGAGTTGATGGAGACCTTGCGCAAGCGCCTGGAAGAACAAAAAGAGCGCCACGAAGGCGGCAGCAAATGGATAGGCACAGGCGGCACCTCGCCCTTTGGCAATGGCGGCTACAACCCGCAGGGCATCCGCATTGGCGGCAAGGGCGGCAACAAGAGCGCCGTCAAGGTCTGGGAACAACGCACCTACCAAGACTATGACGACAGCCAGGAGCTGGGCACCCGCAACATCAAGGTGGCGCTGCGGCGCCTGCGCAAATTTGCGCGCGAGGGCTCGCCCGACGAACTCGACCTGGATGACACCATTCGCAGCACCGCGGCCAACGCCGGGTACCTGGACATCAAGATGGTTCCCGAGCGGCACAACAATGTGAAAGTGTTGCTGCTGATGGATGTGGGCGGCACCATGGACGAGCACATCGCCCGCGTGGAAGAGCTGTTCTCGGCGGTGAAAGCCGAGTTCAAGCACCTGGAATTTTTCTACTTCCACAACTGCGTGTACGACTTCCTGTGGAAAAACAACAAGCGCCGCTACGCTGAAAAATTTCCCACCTGGGACATCATCCGCAAGTACAACAAAGACTACAAGCTGATCTTTGTGGGCGACGCCACCATGAGCCCCTATGAAATTTTGCAGCCCGGCGGCAGTGTGGAATACAACAACGAAGAGGCCGGCGCCGAATGGCTGCAGCGCCTCACCCATGCTTATCCCAAATTTGCCTGGATCAACCCCGAGCCTGCGGGGGTGTGGCAGTACCGCCAAAGCATCAGCGTGATTCAACAGCTGATGAGCCATCGCATGTTTCCGCTGACCTTGAAGGGTTTGGAGGATGCGATGCGGATGATGTCCAAGTAAGCCAAAAACCTACCCAGTCTCACATCTCTTTGATAATATTCAGATAGGCTTCGGCAACTTTTTTAGGAGTGGCCATGACAGCGATCGTTGGAGGGCTTCAAGGCGTTTGGGTGGATTTGCTCAACCCCTTGAACGAAGACTTTTCAATCAGCCACAAAAAACTCGCTACCCATGTGAAAACACTGGGTGCCAAGGGCGTGGCGGGCATTGTCATGTTTGGCCATGGTGGCGAAGGCCAGGCTTTTTCAGCCACGGAACGCCTGGAGGCCGTCAAGCAAATGATGGCCCATGGCGTATCAGGCAAAGACATCCTGCTGCATGTGGGGTTTTCAAGCTGGATGGACAGCGTGCAGCTGATTCGCGCCGTGCAACCGCTGGGCTTGCACGGCTGCATCATCACGCCGCCGCTGGCCGAGGGCAGCATCACCGACCTTGGCCTGGCGGAGTACTTCATCCAAATCGCGAAAAATACCCAAGGCACAGGCGTCAGGCTTTACCTGTCTTCCCTGGTGAAGGGCGGGCGGACCGACCTGAAACCCAATGTCATCACGGACATCTTGCGCCAGGCACCCGGCATGTTCCATGGTCTGATTGACCAAAGCCACAACGCAAGCCACACCAACGACTGGATACGCTCTTTCGTGGCCATGCTGCCCGTGTTCTCCACCCAAGACTTGAACGCACATGCCATGGCCAACCTGGGCATCCATGCCAGCATTTCCAGCTATGCCAACCTGGTCCCGGAACTGATGGTCAAACTCGTTCAATCCAGCGCCGCCCAAAAAGTGTCGGTCAGTGGCAACAAAATCGGCAACGAGGACGAGCGCCTAGAGCAGTTTGCCCGCTTGTTCGCAAGCCTGCCTGTGGTTCCCTCGCTCAAGTTCTTGATGGCCTTGCAATACCGTGACACCGATTGGATGCGCGTGCGCCCGCCCCGCTCCGAGCTCAGCCGAGAGTCGCACGAGCAAATTGCGAAAGAATTCAAGAAGTTCAATCAAACCGGTGCAGCGCATTGAACGACGCCGCCCCAAAGGATGACACGTGGAAAATTTGACTGCCTGGTACCTGATCGAACAAGACAAACTGCACCATGTCCTGCCCCATCACAAATTCACACAACTGACCCCTGACAGTTTTGTGCTGCACCAGGTGTTCGACACACAGCGTGAGGCCTTGCATGAAATGAGCCGTCTGATCGCGCTAGAGATCAAGGACGTTCACGCCGAAGTGAACAAGGTCACACAGAGGAAATAGTGGGGGGTCATATGGGGGTCAGGTCTTGAGTTTTGCCT
>CAINMN010000011.1 GCA_903850735.1 uncultured Burkholderiales bacterium | reverse complement strand
CGTTGCCCGTGAGTTCTACAAGGACTACAACGCCGCCTTTGTGGCGCACTACAAAAAAACCACGGGCAAAGACGTCAAAGTGGACCAAGCCCACGGAGGTTCCAGTGCCCAAGCCCGCGCGGTGAACGACGGGCTGGACGCCGATGTGGTGAGCATGAACACCACCACCGACATTGAGTTCCTGGCCAGCAGCGGCATCGTCGCCAAGGACTGGCAAAAACGGTTTTCCCACAATGCCTCGCCCACCAGCTCCACCATGTTGTTTCTGACGCGCAATGGCAACCCGAAAAACATCAAGGACTGGGATGACCTGGTGAGGCCAGGCATTCAGGTCATCGTGGTCAATCCCAAGACTGGTGGCAATGGCCGCATGGCGTATTTGGCAGCCTGGGGCTCGGTTCGCAAAAAGGGCGGCACCGATGCCGATGCGGCCGAGTTTGTGCGCAAGCTCTACAAAAACGTGCCCATTCTGGCCAAGGGCGGGCGCGATGCCACCAATATTTTCTTGCAGCGCAACATCGGTGATGTGCTGATCACCTTCGAGTCCGAGGTGGTGTCGGTCGATCGCGAGTTTGGCACCGGCAAGGTCGATGCCGTGCACCCCACCAGCAGCATCGTGGCAGAAAACCCGGTGGCTGTGGTGGAGCGAACGGTCAGCAAGAAAGGCACGGCCGATTTGGCCAAGGCTTACCTGGATTACCTCTATTCGGATGAAGCCCAAGAAATTGCTGCCAAGCACGCCTTGCGCCCCCGTTCTTCGGCCATTCTGAAAAAGTATGCGGACACCTTCAAGCCCATTCAGCTGTTCACCGTCAACGAGTACTTTGGGTCCTTGAGCGAGGCGCAAAAAACGCACTTCAACGACGGCGGCCAGTTCGACAAGATTTACACGCTCAAGTAACCCAGGATCACGGATGTCTTCTTTGGCAATGTCATGGCCAGCAAAGCGCGCACCCGCGCGCGTCTTGCCGGGCTTCAACCTCACGCTGGGCTACACCATGCTGTACCTCAGCTTGCTGGTGCTCATCCCTTTGTCTGCGCTGGTCTTCAAAACATTCACCTTGACCTGGGACCAATTCTGGGCGGCCGTGACGGGACCGCGCGTGATGGCCTCTTATCGCTTGACATTCGGGGCGTCATTGATCGCCGCGTTGGTGAACGTGGTGTTTGGCTTGCTGATTGCCTGGGTGCTGGTGCGCTATGAATTTTTTGGCAAAAAATTTGTCGATGCCTTGGTTGACTTGCCCTTCGCTTTGCCCACAGCAGTTGCTGGCATTTCATTGACCGCTTTGCTGGCGGGAAACGGCTGGGTTGGCCAGTACCTGGAGCCTTTGGGGATCCAGTTGGCCTTCAATCCCAAGGGCGTGGTGATTGCCCTGATTTTCATTGGCCTGCCCTTTGTGGTGCGCACTGTCCAGCCCGTTCTGGAAGACGCAGAAAAAGAACTGGAAGAGGCGGCCACTTGCCTAGGCGCAACACGCTGGCAAACTTTCAGCCGGGTGATTTTTCCCTCGGTGGCGCCTGCGTTGCTGACGGGTTTTGCCATGGCCTTTGCGCGTGCCATTGGCGAATACGGCTCGGTGATTTTCATTGCGGGCAACATGCCCCTGATTTCTGAAATCACGCCGCTCATCATCATTGGCAAACTGGAGCAGTACGACTATGCCGGCGCCACAGCCGTGGCGGTCGTGATGCTGGGTTTTTCCTTCTTGCTGTTGTTGGTCATCAATGCCTTGCAAGCCTGGCAGCGCAAGCGTTCGGGAGCACCCGTATGAGCACCACCGAACCGCGTTGGGTGCGCTACACCCTGATTGGCTTGGCCCTGACCTTCATGGGCTTGTTCCTGGTGCTGCCTTTGCTGGCGGTTTTCACCGAGGCACTGCGCAAAGGGTTTGACGCTTACTGGGTGGCCTTGCAAGAACCAGATGCCTGGGCTGCCATTCGTTTGACCCTTGTCACCGCCTTGATCGCCGTGCCCTTGAACCTGGTGTTTGGCGTGGCCGCTGCGTGGGCCATTGCCAAGTTCGAGTTCAAAGGCAAGTCCTTGCTGATCACGCTCATCGATTTGCCTTTCTCGGTGTCGCCGGTGGTGGCGGGCTTGATCTATGTGCTGGTCTTTGGCGCACAGGGCTGGTTCGGTCCCTGGTTGCAAGCGCATGACATCAAGGTGATTTTTGCCGTGCCGGGCATTGTGCTGGCCACGGTGTTTGTGACTTTCCCCTTCATTGCCCGCGAGTTGATTCCGCTGATGCAAGCGCAAGGCAGTGACGAAGAGCAAGCGGCCATTGTCTTGGGCGCCAACGGCTGGCAAACCTTTTGGCATGTGACCTTGCCCAACATCAAATGGGGTTTGATCTACGGCCTGATCCTTTGCAACGCACGCGCGATGGGCGAGTTTGGTGCGGTCTCTGTGGTGTCTGGCCACATCCGCGGCCAGACCAACACCATGCCTTTGCATGTGGAAATTCTTTACAACGAATACCAGTCTGTGGCTGCGTTTGCAGTGGCCTCTTTGCTGGCCTTGCTCGCGTTGGTCACCCTGGCGATCAAGAGCGTTGTCGGATGGCAGCACGCACGCGAGCGCGAAGCCGCTGCCAGTTTGCCCCCCGAAAAACCCATGGCCAGCGCTGTGCCCAGCCATGCCGCATCCCCCGTTTGAGGTTTGAACATGAGCATTGAAGTTCGCAACATTCACAAGCAGTTCGGCGATTTCCAGGCGCTGCGCGATGTCAGCCTGGACATTCATTCCGGCGAATTGGTGGCGCTTTTGGGGCCGTCGGGCTGTGGCAAAACCACTTTGCTGCGCATCATCGCGGGTCTGGAAACCGCCGATGCGGGTCACATTCTGTTCAGCGGCGAAGACACCACCCATGTGCATGTGCGCGAGCGCCAGGTGGGGTTTGTGTTTCAGCACTACGCCTTGTTTCGGCACATGACCGTGTTTGAAAACGTGGCCTTTGGCCTGCGCGTGAAGCCGCGTGGCCAGCGCCCCAGCGAAGACCAAATCAAGCGCAAGGTCCATGATTTGCTAAGCCTGGTGCAACTTGACTGGTTGGCCGATCGCTACCCCTCGCAGTTGTCAGGCGGCCAACGCCAACGCATCGCGCTGGCCCGGGCCCTGGCGGTGGAGCCCAAAGTGTTGTTGCTGGACGAACCCTTCGGCGCGCTGGACGCCAAGGTGCGCAAAGAATTGCGCCGCTGGCTGCGTCGCCTGCACGAGGACCTGGATGTCACCAGCATCTTCGTCACCCACGACCAGGAAGAGGCCCTGGAAGTGGCCGACCGTGTGGTGCTGATGAACAGCGGACGTGTCGAGCAGGTTGGCTCACCGCAACAGGTCTGGGACCATCCGGCCAGCCCGTTTGTGTACGGCTTTTTGGGCGACGTGAACCTGTTTCATGGCCGCGCCCACGAAGGGGAGATGCAGATCGGTGCCGATCACCACGCGGTTCGCCTGGCGACGCCGGAACACCAAAGTGTGCAAGACGCCAAGGCCTTTGCCTATGTGCGTCCGCATGACCTGGAGGTGAGCCGTTACAGCAGTGGTGACAAAGGCATTGTGGCCAAGTTGTCCCGTGCCATCGTGGTGGGGCCCATCGCCCGACTGGAATTGGAGGCCCTGAACCCAGCCCCGGGCGAAGAAGAGCGCATCATCGAAGCGCAAATTTCAGCCCAGACGTTTGACCAACAAGGTTTTAAAGAAGGCGAAACCCTGGTGGTCAACCCGCGCAAAGCGCGGGTGTTCGTGGCCGATGCCCACGCCGCCTGAGCGCGGCTCAGTTCTCGAAAATTTCCGAATCGTCCGGAAATTCTGGAAAGCCGCCGGCATTCAACTTCATCAGGAAGTAGAAATGGCGCAACTCGGCTTTTTCGCAATCGGGCGCGCCTAGCCAGCGTGCCAGTGCATAGGCTGGGATGTAGACGCGCTTGCCGTCCATCTCGACCCCGACGCGGAAATACCCGTCGGTCGGTTCGCTGAACTCAAAGACCTTGCCCGATCGTCCGATCGGCCAGGGCTTCTTGATCACGATGACCGTTCGCCCTGGACGCGCCAGGTAGTCGAACGTGTCCTCGTACGCCTCGCGGTGCCGGGTGTGGTGTGCCAGGGCGTCTGCCGTGGCCTGTTCGATGAATTGTTGAGCCTTCATGGTTTGGGTATCGGCACCAAAGAGGGGAGACTTGAGGCGAGATTGGAAATAATCCCGGGTCGCGGGGATGACTCAGCACAGGTTCACTTTCCAAGGTGTTTCTGTATACTTTTTTTGTGGTGTTCCGCCATGTTGAATCGGAGAAGTCATGATCCTGCGTTCTGTGCTTCGTCTGCTGGGGGTGCTGACCCTGGCCGTGTTCTCAACCCTGGCCGGTGCCCAGAATTGGCCCACCAAGCCCATTCGCATCGTTTTGCAGTTCCCACCGGGGGGCTCCACCGATGCTGTGGCCCGCGTCCTGGCCCAGGCCCTGACCACCTCTTTGGGGCAGCCTGTGCTGGTGGAAAACCGCCCTGGCGCTGACGGCGCCATTGCTGGCGACTTCGTCGCACGTGCCGAGCCCGATGGCCATACCTTTTTCCTGGCCTCGAACACCCCCATGATGCAGGTCCCCCTGCTGAAAAAGAACCCACCCTATGACCCCATCAAGAGCTTCACGCCGGTGTCATTGGTGGGCCGTTACGTCTATGTGCTGGTAGCCCAGCCTTCTTTGCCGGTTCAAAATGCCGCCGAATTGCTCGCCTATGCGCGCAACAACCCGGGCAAGCTGAACTATGGCAGTTACAGCGGCGTGACCAATCTGATGTTCACGCGCATCAAGAGCGAGGCCAAAGTCGACATGAACCTGATTCCCTACAAAGGGGAGGGGCCGACCATCACCGACATTCTGGGCGGCCATGTGCAGCTGACCTATGCCACGCCCACCAGCACCTTGCCGCACATTCGAGATGGCAAGCTCAAGCCCTTGGCGGTTTTGTTGCCTGCACGCTCCAGTTTGCTGCCGCAAGTGCCGACCGTGGCCGAGGCCGGATTGCCGACATTGACCGCAGGCACCTGGGCTGCACTGTACGGGCCAGCCAAGCTGCCGCCCGAGATTGCCAACCGCATGAGCCGAGAGCTGAACGCCGCCATGGCCCGCCCCGATGTGCGTGACAGAATTGAAAAGCAAGGCTTTGACTTGAGTGGCTCCACGCCCGCCGAGTTGGGAAGCTTCATGGTGGAGCAATTGCAAGCCTGGGCCAAGGCCTTCAGTGATGCGGGGATGCAGCCGGAGTAAGCGCGCCGGCGGGTCACTGATCATGTCGCAAATTCGCACCCTGGGGCTTGCCTTGAGCGGGGCCGCCCTCATGCTTGCCGTGGCCCATGCGCAGACATCTCTGTCCTCCAAAGAGCTGGCTGAAAAAGTGCCCATCGCGGATGTGCACCGACATGTGCAACGCTGGGTTTCGCCCAGCCTGCTCAAGCAACAAATGGAAGAGCAGAATGTGGCTTGGTCGGGCGCAGTCGGCCCGCCGTTTGGGCCTTGGGATACCGAGCCGTATTTCCAGCTGCTGGGCAAAAAATACATTCCGACCGCCGGCCAGGTGGAGCTCACCAGCATCTACATGCAGCACGGTGCCGGTGGGCTCACCGACATCAGCCTGGACACCTACAAGAATTTGCTGCAGGCGTCCGACCAGTTGTTTGCGACCGGGCGCATCAAAGGCTTTGGCGAGCTGATTTTGAACAATCAGACCACGAACCCGGTGGCCGCATTTCGGCGCAAAGTGAAAATCGACGCTGCCCCAGTGGAGGCCATGTTCAAGATTGCCGCCAAACACCGCGGCTTCATCCAAATCCATGCGGAAGACGATGCGGACTCCGTGGATCAAATCAAGTCTCTGGCCACGCAGTACAAGGAGGTTCCCATTGTGCTTTCGCATTGCCTGTTCACGGCGAATGTGGCCTTGGTCCGGTCTTTGTTGGGGCAGCATGAAAACATCTACTGTGAAATGTCAGCGCGCTCGCGTTCTCATTTCCCCAACGTCGACAACGAGCGAATTCGTCAGCGCGTCATTTATGGCGAAGACTTTGCCAAAGAGGAATGGATACAGCTGATGGAAGAGTTTCCAACCCGGTTCATGGTGGGAACGGACACTTACAACCCGAACGTGAACTTCGAAAAAAACGTGTCTGAAATCCGCAAGGGTTTGCTCGCACGTTTGCAGCCCAGCACGATGGAGCTTGTGGCCTACAAAAACGCCCAGCGCGTGATGCGTCTGGAGTAAGGCAACCTCAGGGCCGTGTGGCGCCCCCGACAGGAATCGAACCACTGCTTTTAGCTGGCAAATACAAGGGTGAATTTTGATTCTATCCCTATTTCTACCTAGAAGCTACCTAAATTTTATGTGAATGCTCGTACTAAGCTCCGTATGCCGGGGGGGAGGGGGTATGTCGGTTACTGCGAGTTACAGCAACTGGCCAGCCACACAAGAAGAGGTTTTGTGGCTCGTATTGCCTCTCACTTTTAGCCAAAAAATTAGAACCGAGCGGATGACTACCTAATGGAGTGGTCCCGCCTATTGCTGCGGCCTCATTTCTGAGTGCTTGAAAACATTGCTAGGTTTGATATGCTTGCAGTGATAGTTTTGATTTCAGGGACCAACAGCCGTACCATTTCAAAGTAGCAAGTCCGGTTCAAGGCTAATTAATTTTGAAGATTGATGAAACAGGAATATATGAGTCAAAAATCTTTACGCTCTTTTTCAGAGATCATCTCCATTGGATATGACAAAGTCATAGAAAAATCTGAAATGATTCGTAATTTCAGTCATACAAAATATCATCAGGATGAAGACAAACTCGAAATCCGTGTGTTGAT
>CAINMN010000010.1 GCA_903850735.1 uncultured Burkholderiales bacterium | reverse complement strand
TACCGCCTGGAAAGTGCCGAGGGCCAGGCCAATGGCCTGCTGACCAGCTATTACGAGCCCATCTTCGACGCCTCACGCGCGCGCCGACCCGGCTTTGAAACCCCTTTGTACGCACCGGCGCCTGGGCTGGAGAATTTGCGCCGCACGGGCCGCACTTGGTTCACCCGGCGCGAGATTGAAACGCTGCCAGAAGCCCGCGAGGCCTTGAAAGGCCGAGAGATTGCCTGGCTGGCCGATCCGGTCGATGCGATGGTGCTGCACATCCAGGGCTCGGGGCGGTTGCGCGTCACCGAAGCCGACGGCACCACGCGCACCGTGCGCGTGGCTTTTGCCGCTTCCAACGAACAGCCTTATCAAAGCATTGGCCGCTGGCTGCTCGACCAAGGCCTGGTGCGCGATGCCACCTGGCCTGGCATCAAGGCGTGGCTGGCCGCCAACCGCCACCGCACCCAAGAGCTGATGTGGACCAACCCGCGTTACATCTTTTTCCGCGAGGAAGCCCTGCCCGACCCGTCAGAAGGGCCCCGCGGCGCACAAGGCGTGCCCCTGACCGCCGGCCGCTCGGTGGCCATCGACCCGCTGAGCGTGCCCTACGGCACCCCTTTGTGGATGGTCTCCGACGGACCCACGCAAATGCTGCGTCGCTTGGTGGTCGCGCAAGACACGGGCAGCGCCATCGTGGGCGCGGTGCGCGCCGATTTTTTTGCCGGCACGGGTGACGCGGCCGGCCAATTGGCGGGGCGCACCCGACAAAACCTGCGCATGTGGGCGCTTTGGCCCTTGCCCCAGCGGCCTTGATGCCTGACGCGGATGTCCCCTGCGTTACTTGTGCCATGAGGCGCGCATACGAAAATTTTTCGTTCAATGACTGGCACTGTCTGTACAAGCCCCCTACACTGGCTTGACTGAGGAGACCCGAATGAACGCACCCTTGCCCGAGCACATCCGCAAAGCGCTGGAGACAGTGACCCTGGATGACAAATACTCTCTGGACCATGGGCGCGCGTTCATGAGCGGTGTGCAAGCGTTGGTGAAGCTGCCCATGCTGCAACGTCAACGCGATGCGCTGGCGGGCAAAAACACCGCCGGCTTCATCAGCGGCTACCGCGGCTCGCCCCTGGGCAACTACGATCAGGCCCTTTGGAAGGCCCGTAAGTACCTGCAAGCGCAGAACATTGTGTTTCAGCCAGGCGTCAACGAAGAGCTGGCCGCCACCGCCTTGTGGGGTACGCAGCAACTGGGCTTTGCGCCCCCGGGCAGCAACAAATTCGACGGCGTCTTTGGCATCTGGTACGGCAAAGGGCCCGGCGTGGACCGCTGCTCCGACGTCTTCAAGCACGCCAACATGGCGGGCACCACGCCTTGGGGCGGGGTCCTGGCCGTGGCGGGTGACGACCATGTGGCCAAAAGCAGCACCGCCGCCCACCAGAGCGATCACATCTTCAAAGCGTGTGGCACCCCCGTGTTCTTCCCGGCCAGCGTGCAAGACGTGCTGGATTACGGCATGCACGGCATTGCCCTGAGCCGCTTTGCCGGCATCTGGTCGGGCATGAAAACCATCCAGGAAGTGGTGGAGTCCAGCGCCACCGCCATGATCGATCCCGAGCGCGTGCAGGTGGTCATTCCCGATTTCGCGCTGCCGCCTGGCGGCATTCACATCCGCTGGCCGGACGACGCCCTCTCGCAAGAGGCGCGGCTGTTTGAGTACAAAAGCTACGCGGCCCTGGCCTACATCCGCGCCAACAAACTGAACCACAACGTCATCTCCGGCCCCAACGACCGCTTTGGGCTGATGGCCAGCGGCAAGGCCTACAACGACACCCGCCAAGCCTTGATCGATCTGGGGCTGGACGATGCCACTTGCCAGCGCCTGGGGATCCGCTTGCACAAAGTGGGCGTGGTGTGGCCGCTGGAAGCGCAGACCACGCGGGAATTCGCCACCGGTTTGCAAGAAATTTTGGTGGTGGAAGAAAAGCGTGCGTTCATGGAGTACCAGCTCAAAGAGCAGTTGTACGACTGGCGCGACGATGTGCGTCCGCATGTGCTGGGCAAGTACAACGAGGTGGACGGCCAGGTCTCGGGCGGTGAATGGGCTCAGGCCAACCCCAGCGCCCACACGCTGCTGCGTGCCAATGCCGAACTGAACCCGCCCCTGATCGCCAAGGCCATCGCCCAGCGCCTGAAGAAAATGGGCGTGGACGCCGACACCGCCGCGCGCATGGATGCGCACCTGGCCATCCTGCAAGCCAAAGAGCAATCGCTGCAGGTCATCGAGGTCAAGGCCGACCGCCAACCCTGGTTTTGCTCGGGCTGCCCCCACAACACCAGCACCAAGGTGCCGGAGGGCTCGCGCGCCATGGCGGGCATTGGCTGCCACTTCATGAGTGTCTGGATGGACCGCAGCACCGTAGGCTTCACGCAAATGGGCGGCGAAGGTGTGCCTTGGGTGGGCCAGCAACCCTTCAGCAACGACCAGCACATGTTCAGCAACATTGGCGATGGCACCTACTTCCACAGCGGCTTGCTGGCGGTGCGCCAAAGTGTGGCTGCGGGCGTGAACATCACCTACAAAATTCTGTACAACGATGCCGTCGCCATGACCGGCGGCCAGCCCGTGGGCGAGCGCCCCGAAGGGCACACCCCCGTGCAGATCGCACAAAGCATGCGCGCCGAAGGCGCTCAAAAGATCACCATCGTGACCGATGAGCCTGAAAAATACCAAGGCGTGCGCGACCTGCCTGCAGGCATCGCGATTCAGCACCGCGACCGGCTTGATGCCATTCAACGCGAGTTCCGCGAGATCAAAGGCTGCACGGTCATCATCTACGACCAGACCTGCGCCACCGAAAAGCGCCGCCGCCGCAAGCGCGGCACCATGGTCGACCCTGCCAAACGCGTTGTCATCAACGAGGCCGTGTGCGAAGGTTGCGGCGACTGCAGCGTGCAAAGCAATTGCCTGAGTGTGGAGCCGCTGGAAACCGAATTCGGTCGCAAGCGCACCATCAACCAAAGCACCTGCAACAAGGACACCAGTTGCCTCAAAGGCTTTTGTCCCAGTTTCATCACCGTTGAAGGCGGTCAGTTGAAGAAAAAAGCCAAAGCCCAGGCGGCATCGCCGTTCACGCTGGGCGCCTTGCCGGAACCTGCGCCGATGGCCTTGACCCAACCCTGGGGCATCATCGTCGCAGGTGTCGGTGGCACCGGGGTCATCACCATTGGACAGCTGTTGGGCATGGCGGCGCACATCGAAGGACGCGGCATCGTCACCCAAGACTCCGCCGGGCTGGCGCAAAAAGGGGGTGCCACCTGGGCCCATGTCTACATTGCCGAGCATCAGGACGCCATTCGCACCACCCGCGTCAGCATGGGCGCTGCCGATCTGGTGATTGGCTGCGACCCGATTGTGTCGGCAGGCAAAGAAACCCTGCAACGCATGCGCGCGGGTCGCACCCATGTGGCCCTGAATGGTTACAGCACACCGACCGCCGCCTTCGTAAAGAACAGTGGCTGGCAAAACCCCTCCGAGGCCTGCGTGGCCGACATCGGCAACGCCATCGGCGCGCAAGCGCACGCCGGCAAGCTCGGCGTGTTTGACGCCAACGCCGTGGCCACCCAACTGATGGGTGACACCATCTTCATCAACCCCATGATCCTGGGCTACGCTTGGCAAAAGGGCTGGGTGCCTCTGGGGCGTGAGGCTTTGTTGCGCGCCATCGAACTCAATGAGGTGGCGGTGGAGCAGAACAAGCAGGCCTTCGAATGGGGCCGACAGTGTGCACACGACTGGCAACGTGTGGAAGCCTTGCTCAAGCCCGCCCAAGTGATCGCGTTCAAAAAGCGCAGCAGCCTGGAAGACCTGGTCAAGCGCCGCGTGGCCTACCTCACCGATTATCAAAACGCCGCCTACGCCGAGGACTACCGCGCCCAAGTGAGCCGCGTTCAGCAAGCCGAAGCGGCCTTGGGCAAAACCACCCTGAGCGAAAGCGTGGCCCGCAACCTGTTCAAGCTGATGGCCTACAAAGACGAGTACGAAGTGGCGCGCCTGCATGCAGACCCTGCCTTTCAGCAACGCATCCGCGACCAGTTTGAAGGCGACTTCCAGCTCAAGTTCCATTTGGCCCCGCCCCTGCTGGCCAAAACCAACGAGAAGGGCGAGCTCGTCAAACAAAGCTATGGCCCATGGATGCTGAGTGTCTTTGGCCTGCTGGCCAAGTTCAAAGGCCTGCGCGGTACCGCGCTCGATGTGTTTGGCAAAACCGAAGAGCGCCGCATGGAGCGGGCCCTGATCGTGCAATACCGCCAAAGCCTGGAAGAAGTGCTGAAGTCTTTGAATGCCAACAACCATGCCCTGGCC
>CAINMN010000009.1 GCA_903850735.1 uncultured Burkholderiales bacterium | reverse complement strand
TGCGCGGATACCGGAGGCCTGTCGGTGGCCTACCACGCCAAGCCGAAAGTGCGTGAGCAAGCGATGGTGTCGATCGAATCGGGTGGCCTCGACCGCCTGCTGGAAATCTTCGCGGGCTGACCCTTCGCCCCGTCATCGCGAGCGCAGCGCGGCGATCTGTCTGGGGCCCGAGATGGCGGCGGCCCCGAAGGGGCCTCGCAATGACCGGTCAGGGGTGCGGCAGCCTCAGGCGAAAGTCAGCTGAACTTTCATCGACTGATGGCGATCCGCGGCCAGCGCGAAGGCTTCTTCGAACTGGGTGTAGGGCAAGCTGTGACTGATCAAGGGCTTCACGTCGACCAGGCCTTTGTTCATCAGTTCCACCGCCAAGGCAAATTCCTCATGGAAACGGAAAGAGCCGCGCAGGTCAAACTCTTTGGCGACCAGCACGTTCAGGGGAATGGAGATTTCACCGCCCGTGCCCACCTGCACGATGATGCCGCGTGGCTTGAGCACGTCAAAACCAGCGCGCAAAGCCTGGGCATTGCCACTGGCTTCGATCAGCACATCAAAGTAGCCTTTGTCGGCCTTGTAGCCCTCCAGGCCATCGGGGTGGGTGGCGACGTTGACCGTGTGATCGGCCCCCACTTGGCGCACACGCGCCAGGGTTTGATCGGTCACGTCGGTGGCCACCACTTCGGCGGCACCGGCGCGGCGCGCAGCGATGACGATCAAGGCACCAATGGGGCCACAGCCAGTGACCAGCACACGCTTGCCCAGCAGGTCGCCCGCACGCCGCACCGAGTGCAAGGCCACAGACAGCGGCTCGGCCATGGCCGCTTCGGCATCGCTCACGTTGTCAGCCACCGCATGGGCTTGCCAGGCTTCGATGATCAGCTCTTGGCGGAAGGCGCCCTGAATGTGCGGCCAAGGCATGGCACTGCCGTAAAAGCGCATGTTCAGGCAATGGTTGTGCTGGCCCTTCTGGCAATACGCGCAGTGGCCGCAGGGGCGGCTCGGGCTGATGGAAATCCGGGTGCCGGCTTGAATCGACTTGACGGCCGACCCCACCTCGGCCACCACGCCCGACACCTCATGGCCCAGCACCATGGGTTGCTTCACCCGCACGGTGCCAAAGCCCCCGTGCTGAAAGTAATGCAGGTCGGAGCCACAAATGCCACCAGCGCGCATGTGCACGCGCAACTGGTTTTCACCCAAGGCTTCATGCGGGGTGTCTTCAATGCGCAGATCGCGCGCGGAATGGATGACGAGGGCTTGAGGCATGAGGATCTCCGGTTTCAAAGGGTGGCGGTCACGCCGCCGTCCACGTAAAGGATATGGCCGTTGACAAAATCAGAGGCGGCGCTGGACAAGAACACTGCGGCGCCGACCAAATCTTCCACATCGCCCCAACGCGCGCTGGGGGTGCGGCCAATCAGCCAGGCGCTGAATTTTTCATCGGCCACCAGGGACTGCGTGAGCTCGGTCTTGAAATAGCCCGGCCCCAAACCGTTGACCTGAATGCCGTGCTTGCCCCAATCGATGGCCATGCCCTTGGTCAGCATTTTCATGGCGCCCTTGGAGGCCGCATACGGTGCAATGCCGGGCCGTCCCAGTTCACTCTGAACCGAGCAAATGTTCACGATCTTGCCGCGCTGGCGCTGAATCATGTGTTGCGCCACGGCGCGCGACACCAAAAACGCGCTGTCCAGGTTGGTGCGCATGATGTTGTGCCACTGCTCGACGGGAAACTGGTCCAAGGGCGAGCGAAAGGTCATGCCGGCGTTGTTGACCAAAATGTCGATGGCTCCCACTTGGCTTTCAATGCGGGCAATGGCCGCATCGACTTCGGCCTGGGCCGTGACATCGAAGCCTTCGCTGAGCACGCGCTGCGCCCCATCGCCGGTGGCGGCCTGAACTTCGTCACGCAGGGTCTGTGCCGCGCGTGACAGCTTGGCCGCATCGCGACCATTGAGAATCACACGCGCCCCGGCAGACAGCAGGCCACGCGCCAGCGCAAAGCCAATGCCGCCACTGGAGCCGGTGATCAAGGCGGTGCGACCGCGCAAATCGAACATGCGCAGTGCCGAGGGAAGAGAAGAAGTGTTATTCGTCATACGATATGATTTTAGAAGAAAAACCGCTTTTGCGACTTGCCGCATGGCTTAGGCAAAACCCCCAGGAGACACCATGACCACGCCCCCTCGCTACGCCGCGGACCAACTGCACCGCTATGCCAGCAACTTGCTGCAAAAAGCAGGCATGCAAACCGAACTCGCCGAATGCGTGGCCGACACCTTGGTCCAAGGTGACTTGTTGGGCCACGACACCCATGGTTTGGCTTTGCTGGCCGGCTACCTCAAGGAGTTGGAAACCGGCAGCATGCGGGCCCAGGGTGCGCCCTTGGTGGTCTCCGACCGTCCTGCCGCCCTGCTGTGGGATGGGCAGCGCCTGCCGGGCCCTTGGCTGATGAAACAGGCCATGGACACCCTGACCCCGCGTGCGCGCGAACTCGGCGTGTCATCCCTGGTCATTCGCCGCAGCCACCACATCGCTTGCCTGGCCGTGTATTTGTTGCGCGCATTGCAAGACGATTTGCTGATGGTGCTGGCCTGCTCCGACGCCAACTCGGCCAGCGTGGCCCCTTATGGCGGCACCCAGGCGGTGTTCACGCCCAACCCCTTGGCGCTGGGCTTTCCCCTGAGCAACGACAGTGGCGTGATGGTGGACATTTCGGCCTCCATCACCACCAATGGCATGAGCAACCGCAAGCACAAGGCCGGTGAAAAATACACCTACGATGTGCTGATCGATGCCAATGGCCAACCCAGCAACGATCCGGCTCTGCTGTTTGCCAACCCGCCCGGCACCCTGCTGCCTGTGGGCGGCCTGACCCACGGCCACAAGGGCTATGGCTTGTCTTTGCTGGTTGAATCGCTCACGGGCGGTTTGGCAGGCCATGGCCGTGCAGACCCGAAAGAAGGCTGGGGTGCCACGGTGCACATCACTTTGTACGACCTGAAAGCCTTTGGCGGCCATACCGATTTTCTGCGCCAGATGGACACCGTGGCCGAGCGCTGCCGCACCAACAAACCCATCGATCCCCAGCGCCCGGTTCGTTTACCGGGTGAAGGTGGGTTGGCGCGCCGCGCGCAGCAACTGAATGAAGGCGTGCAATTGCACCCGTCTATCCTGCCGTCGTTGGAAGACTACGCGCAAAAATACGGCGTGAAGCTTTAAGCACCGTCATTGCCACGCTGGTGCTAGCGCAGGGCTTGGTAAATGGCTTGAGCGAGCTCTTCTGAAATGCCATCCACGGTGCACAGGTCTTGCACGCTGGCTTCGGACACCCCACGCACGCCACCGAAGCGTTGCAGCAAGCGGGTACGCTTTTTCGGGCCCACACCAGGAATGTCCTCGAGCTTGCTGCCGCCCACGCGCACGCGTGCACGCTGTGCGCGCATGCCGGTGATGGCAAAGCGGTGGGCTTCATCGCGAATTTGCGCCACCAGCATCAGGGCTGCAGAGTCGCGTCCCAAATAGACTTTCTCGCGGCCATCGGCGAACACCAAATCTTCCAGGCCGACCTTGCGGCCCTCGCCCTTTTCCACGCCCACGATGCGCGAGAGGTCCAGGCCAAGGGACTCGAAAACTTCGCGCGCAATGCCCACCTGCCCTTTGCCGCCGTCGATCAAGACCAAATCGGGAAAGCGGCCTTCGCCCAGGCGAACGCTTTCCGCCAGCTTGCTGTAACGGCGCATCAACACTTGGCGCATGGCGGCATAGTCATCGCCGGGGGTGATGCCCTCGATGTTGTAACGCCGGTATTCCGAGGCCTGCATTTTGTGGTGGTGGAAGACCACGCATGAGGCCTGCGTGGCCTCACCCGCCGTGTGAGAGATGTCGAAGCACTCGACGCGAAAGCCATCAAAGTCTTCGGGCGCCAGGTCCAAGGCCTCGAGCAAGGCGCGGGTGCGCGCCTGCTGCGAGCCTTCTTCAGCCAGCAAGCGGGCCAATTGAATTTGCGCATTTTGTTGCGCCATCTCCAGCCAGATGCGCCGCTGTTCTCGCGGCTGGTGAACCGCGCTGATGCGCACGCCGCTTTGTTCGCTGAGCACCTCGATCAAGCCTTTGTCCACACGGTGGCTGGTGATCAGCGCTGGCGGCACGGGCACCTCGAGGTAATGCTGGGCCAGAAAAGCCTCTAACACTTCCGAGGGCTCGGCGTCCTCCACATGCATGGGAAAGTAAGGCCGGTCGCCCAGATGGCGCCCGCCCCGCACCATGGCGAGGTTGACGCAGGCTTTGCCGCCTTGAATTTGCACGGCCAGAATGTCCACGTCCTGGTCGTCCACGGTGTCCACCGCCTGCTGGTGCAAGACCTTGGAAAGCGCCGTGATCTGGTTGCGCAGTTCTGCCGCTTGCTCGAACTCGAGCTTGTCGGAGTGCGCCAGCATGCGCTGCTCCAGGTCGGCCATGACCTGCTGGGTTTCTCCCCGCAAAAACCGTGTGGCGCTGGCCACATCGTGGGCATAGTCCTCCACCGAGATGTGGCCGACACAGGGCCCCGAGCAGCGCTTGATTTGAAACAGCAAGCAAGGGCGCGTGCGGTGGCTGAACACCGTGTCTTCACAAGTGCGCAAGTGAAAAACTTTTTGCATCAGCCAAATGGCTTCGCGCACCGCCCATACGCTCGGGTAAGGCCCAAAATAATCATGCCGCTTGTCGACCGCGCCGCGGTAATAGACCACCCTGGGGCTGTCTGCGGGATGGGGCGCAGCGTCTGCGGTTCTGGCACTCGCGGGTCGGGCCCGGGTGAGCTTCAGGTAGGGGTAACTTTTGTCGTCCCGAAACAGGATGTTGTACTTGGGCTTGAGCGTCTTGATGAGGTTGTTTTCCAAGAGCAAAGCCTCGGCCTCCGAACGCACCACCGTGGTTTCCATGCGGGCGATCTTGCCCACCATGTGGCCAATGCGGGTGCCGCCATGCTCGCGCTGAAAATAACTGGACACCCGCTTGCGCAAATTGATGGCCTTGCCCACGTACAGCACCTGGTCTTCCGCATCGAAATAGCGGTACACCCCCGGCAAAGCCGGCAATGCGGCCACCTCGGCCAGCAAAGCTTCAGGAAAGACGTGTGAAGAAGACATGGGGCTATTGTGCCGACTCCGAGACCGATGGCGCTCGCGGTATAAACAGACCATGACAGCTTCACCCCGCTCAGCCGCTGCATCCCATCCTTTGGCGCTGCGCTGGGATATTTTTTGCCGTGTCATCGACAACCATGGCGACCTGGGGGTGTGCTGGCGCTTGGCGCGTTCTCTGGCAGAGCAAGGTGCGCAGGTCAGGCTTTGGGTGGACGATGCCGCTGCGCTGGCCTGGATGGCCCCTGGAGGCCATCCGCAAGTGCAGGTCTTGCCCTGGCCCCTGGGTGCCCCCAGCGACATTGCCGAGGTGGTCATCGAGGCCTTTGGCTGCGAGTTGCCGGACAGTTACCAGGCGATGCTGGGCCACAACCCCCAAGCCAGCACCTGGCTGAACCTGGAATACCTCAGCGCAGAGGCCTATGTGGCGCGCATGCATGGCCTGCCCTCGCCGGTGCTCAGCGGTCCGGCGCAGGGCTGCACCAAATGGTTTTTCTATCCGGGCTTCACGGCCGAGACCGGCGGCTTGCTGCGCGAGCCGGATCTGCCCACCCCCCAACCCGCGCCCAGCCCGCAGCCCTTGACGGTCAGCCTGTTCTGTTACGAACCGGTCAACCTGCTGCCCATGCTGCAGCGCTTGTCGGCGCTGCCGCAAGCCGTGCAATTGAAGATCACGGCGGGGCGCGCCCAGCAGGCCGTCGCGGCTTTGGAGCCGGTACCGGCCCTGAGCCGCTTGACCTGCCAGGCCCTGGCCTACATGCCCCAAGAGGCCTTCGATGAGATGCTGCAAACCTGCGATTGGAACTTTGTGCGCGGCGAAGACTCCCTGGTGCGGGCCTTGTGGGCCGGCAAACCCTTCGTCTGGCAAATTTACCCCCAGCACGATGGCGCCCACTGGGACAAATTGGCGGCCTTCCTGGACGTGTTGGCGGCGCCCGCTGTGGTGCGGGCCTGGCACCTGTTCTGGAACGCCGACCAAGCCGCCCCCTGCCCGCCCTTGTCGGCGTCGGACTGGCAAATTTGGCAGACCTGGGCGCTGCAAACCCAGGCGCAATTGCGCCAACAAACCGATCTGACCCAGCAATTGGTCGACTTTGTGGCGAAAAAGCGTTAAAATTCAAGGCTTTGCGAATTCTGGAATTCGCCCCCGCCGCCCTTCGCGGCCTCCCTTTGTGGCCCTCGCGCCCCTGACCTTATGAAAATCGCACAAGAAATTCGCGCCGGCAATGTGATCATGCAAGGCAAAGACCCCATGGTCGTTTTGAAAACCGAATACGCCCGTGGCGGACGCAACGCGGCCACCGTGCGCATGAAGCTGAAAAGCCTGTTGAACAACTTCGGCACCGAAGTGGTTTTCAAGGCCGACGACAAGATGGACCAGATCGTTCTGGAAAAGAAAGAGTGCACCTACTCTTACTTTGCCGATCCCATGTACGTGTGGATGGACACCGAGTACAACCAGTACGAAGTCGAAGCTGAAAACATGGGCGACGCCCTGAACTACCTGGAAGACGGCATGGCCGCCGAAGTCGTGTTCTACGACGGCAAGGCCATTTCGGTGGAATTGCCCACCTCGGTCGAGCGCGAGATCACCTGGACCGAGCCGGCCGTCAAAGGCGACACCTCCGGCAAAGTGTTGAAGCCGGCGAAAATTGCCACCGGTTTCGAAATTCCCGTGCCCATCTTCGTGGCGCAAGGCGACCGCATCGAAATCGACACCCGCACCGCGGAATACCGCCGTCGCGTCTAAGCTTCTTGCCAAAAGCTGGCTTGCAAAGCGCCTTCGGGCGCTTTTTTCATTTCTAACAGTAACATGTCGGCATGGATGGCATGTTAGACCCGCAAGACCGACGCCTGGCTGAAGCCTGGGAAACGCTCAAGGCGCAAAGCGAGAGCGCAGACGCTTTGCGCCCCGAATCCAACCGGCTGGCCTTTGCCGACCCTGAGTTTTTGCTGCGCCGCGAAACCCGGGGTATCCGTTTTCAGCTGGAAATGCTCAAGCCCGACCTGGCACAGCATGCGCACGGCATTGAAAACACCGTGGTGGTGTTTGGCAGCGCGCGCTTTCGCAGCGCGGAAGTGGCCCATGCCGAACTCGCAAAGGCGCGCGCAGGTGGCGAGCCCCAAGCCATTGCCCATGCCGAAGCCTTGGTGCGCAACGCCCACTATTACGAAAAAGCGCGGGCCTTTGGGCAGCAGGTCGCCGCCTACAGCGCCGAGCAGTCGCCTGCCCACAAGCTGTTTGTGTGCACGGGCGGCGGCCCCGGCATCATGGAGGCTGCCAACCGCGGCGCGCATGAGGCCGGCGGCATCAGCGTCGGCTTGAACATTGCCTTGCCGCATGAGCAAACGCCCAACCCTTACATCACGCCAGGCCTGAGCTTCAAGTTCCATTACTTTGCGCTGCGCAAAATGCATTTCATGATGCGGGCCAAAGCGCTGGTGGCGTTTCCGGGTGGCTTTGGCACGATGGACGAGTTATTTGAAACCCTGACCCTGATTCAATGCAAAAAAGCTAAGCCGGTGCCCATCGTCTTGTTCGGCACGGACTACTGGCAGCGCTTGCTGAACCTGCAGGTGATGGTGGACGAAGGCGCGCTCTCTGCGCAAGACCTGCGCTTGTTCCAATATGTCGACGATGTGCAAGACGCCTGGAACGTCATCCGTGATTTTTATCGGCTCTGAGTCGCCAGGCGACGCGGGCGCCCGAAGTCACCACCGCTGAAAGACACCAAAAGACACCGGCCACCCCGATCAGGCCGCTGGTGGCACCAAACACCATGGGCATCAACACGCTGGAGGCGTTGATGGTCATCAAGCGCAAGCCCAGCGCCTCGCCTTGGCGCCGTTCCGGCGTGATCTGGTGCAAGGTGCTCATCACCATGGGCTGCACCGAACCCAAGGACAAGCCGAGCAGGCCTGAACACACGCCCATGGCCCATGCCGTGGCGGTGAAGGGGTACACGGCCAGCATGCCACCGGTCATCAGCATCGCGGCCGTGATGACTTGCCACTCTTTGAATCGCCCGGCCATCCAGGGCAAGGAAAACCGGATCAGGGTGGCCGCCAAGGCAAAGGTCCCGAGCACCATGCCAATGGCGGAAGCACTGATGCCGCGCTCATGCCCTAGCACCGGCACCATGAAGGTGTGAACATCCCAACAGGACGACAAAAACCAGTTCACCAGCAAGAGTCGGCGAAGCGGCGGATCGCGCAGCAAATCCCAAACCCGTTGTGGCCCGCTGGCCGCGGGCGGCGCAGGGCTGGGTCGCTCGGCAACGCCGCGAACCCACAGCCAAGCCAGCCAGGGCAACCGCGCCATCAAGGCAAAAGCCGCGCGAAAACCCGCATGGTCAATCAGCAAGCCCGCCAGCAAGGGCCCCACAAAATTGGAAGCGGCAGGCCCCACCGACAGCCAGCTGAAGGCGCTGCGCAGGGCGACGGGGTTTTCCGCCATGTGCCCCACGTGCCGTTGCAACGCAATGATGACCGCACCCGTGGCGCCCCCCGTCAACAAGGCGCTCAAGCACAAGACCGGGTACAGCGGCCAGGCCACCGCCAACAGCGCACCGACGCAAGCCATGGCGATGCCAATGCGCAAGGTGGGCTGCATGCCATGGCGGTCGACAAAGCGGCCGGCGGGCAAGGCCAGGAAAACTTGCGTCAAGGCAAACATGGCCAGCAACAAGCCCACGGCCGCCTCGCTGTAGCCTTCGCGCAAAGCCATCAGGGGTGAGGCCAGGCGCATGCCTGTCATGCAAGCGTGCAAGCAAATCTGGCCCGCCACCAGGCGAAACAGCTCGCGCTTCATTCCTCGTCGGTCAGGGTGTCAGGCGTTGGCAGCAGGGCTTGCGCTTCCACGTCGGGCAAGGCTTCCACGTTTTTCAAGGCACGCCGCATCTGGCGGCTGCGGGTGTCGGCACGGTCCAGGGTGTCGGCGGCCTTTTGCACTTGCTCCCGGACCTTGGCCACCCAGTCGCCGTAGCGTTCGAATTCCGTTTTGACAGCCCCCAGAACCTTCCACACTTCGGAAGCTTGTTGCTCCAGCGCCAAGGTGCGAAAGCCCATGTGCAGGCTGTTCAACATGGCCAACAAGGTGGTGGGGCCTGCCAGCGTCACACGGTAATCGCGTTGCAAGCTGTCCATCAGGCCCGGGCGGCGCAGCACTTCGGCGTACAGGCTCTCGATGGGCAAAAACAAAATCGCAAAGTCGGTGGTGTGCGGCGGTGCCAGGTAGTTCTCGGCAATGCTGCGCGCTTCGCTGCGAATGCGCGACTCCAAGGCTTTGGCGGCCAGCTCGGCGGCCGCAGGGTCGGCCCGGTCGTGCGCCTCCAACAAGCGCTCGTAATCTTCGCGCGGAAATTTGGCATCCACAGGCAGCCAGACGGGCTCGCCGGACTCCCCGCCGCGGCCTGGAAAGCGGATGGCGAAATCCACGCGCTGGTTGCTGCGCGGGCGCGTTTCCACTTGCTTGGCGTATTGCTCGGGGGTCAGCACTTGCTCGAGCAAAGCTTCCAGCTGCACCTCGCCAAAAATGCCACGGGTTTTGACATTGGTCAGCACCCGCTGCAAGTCGCCCACGCCTTGCGCCAGCGATTGCATTTGCCCCAAGCCCTGGTGCACCTGCTCGAGCCGGTCTGCCACCTGCTTGAAGCTTTCAGACAAGCGGGCTTCCAGCGTGGACTGCAATTTTTCATCCACGGTCTTGCGCATTTCATCGAGCTTGGCCGCATTGGTCTGCTGCATTTGCTGCAGCTGGGCGTCCAGCGTGTGGCGCACTTCCTGCAAGCGCTGCGCATTGCTTTCGCTGAGCGCGCGAATCTGGTTGCTCAGGGTGTCACCCAAGTGCTTTTGCAGCGAGCCCATTTGCTCGGCCTGGCTCTGCTGAAAGCTGTTCAGGCTTTGCTGCAATTCCTGGCGCCCGGTTCGCGAAGACTCGCTGATTTCATAGCGCAGGTCACGCTCGAGCCGCTCGATCTTTTCCTGCATGAGCTTGAGTTCGGTCACCAGGAGGGTGTCGTCCCGGCCATTCAAGCGGCGCAAGACCATCAACACAATCACCAGCAAGATGCTGATGAGCGCCAGCAGAAAATTGTTGTCCAGCATCATGTCAACGCGACACTTCGTTCAGCGGTGTTCGGGTCCGCCCGTGCACCAGGTAATCCAGCAAATTGTCCGCGGCCAGGTTGGCCATTTTCAAGCGTGTGGCCACCGTGGCACTGGCAATGTGCGGGGTGAGCACCACATTGGGCACGGTCAGCAAGTCCGGGTGCACCGACGGCTCGCCTTCAAAAACATCCAGGCCAGCGGCGGCAATGCGGCGCGATTTCAGGGCTTGCGCCAGGGCGGCGTCGTCCACGATGCCGCCGCGGGCAATGTTGATCAATGTGGCGGTGGGCTTCATCATGGCGATTTCGGCTGCTCCAATGGTGTGGTGCGTTTGCGCAGAATACGGCACCACGAGCATGACATGGTCGGCGCTGCGCAGCAACTCTTCTTTGCTGGCATAGCGAGCCCCGCACGCGGCCTCTTGCTCTGGCGGCAAGTGGCTGCGGTTGTGGTACAGCACCTGCATGCCAAAGCCATGGGCGGCGCGGCGCGCAATGCCTTGGCCAATGCGGCCCATGCCAATGATGCCCAGCGTGCTGCCATGCACTTCGGCGCCGGCAAACATGTCGTAGCTCCACTTGGTCCAGTGGCCGGCACGCAAATAGTGCTCGCTCTCGGTCACGCGGCGCGCGGTGGCCATGAGCAAGGCAAAGCCAAAGTCGGCGGTGGTCTCGGTCAACACATCCGGGGTGTTGGTGGCCAGCACACCGGCGGCGGTCATGGCAGGCACATCAAAGTTGTTGTAGCCCACGGCCATGTTGGCCACCACCTTGAGGCTGGGGCAGGCGGCCAGCAGCGCCGCGTCAATGCGCTCGCTGCCTGTGGTGAGAGCGCCGACCTTGCCGCGCATTTTTTCGGTCAGCTCGGCTGGCGTGTAGACCACATCGTCCTGGTTGGCGGTGACCTCAAAAGCTTGAGACAAGCGGTTCAGAACTTCAGGAAAAATGGCGCGGGCGACGAGGATGGCAGGTTTCATGGGAAAGGTCTCAAGGTCAAGAT
>CAINMN010000008.1 GCA_903850735.1 uncultured Burkholderiales bacterium | reverse complement strand
GCCGGCAGAATCATGATGTACACCTCGGGGTGACCGAAGAACCAGAAGATGTGCTGGTACATGATGGGGTCACCACCACCGGCCGGGTTGAAGAAGGTCGTGCCGAAGTGACGGTCGGTCAGCGTCATGGTGATGGCGCCAGCCAGCACGGGCATCACGGCAATCAGCAAGAAAGCGGTGATCAGCCAGGTCCACACGAACATGGGCATCTTCATCAGCGTCATGCCCGGTGCGCGCATGTTCAGAATGGTCACGACGATGTTGATCGAGCCCATGATCGAAGAGGCACCGAGGATGTGCAAAGCGAAAATGGCCGCGTCCATCGAGGGGCCCATTTGCATGGTCAGCGGCGCATACAGCGTCCAGCCTGCAGCGGGCGCGCCGCCCGGCATGAAGAAGGACAAAGCCAGCATGGTCGCCGCAGGAATCATCAGCCAGAAGCTGAAGTTGTTCATGCGCGCGAAAGCCATGTCAGAGGCGCCAATTTGCAGCGGAATCATCCAGTTCGCAAAGCCCACAAAGGCCGGCATGATGGCGCCGAACACCATGATCAGGCCGTGCATGGTGGTCAACTGGTTGAACAACTCGGGGTTGACAATTTGCAAGCCGGGCTGAAACAGCTCGGCACGAATGCCCAGCGCCAGCACGCCACCAAACATCAGCATGGTGAAGGCGAACAACAGATACAACGTGCCAATGTCTTTGTGGTTGGTGGCATACACCCAACGACGCCAGCCATGGGGATGGTGATGGTCGTCATGGTCATGCAAATCAGCCACATTTCCGTGGGGAGGGAGAACAGCACTCATGGTTTACCTCGGTCTTTCAACGCAATTCACTTCTGAACGGGGGCAGCAGCTTGAGCAACTTGCTCGGTGCCAGCAGCGGCCGTCTTTTTGTCTTCAGCAGCAGGGGCCTGAGACTTTTTCTTTTGCACCCAGGCTGTAAAGTCAGCCTCGGACAGCACCTTCACATGAATGGGCATGTAAGCATGCTCTTTGCCGCACAGTTCTTGGCACTGGCCGTAAAAATCGCCGGTGCGCTCAGCGCGGAAATGGGTATCGCGCACGAAGCCCGGAATGGCGTCTTGCTTGATGCCAAAAGAAGGCACGGCAAAGGCGTGGATCACGTCCGAGCTGGTGGTGATGATGCGAATCTTTTTGCCCACCGGCACCACCAGGGGGTTGTCCACCTTCAACAAATAGTCGTCGGGTGTCGCGCCCTTGGCGCCCGAGTTGGACAGCACGCGGTGCTCGTTGTCCAAGGACGAAATGTAAGCAATGCCCTCGCCTTCGCCCTTGAGGTAATCGTAGCCCCAGCGCCACTGGTAGCCCGTGGCTTTGATGGTCAGGTCAGCGTTGGACGTGTCTTTTTGGGCAATCACGGTCTTGGTCGCGGGAATCGCCATGAAGATCACGATGATGAAAGGCACCAGGGTCCAGGCGATTTCCACCTTGACCGACTCATGGAAGGACGCGGGTTTGTGGCCCAGCGACTTGCGGTGCTTCCAGATCGAATAGAACATGACGCCAAAAACGGCCACAAAAATGACCAAGCAAATGATCATCATGAACCAGTGCAGGTAGATTTGCTCTTCGGCAAGCTTGGTCGCAGGCGCGTGCAGATTCAGCTGGCGCACAGCAGGGCCGCCTGGCAGGTCATTCACGGCATAGGCTGCCGCAGACGACAACCCAGCAAACGCCGCGGCGCAGCGGTAAGCAATTTTGTTCCAATGTTGGCTAAGCATATTCACTTTTAAATCCTTGAAAATCAGTGCTGGCGATGACCCACCGGTCTCAACGGAGTTTGGACTGAGGAACAATCTTGAGTTCGCCAGGCTGGGTTCCCAGGTAGTTCGCAATCATCTTGAGTTCGGCCAGGGAGAACTGCTTGGCCACACCGCCCATGATGGCGTTGTCGCGGCCCCAGGTCGGGGTGTTCTCAGCCTTGTAGGACTTGAGCGCGACATACAAATAGTCGCGGTGCTGCCCAGCCACCTTGGGGAAGTCGGGCGTGGTTGGCTTGCTGTAGTTGGCACCATGGCAACCCACGCAGCCGCCTTTGGTCAGCAGCTCGGCCACTTTGGCAGGGGGCGGCGCCAACTGCTCGGGGGCAGGCGCAGATTTGCCGTGACCTTCATAGTATGCAGCCACATCGGCAGCGTCTTGCTCCGTCAAACCTTGTGCGACGCTGCGCATGGTGGGATGCTTACGCTCACCTGACTTGTATGCCATGAGTGAGTTGTAAATGTATTTGGCACCCTGCCCCGAAATCATGGGCACCTTGTGAACTTCAGGAAAGCTGGCTTGGTACCCCGGAATGCCGTGGCATCCAATGCACATGGCAATCTTTTTTTCGCCTGCCAGGGGGTCACCTTTCAGGTCTTGCGCCTGCGACGTCTGGACCACCGTACCCGCAAGCAGCGCTGCCGTGAAGACAATAGATTTGAAACTCATGGGGAGGAATCTGGAAATTAGATTTTTGATTGATTTAGATCACAAATTATACACAGTGACAGAGGGAGATGATCGATAGACCAATGAGCAAAAGGGTATCGGTCCGCATCGCAAGCAATGATCTGATGGCAAACCGCAACAGTCCCCAATTTGACCCACAATCGAGGCCTCTGCCCCCGCTCTTTCGAAGCTGAAACAAACCCACGATGATTGGCACCCTTTTCAAGCAATACAACGCGCTGACCAAGCCTCGCGTCATTCAACTGATTGTGTTTTGTGCGCTCATCGGCATGGTGCTTGCCATTCCCGGACTTCCCAGCACCCAGGAGTGGCAGTTGATGGCCCTGGCATGCTTGGGCATCTGGCTGGTGGCAGGCGCAGCGGCCGCCTTCAATTGCCTGGTAGAAAAAAGCATTGACGCCAAAATGCGCCGCACCGCTTGGCGCCCCACGGCGCGCGGCCAATTGTCGGATTGGCAAGCCCTGCTGTTCTCTGTCACCTTGTGCGCCTTGGGCTCTGTGTTGTTGTATGTGTGGGTCAATCCACTCACCATGTGGCTGACGTTTGCCACCTTCGTGGGTTACGCCATCATTTACACCTTGGTGCTCAAGCCCCGCACCCCCCAAAACATTGTGATCGGCGGGGCCTCGGGCGCGATGCCGCCGGTGCTGGGCTGGTCCGCCATGACGGGCCAAGTGGGTGCCGAAGCCGCGATTTTGTTTTTGATCATTTTTCTATGGACGCCGCCCCACTTTTGGGCCCTGGCCTTGTACCGCGTGGAAGACTACCGACAATCCGGCCTGCCCATGCTGCCCGTCACCCATGGCAACGAATTCACCCGCTTGCACATCTTCCTGTACACCTTGTTGCTGGCGGCCGCCTGCCTGATGCCTTTCGCTTTTGGCATGAGCTCCTGGCTCTACCTGGTTTGTGCCACGGTGCTCAGCCTCGGCTTCATCGCTTATGCCGTGGCACTGATGCGCGAGTACTCTGATGCGCTGGCTCGCAAAACCTTTCGCTTCTCCTTGATCCACCTGACCGCGCTCTTTGCAGCCTTTTTGCTGGACCACTATTTGTTGTGAGGCCGCGTGCGCGCTGATCGGGCTTAAAACCCGATGTACCTCACAAAATTTTCATTGGCCTCTCGCACCGACTTCACTTGGTTGGCCACAAAGGCCTCGTCCGGGTAGCCCATGGCAATGCAAATCATGATGTTCTGATCGTCCGGAATGCCAGCATGCTCTCGCACCACGCTGGACTGCATGATGCCTTGGCCATTGATCACACAACCTAAGCCGCGCTCCCAAGCCGCCAGCACGATGGCATGCGAAAAAGCTCCCAGGTCGAATTGGCTGATGGCAGCGGGCTCCAATTTTTTCTCGTAGGTGAGCACCAGCGAGACAGGCGCGTCAAACTGGCGAAAGCCCCGCATCACCCAATCGGTCCGCTTCTCCTTGTCGTCGCGCGCAATCCCCATGGCCTCGAACAATTGAACGGCAATCTCCACCTGGCGCTGACGGTGCTGGCCTTCGTAGGCCTCCTTCATGGGAAAGTCGCGCTTTGCAGGGATCCCCTTCACCATGTTGTTCATGTTGCCCTGACGGATGCGATCCAAGGGCTCACCGGTCACCACATGGACATGCCAGGGCTGGGTGTTCATGGAAGAAGGCGCCCACTTGGCCACTTCAATGATGTCATCGATGAGCGCCTGCGGCACCGCTTTGTTTTGAAAGCCGCGAATGCTTTTGCGGGCTTTGATGAGGTCTGAGAAGTTCATGGCGAATGAGGGCGTTGGCGGTTGAACATGGAATCGTTTCAGTTTATTCTGAATCGGCGTATGGCGGGTAGAAACTGTCGCTTTCGATCGGCTAAGCTATAATTTGCGGTTGCATACATCGGGGTGTAGCTTAGCCTGGTAGAGCGCTACGTTCGGGACGTAGAGGCCGGAGGTTCGAATCCTCTCACCCCGACCATCAGGTCAAAATAAAACCCACAGCCTGCTGAAGGCCTGTGGGATTTTTCTTTGTTGCCATCAAGGCTTTTGAGCTTGACCGTTCCCCTC
>CAINMN010000007.1 GCA_903850735.1 uncultured Burkholderiales bacterium | reverse complement strand
GACATGATGGCCGTGGCCAAGCCCCAGGCCCTGTTCATGCATTGCCTGCCGGCCCACCGTGGCGAGGAAGTGCAAGCCGAGGTCATCGAAGGCCCGCAATCGGTGGTCTGGGACGAAGCCGAAAACCGCTTGCATGTGCAAAAGGCCTTGATGGAGTATTTGCTGCTCGGCCAACTCTAAGGGGTGCACGCATGTCGGCCTGCCAACAATGCGGCGCCTGCTGCGCCAGCTTTCGTGTGGACTTCTCGGTCGAGGAGTTGGACGACAACGGGGGCAGCGTGCCCTCCGGCTTGACCGTCCCTCTCACAGACACCCTTTGCCGCATGCGCGGCACCGACCATTCCCCGCCGCGCTGTGCGGCCCTGATCGGGCAGATCGGTGTGCAAGTCAGCTGTGGCATTTACGAGTGGCGCTCTTCGCCCTGCCGTGAATTCAGCGAGGGCAGCGATGCCTGCAACCGCGCTCGGATGCGTCAGGGCTTGCCCGCGCTCAGCTGAGCGCCATACAGCCAGGGAATGTCCATCAGGCGCGCGCCCAAGCTGCGCAGCCCCCAATCGCGACCGACGCGCATCAGGCCGGTGCTGTGAAAAATCTGCCCATTGCGCTGCGCGCGTTGCTGAACGCGGGCATTGCGCTGCCAGCGCTGTTGCGCATAGTGCTGCAAGCGCTGCGGCACAGCCAAGGACCGCTCAGACCAAGCGCTGGCCAGCACCTGAGCATCTTCGATCGCCATGCCTGCGCCTTGCGCCAAATAAGGCAGCATGGGGTGGGCTGCATCGCCCAACAAGGCCACATGGCCTTGTGCCATGTGGTGGGACCCTTGCACGATGCCACGTTCGCACAAGGACCAGACCCGCCAGCCTTCCATGTACCGCACCAAATCTTGCAAAGGACTGCAAGTGCCACGCAAGGCCTTGCGCAAATCTTGCGCCACCGCATCGGGGGATCGCGGCAAGTCCCAGCCCTGGGCGTCAGCGGGCAGTTGCGACTCTGTCAACACCACCAAATTCAGCCAGTCGCCGCCGCACACAGGGTATTGCACACCGTGCATGTGCTCGCCCATCCAGACCATGACATCCTGACAGCGCAAGGCATGGGGCAGAATTTTTTGGGGCACCAAGACGCGGTAGGCCAGATGGCCGGTGGCACGCGGCGGTGCGTCTTTCAACAGCAGCGTTCTCACACGGCTCCACAAGCCATCCGCACCGATCAGCGCTTGCGCAGACAAAGTCTGCGCCGCTGAGTTCTCGCCAACACAGCTCACCCTCACACCCGTTGGCTCTTCTTCAAACGACTGAACCACCGATTGCAACTTCAGGCTGGCCAAGCCCTGGCTTTGCACAGCCGCCAACAACAGGCTGTGCAAATCGGCACGGTGGACCGTGGCATAAGGGGCGCCATAGCGCTGCGCGATGTCGGCGCCCAGGGGCAAACGCGCCAGGACCTCGCCGGTGAGCGCGCTGCGCGCTTGCAATTGTTGCGGCCAGGCGGCAACCGCCTCCAGGGCCGATTGCAAGCCCCAGCCCTGCAACACCCGCACCACATTCGGACCCAGCTGTATGCCGGCCCCCACCTCTGTGAAAGCCTGGGCCTGCTCCAGCAATTGCACGGGCGCGCCTTGGCGCGTCAGCGCCAGGGCGGCAGCCAGGCCGCCAATGCCACCGCCGGCGATCAGCAACTCTGCCTGGGCACTCGGTTCAGTCATCGTGTTCCACAAAGCTTTCAAAGCATTGTTTCAGTTCATGCAGCCACTTTTCACGCAGCTGCGTGCTCACGAAACTGGCCTCGAAACTGTTGCGCGCCAGCACATAGGCTTGTTGTGCTGTGAGGTTCAGGGCTTCAAAGGTTTGCACAAAGTTGTCGCCGATGTAGCCACCAAAATACGCTGGGTCATCTGAATTCAGCGTGACGCACACGCCGGCATCCAGCATCTTTCCCAAATTGTGATCGGCCAAGGTGTCAAAGACCCGCAGCTTCAGGTTCGACAACGGGCACACCGTCAGCGGCACGCGCTCGGCCACCAGGCGTTGCATGAGGCGTTCGTCTTTCAAAGCCTGAACGCCATGGTCGATGCGCTGCACACCCAGCACATCGAGCGCGCTCCAAATGTAAGCCGGTGGACCCTCTTCGCCCGCGTGGGCCACCAAATGCAGGCCCAGTTCTTTGCAACGCGCAAACACGCGCGCAAATTTTTCAGGCGGGTGCCCCACCTCGCTGGAATCCAGGCCCACGCCGATGAAACAGTCACGGAACGGCAACGCCTGTTCCAATGTCTCGAGTGCGGCCTCTTCGCTCAAATGGCGCAGGAAGCACAGGATCAGGCTGGCATCGATGCCCAGTTGGGTTTGCGCGTCTTGGCATGCACGATGCAAGCCGTGAACCACGGTCTGCATGGCCACGCCGCGCTCGGTGTGGGTCTGCGGGTCAAAAAAGAGCT
>CAINMN010000006.1 GCA_903850735.1 uncultured Burkholderiales bacterium | reverse complement strand
TTAAAGTCATGACCGGCACCTTGATTGGTATCGACCACCAGTTCTGATCCCCGGCTGGCCCATCGGCCAGCTTGAGGTTTAGCAACTCTTAAACCCCACTGCCTCACAAGGGCGGTGGGGTTTTTTCATGGGCAGTCTTGCGCTCGTCTCGTGAGAAAATGAGTGGGCTAACGAGCAAAAAAATCTAAGTACTTTCGAATGAGCATTATCATGGGCAACACCATCAGCGAAGATTACCGCCGCATGCAGCAAGAGCTGCATCAAAACCCCGAATATGGCGTTGCATCCCTGGCTTTTGCGCCCACTGTGGCTGAGGTGATTCGCCAATCGGACATCCGCTCGGTGTCAGACTATGGGGCCGGTAAGAAAAACCTGCTCAAGGGCTTGGCGCAGGCGGGCATCACCGAGTTGCAATACCACCCCTATGACCCAGCATTTCCTGCTTATGGCGAACCCAAAGCGGCCGACTTGGTGTGCTGCATTGATGTGTTGGAGCACATCGAACCCGAGTTGCTGGACAACGTGCTGCAAGAGTTGGCCCGCATCACGGTGAATTTGGGGTTTTTTTCTATCCACCAGGGGCCGGCGGGCAAAGTGTTGTCCGATGGGCGCAATGCCCATTTGATTCAGCAACCCAGCTCTTGGTGGTTGCCCCGTTTATCGAAATACTTTGAGGTGGTGCATTTGCAATCGCACCAAACCATGGGGCACGGCATTTGGGTCATCGTCAAGCCGTTGGCCAAGCCTGTGGCCTGAGCCAATCCTTCACTCTCCCATGCCGTCTTGGCTGCGTGCGCGGGCTTGGTGCCAAATGGATGACATGGGCGAATCCGCATAGTCTTTGAAGCACGGTGTGCCCAGGGTGAAGTGCACCAGGGCCGCGCTGGGGTTGTCTGGGTATTCAATCGCCAGCCAGTTCCACTCGGGCGGCAAGGGGCCGATGTCGCTGTCGCTTAGCCAAGAAAACCGGTGTAAAAAAGAGCCCTTTTGGCCTTGAATGAAGGTCGGTGTCAGCACTTGGTGCGCCGGGTGGGCGCAGTTCCACAAGATCAAGCTGGACCAATTTTTGCGCGGGTAGTTTTCGTTTTTATTGCCCAAATACTTGGTGTGGGCCTTGGTTTGGTAGTCGTGTTGCACCACTTGCAATGCTTTGCTGGGGTCGCGCAAATCCCACAGGGCTTTGATGTCGGTTCGGCACACCATGTCGCCATCGGCAAAGATGGCCCAACCCTGAAAGCCCATCAAATAAGGCGTCAAAAACCGCGAGTAAATGAAGCGGTTGCTGCCATCGGTGTGGGTTTCTTTGTAGTCGACCAAGGTGTTTTCGGCCAAGGGTAAAAAACGCACGGGCAAGCTGGCCGTTTCTAGAACGCTTTGGCAAAAGGTGTGATAAGCCACCGCTTCGCGCTGGTCAAAGCCCACTACTAGGTTGATGGTGTCAGCGCTCATGAGGCCGCCTGAACAAAGCTGGCGGCTTGCGCAATGGCCTGATCCCAACTGCCATCGGCAGCTTGTTCAAAAATATGAATGCTGGGGTACCACAGGCTGCGCCCGTTCACGCTGTGCCAGTACCACAGCTTGCCCTTGCCAAAGGGCACTAAGAGGGCGCTGCGTTGGTTCAAGGCACCAGCCAAATGGGAGGTGGAGTTGCTGGTGGTGACCACCCCCTGGCAGGCCATGATGTGGGCCGCCAACACCTCTAAGTCGTTGAAGTTATCCACCTCTTCCAGTTTGTGCAGGGTGTGGGT
>CAINMN010000005.1 GCA_903850735.1 uncultured Burkholderiales bacterium | reverse complement strand
ATTCTCAAAGAGCACGGCGTGGTGGCGGTGTACACCGCCAAAGACATTCCCGGTGAAAACAACTGCGGCCCCATCGTGCACGATGACCCCTTCCTGGCCGTTGGCAAGGTTGAATTTTTGGGCCAGGCCGTTGCGGTGGTGGTGGCGCGTGAAATGCTTTATGCCCGCGAGGCCGCCAAAAAGGCCAAGGTGCAAGTGCGTGAGTTGCCGGCCATTTTGACCATCGATGAAGCCATGCAGGCCAAAAGCTTTGTCATGCCGCCCAAGGGCATTACCCGTGGCAACGCCGCAGAGGCGATTGCCCAGGCGCCCCACAAAATCAAGGGCAGCACGGCCACCGGACAACAAGAACAGTTTTACCTGGAAGGCCAGATCACTTACGCCGTGCCGCGCGAAGACGGCCAGTTGACGCTGTATGTGTCGACCCAGCACCCGGATGGCAACCAGCGTGAAGCGGCGTCTGCGCTGAACCTCACCACCAACGATGTGGAAGTGATTTGCCGCCGCATGGGCGGTGGCTTCGGCGGCAAAGAGGGCAACTCCAGCATCTTCAGCCAAAGCGCGGCATTGGCAGCCTTCAAATTGCAAAAGCCCGTGAAGCTGCGCGTGAACCGCGATGACGACATGACCATCACCGGCAAGCGTCACGACTTCCGCACCGATTACGAAGTGGGCTTCGACGAAGAAGGCCGCATTCTGGGCGCCAACATCGCCTTGCATTCGCGTTGCGGCTACAGCACCGACTACTCCGGCCCGGTCAACGACCGCGCTTGCTTGCACATCGACAACTGCTATTACCTGCCCAACTTGCAACTGATCAGCCACCGCTGCAAGACCCACACCCAAAGCGCCACGGCCTTCCGTGGCTTTGGCGGGCCGCAGGGCATGTTTGCCATTGAAACCGTGATCGAGCAAATCGCCAACACCCTGGGCAAAGACCCGCTGGAAGTGCGCAAGCTCAACATGTACCGCGACCCCGCCGAGTCGGGAAACCCCGCAACCATGGTCACGCAATACGGCCAGACCATTGAAGATTGGGTGGGCGACAAGGTGGTGGCCCAGGTCGAGGCCGAGTCTGGCTATGCAGCGCGCCGCGCGGCCGTGAATGCCTTCAACAAAGCCAACAAGCACCGCAAGCGCGGACTCGCCTTGGTGCCTTTGAAGTTTGGCATCAGCTTCACGGCCACCATGCTGAACCAGGGTGGCGCTTTGCTGAACATCTACATGGACGGTTCGGTCAGCGTCAACCACGGCGGCACCGAAATGGGCCAGGGCTTGAACACCAAGATGGCGCAGGTGTGTGCCGATGGCCTGGGCATTTCCACCGACCTGGTGCGCGTCACCGGAACCGACACGCAAAAGGTGCCCAATGCATCGGCCACCTCGGCCTCCAGCGGCGCCGACATCAATGGCGCGGCCATCATGAACGCCACCGCGCAAATGCGGGCCCGTTTGGCCCCTGTGGCCGCGCGCATGCTGGGCTGTGCCGAGGGCGACGTGAGCTTTGCCGACAACCAGGCCCATGGCGGTGGCAAGTCGGTGAAATGGGCCGATCTGGCCAAGCAAGCCTGGCTGGACCGTGTCGGTCTGTCTGTGACGGGCTTCTACATGACCCCCGAGATCAAGTACGACTTCGCCACTTTGAACGGTCGCGCTTTTTATTACTACTGCTACGGCGCGTCCGTCACCGAAACCGAAATCGACACCCGCACCGGTGAGTGGTGGCTCAAGGCCGTGGACATCGTTCACGATGCCGGCAAGAGCATCAACCCAGCCATCGACAAGGGCCAAATCGAGGGCGCCTATGTGCAAGGCATGGGCTGGCTCACGATGGAAGAGTGCATCTGGGACAAAAAGGGCAAACTGCTCACCCATGGTCCCAGCACCTACAAAATTCCCGTGGCAGGCGATGTGCCGGAGCATTTCAAGGTCAGCCTGTTTGACGGCCACAACCTCAAGCCAACGCCTTTCAACAGCAAGGCTGTGGGCGAGCCGCCCTTGATGCTGGCGCTGTCCACCTTCTTCGCGCTGCGCGATGCGGTCAGCGCCAGTGCCGAGCACCAGGTGGTGGTGCACATGGATGCGCCGGCCACCCCCGAGCGCATTCTGCTGGCTTGCGAGCGCGCCAAGGCCGCACGCGCCCACTGAGCGCCGTGTCGCAGCACACGGCCGCCTTGCTGGCGCGTTTGCAGCACGCGCCAGCCGTGTTGGTCAGCGTCGACCAGGTGCAAGGCTCAGGACCGCGCGAGCAGGGCGCCTGGATGGCCGTGTTTGCCGATGGCGTGATCAACACCATTGGCGGCGGGCATCTCGAGTACCAGGCTCTGGCCGAAGCCCGTGCTTTGTTGCAGCGGTCAGCAAACACCTCACCCAGCCACGCGCAGGATCGGGTGCTGCGTTACGCCCTGGGGCCAGCGCTGGGCCAGTGTTGTGGCGGTGTGGTGCACTTGCGCTACGAGTCTGTCAACGAGCACAGCATTCCCTCTTTGCAACAGCGCTTGAAAGGCCCGCAAGATGCCGTGGCCCTGTTTGGCGGCGGCCATGTTGGCAAGGCCTTGGTGCAGGTCCTGGGCATGCTGCCTTACCAAGTGCTGTGGATCGACAGCCGCGATGAGATTTTTCCGGTGCAGGTGCCCCCCAATGTGGTGACCGAGCACTCCGACCCGGTGCACGCTGCCGTGGCGAATCTGTCGCCAGGCACCCATGTGCTGATCATGAGCTTCAGCCATGCCGAAGACCTGGATGTGGTGGCCGCCTGCCTGAAGCGACAGCGTGAGCACCACGACCTGGGCAGCGTGGGCCTGATCGGCAGCCAAACCAAATGGGCCACCTTCCGGCACCGTCTGGAAGCCAGGGGCTTCACCGAGCAGGACATGCAACAAGTGACTTGCCCCATCGGCGTGCCCCACATCACCGGCAAAGAGCCCGAGGTGATTGCGGTCGCGGTGGCGGCACAGTTGTTGCAAAGACGTTCCCAGGCCTGAGGCCTTGGCCCCCGAGGGCGGGTTTTCAGGGGGCTTGATTGTTGACAAAAATTGTATACACTTCTATCCGTTGTCGCAGCGGCGCAGGATTCAGATTCCATGTGCGCGACCCCTTTGTTCTTCACAGCGCCCGCAGTGGTGAAGAGCCCTTGCCAGCTTGGATGCTGGCGTCTGATTGAGAAGCGTTGACATGGATGCATACCTTCTGGACTGGGCCAATTTGCTGCTGCGCTGGGTCCACGTGATCACGGCCATCGCCTGGATTGGCTCGTCTTTCTACTTCGTGTTTCTGGACAACAACCTGATTCGGCCGAACTCGCCCGACTTGCTCGAGAAGGGTGTCGATGGCGCCATGTGGGCGGTGCACGGCGGCGGTTTCTACAACCCGCAAAAGTACATGGTGGCGCCGAAGAAAATTCACACCAAGCTGCATTGGTTCTACTGGGAAAGTTACTCCACCTGGCTCACCGGTTTTGCGCTGTTCACCGTGCTCTACTTGTGGAACGCCAGCACCTTCCTGATCGACAAGTCCCTGATGGATTGGACGCCCCCGGTGGCGATTGCCACGGCCTTGGGCTTCCTGGTGGCGTTCTGGCTGATTTACGACACGGTGTGCCGCGTGTTTGGCTTTCGCGAAAACGGCGAACGCACGGTGGGCTTGATCATGATGGCCGTGGTCACCTTCGCCTGCTGGCTCTCTTGCGAGTTGTTTGCGGGGCGCGCGGCCTTTTTGCTGGTGGGCGCCATGATTGCCACGGCCATGAGCGCCAATGTGTTTTTCTGGATCATTCCTGGCCAGCGCAAAGTGGTGGCGGCCATGACCTCCGGGCAGGCGATGGACCCCAAGGAGTTGGCCCTGCATGGCAAGCGCGGCAAGCAGCGCAGCGTGCACAACACCTACTTCACCCTGCCGGTGATCTTTGCCATGCTGAGCAACCATTACAGCTTCCTGTACACCCACGAGAAGCACTGGTTGATCCTGGTGCTGATGATGCTGGCCGGTGCCTTGATTCGTCAATTTTTTGTGCAACGCCACGGCTACCACCATGGCCGCGCCAAGAACCCGCTGCCCTTCGCCATTGCCGGCGTGGTGGTGATCCTGGGCGTGATTGTCTGGCTGCGACCCGCACCGGTGGCGCCCAGCGCCCAAGCCAGCACGGCGGCGGTCAGCTTTCAGAAGGTGAGCGCTGTGTTCGAGCAACGCTGCCTGTCATGCCATGGCGCACAAGTGCAGATGAAAAACGTGCGCTTTGAAACGCCGGAAGGCGTCAAGCAACACGCGCTGGGAATCTATCAGCAATCGGTGGTCACGCGCCAAATGCCCATGAACAACGCCACCAGCATCACCGAAGAAGAGCGCGGCTTGATCAAGCGCTGGTACGAGGCTGGCGCCTCAGTGCGCTGACAAGGCCAGGTGCTGGGCCATGCGGTTGTGCCGCTCGATCAGCGGCCCCAGGTCCAGCGTCACCAATTGCCCTTCGCGCACCACCACGCGGCCGTTGACCACGGTGTAGTCTGCGTTGCCACTGGCGCACAGCAGCAGGGCGCCCACCGGGTCGTGAATCGCGCCGCCGGCCATGGCCAGGGTGTCGGTTCGGTACAGGGCCAGATCGGCGCAATAGCCCGGCGCAATTTGCCCAATGTCCTGACGGCCCAGAACTTCGGCGCCGCCGCGTGTGGCCAGGCGCAGGGCATCGCGTGGCGTCATTTCTGCGGGTCCCGTGTCACAGCCAAAAGGCGCCATGCCTTTGCTGACCCGTGCCAGCAGCATGGCTTGGCGGGCTTCATTGAGCAAATGGGCCGCGTCGTTGCTGGCGCTGCCGTCCACCCCCAAGCCCACCGGCACACCCGCGTTCAGGAGTTGACGCAAGGGCAGAATGCCGCTGCCCAGGCGCATGTTGCTGCAGGGGCAGTGGGCAATGCCAGTGCGCGTGCGCGCAAACAAGTGGATGCCGGGCGTGTCAATTTTCACGCAGTGGGCGTGCCAGACATCGTCGCCGACCCACCCCAATTGCTCCACATACTCGGTGGGCGTGCAGTTGAACTTTTCGCGGGTGTAGGCCACGTCGTGGTCGTTCTCGGCCAGGTGGGTGTGCAGGCGCACGCGCACTGGCATTGCCCACTGCCCCTGCAGCAACATGCGCCTGGGCAGCGGCATTCTGCCCT
>CAINMN010000004.1 GCA_903850735.1 uncultured Burkholderiales bacterium | reverse complement strand
CGGAATGTGCGTGCGCTCAATCATGGTTTCCTTGGCGCGGGTGTAATCTTCCCAGCGGCGCCGGCTCTCCAGGTCCATGGGGCTGAGTTTCCATTGCTTGAGCGGGTCGTGGATGCGCCCTAAAAAGCGGGCGTGTTGCTCATCGTCCGTGATGGCAAACCAGTATTTGATGAGCTGGATACCGCTGCGTGCCAGCATCTTTTCAAATTCCGGCACGGTGCGGAAAAACTCTTCGTATTCGTCGTCATTGCAAAAGCCCATGACGCGCTCAACGCCAGCACGGTTGTACCAGCTGCGATCAAACAGCACGATCTCGCCTGCAGCGGGCAAATGCGCCACATAGCGTTGAAAGTACCACTGTGTGCGTTCACGGTCGTTGGGAGCGGGCAGGGCAGCCACCCTGCAAACGCGGGGGTTCAGGCGTTGCGTGATGCGCTTGATGACGCCGCCTTTGCCGGCTGCATCTCTGCCTTCAAACAAAATCACAATGCGATGGCGATGGGCCACCACCCAGTCTTGCAGCTTGACGAGTTCGCCTTGCAGTCGCAATAGCTCTCGGAAGTAACGCGCGCGTGAAACCCTGTCTTCGTCTGGCGCAGAAGGGTCCAGTGCCCGGTCGTCCAGCTCCATCTCGAGCTCTTCATCCAGGCTGTCCAGCAGGTCCTCGCGGAGTCGGCGGATGTGTTCTTCGTCGATGGGGGGGCGTTCACTCATGGCATCCAGCTCACTCTAAAAGATGCATGGTGCCCTGGCAATGTTTCAAATGTGTGACATTCACTTTCAGGGCTTGACTTGAAACGTCCAGCTGGTTTTTTGCCAGGCCGTGACTTCTTCCATCAATTGATGCGCAGATTGTGGAAAGCGCGCGGCCCAGTCATCGGGGACGCTCAGCTCAAACGCCCGGGCAGGCTTTTGCAACAAACGCAGCTGGAGTGGCTTGTAGTCCGGGTCGCGTCTGGCATGGCACAGGATGACGGCCAGCCTGAGTGCCAGCAGTTGTTTGATGAAAGACTCATCGTCAAAGTCGACTTCCAGTTTGCGCAGTTTCCCGCGGTGCCCCAAAACCAGCAAGCTCAAGCGATGCAGCTCTGGCAAGGCAAAGCCCAACGCATCCGCATTGTCCAGAATGTAAGCGCCATGCTTGTGGTAATCGCTGTGCGAAATTTGCGAGCCAATTTCATGCAACTGGGCGGCCCAATCCAGCTTGCGCTGAAACCTCGCAAATTCTTCAGCGGAAGTTTCTGGGTGAAGTTGTTGCAACAAGTGGCGTGCCACTTTGCTCACGCGTTGCGCTTGAGGGGTGTCAACCCCAAAGGTTGTCAGCAGCCGAGCCACTGTTTGTGAACGGGTGTCAGAGCCAGCCTCTTCGCGCTCCAGCATGTCGTACAAAACGCCGTGGCGCAGCGCGCCCTGCGCGACATGCAGCGTGTCGATGTCCAACAGGTCAAAAAGGGCTCGCAACACACTGATGCCACCGCCGATCACGGCACGGCGGTCTTCTTTCAGCCCCTCCATGCGCAGTTTGTTGGTGTGGCCCACGCGCAACAGGCAACGCTGCAGCCAATCCAGTCCCTCACGACTGATGACGCCTGTGGGCCAGCCGGCCGCTTGCAAAATGTCGGCAATGGCACCCACCGTGCCTGAAGAGCCGTAGGCGGTGTCCCAGTGAGATCGCGAATAGCTGCTGAGGGCCTCGTCCAAAATGGCCTTGGCCGCAATTTCTGCGCGCTCGAAGGCGGACTCGCTGAGCGCGCCTGACTCGAAATATTTCATGCTCCATGCCACGCTGCCCACACGGTAAGACTCCATGACCGCGGCGTTGAGGTTTTGTCCCAGAATCAGCTCGGTCGAGCGCCCACCAATGTCGATGACGAGTCGACGCTCGGGCGATTGCGGCAACAGGTGGGCGACGCCCTGGTAAATCATGCGGGCCTCTTCGCGGCCGGCGATCACTTCGATGGGGAAGCCCAATATTTGGTTGGCCTTGAGGAGGAACGCATCCCGGTTGCGGGCCTCGCGCAGGGTTTGGGTGGCCACGGCCCTCACCTGGTGTTTTCGGAAGCCTGCCAGTCGTTCTGCAAACCGCGCCAGGCAGTCCCAGCCGCGCTGCATGGCGTCCAGCGTCAAATTGCGGTCGGCATCCAGGCCATTGCCCTGACGAACCGTTTCCTTAAGGTATTCGGTGCGGTGGATTTGTCCGTGGTTGAGGCGGCCAATTTCCAGGCGAAAGCTGTTCGAGCCTAGGTCAATGGCAGCGAGGAGGGTACCGTTATGCATAAAAAAGGATTCAATTTTTCGGCGCAGAAGCTGCGTATCTTTCCAGCATATGTCTTTTGGATGTCAATGGCGTGACAAAAAGTCTTGTGTGAACTTTTCAAGATTGTCACATTGATGTCACATTCGATTTTTAAAGTTTGCCTATTCATCAACCACCGAGAGTCTACTCATCATGCAAAATCTCAAAGCAATCGCTGCAGCCAGTCTGGGTCTGTGCTTGTCCCTGTCTGCTTTCTCCCAAGACGTCACAGGCGCGGGTGCCAGTTTCCCGGCGCCCCTGTACAGCAAGTGGGCGGCTGAATACAACAAGGCACTGGGCCAAAAGGTCAACTACCAATCGGTGGGGTCGGGTGCAGGCATCAAGCAAATTGACGCCAAGACAGTCGATTTCGGCGCATCGGACATGCCCTTGAAAGACGAAGACCTGGCTCAGAAAAACCAATTGCAATTCCCCACCGTCATTGGTGGCGTGGTGCCGGTGGTCAACATTGTGGGCGTGGCCCCTGGCCAGTTGAAGCTGACGGGCGAAGTCATCGCCGACATTTTCCTGGGCAAGATTGTCAAATGGAATGAGCCGGCCATCAAGGCCTTGAATCCCACCGTGAACCTGCCCGATGCAGCCATTGCACCGGTGCGTCGTTCAGACGGTTCGGGCACCACCTTCCTGTTCACCAACTACCTGAGCAAAGTCAGCCCGGATTGGAAAGCCAAGGTCGGTGACGGCACGGCCGTCAACTGGCCCACGGGCGCTGGCGGCAAAGGCAATGAAGGCGTGGCCGCCTTTGTCAGCCGTTTGCCCAACTCCATCGGCTATGTGGAGTATGCCTATGTCAAGCAGAACAAAATGACCTACGCGCAAGTCAAGAACTCAGCCGGTAATTTCGTGTCCCCTGACGACTCGGCGTTCAAAGCCGCTGCCGCTGGCGCCGATTGGGCCAAGAGCTTCTATCAAATTTTGACCAACCAGCCTGGCAAAGATTCCTGGCCCATCACGGGCGCAACCTTCATCCTGATGCACAAAACCCAGGACAAGCCGGAAAAAGCAACGGCCGCCCTGAAGTTCTTTGACTGGGCTTACAAAAACGGTGACCAAACCGCCGATGAACTCGACTATGTGCCCATGCCTCCCAGCGTGAAAGATGCAATCCGCAAGTCTTGGGGCCAGATCAAGGACGGCGCTGGCAAGCCCATCGCATTCTGATCAACCAGGTTAGAAAGGGCACGCCGTGTCTTCCACTTCTGTTGCCGCACACGGCGTCCCTGATACCCTTGAGGGCCAAGAGAAAGGCTTTCGTAGCACCATGACACAACCACCTACTCCTCCCTCTCGGGGCCTGGGAAGCTTCATCGACCGCTTGTTTGGTTGGGCTGCCTTGGGTGCAGCTTGCCTGACCCTTGCGCTGCTGATGGGTATTTTGGGCTCACTGATTTTTGGCGCCTGGCCTGCCATTGAAAAATACGGCCTGAGCTTTTTGACCCGCAGCGTTTGGGACCCGGTGCAAGAAGAATTTGGCGGCCTGGTCATGATTTATGGCACCTTGGCCACCTCGCTGATTGCCTTGCTGATTGCTGTGCCCGTGAGCTTTGGCATCGCCTTGTTTTTGACCGAACTTTCACCCGCCTGGCTCAAGCGCCCCTTGGGAACCGCCATCGAGTTGCTGGCGGCTATTCCCTCCATTGTTTACGGCATGTGGGGTCTCTTGGTCTTTGGTCCTATCCTGGCGACCTATGTGCAGATGCCCTTGCAAAAATTGCTGACCGGCGTCCCCTACTTGGGCGCGCTGGTTTCCGGTCCTCCCGTGGGCATTGGTATTTTGTCTGCCGGCATCATTCTCGCCATCATGATCATCCCCTTCATTGCTTCCGTGATGCGCGATGTGTTCGAGGTGACGCCACCCTTGTTGAAAGAGTCGGCCTACGGTCTGGGCTCAACCACTTGGGAGGTCATGTCCAAGGTGGTTCTGCCTTACACCAAGGCGGGTGTGGTGGGCGGCATCATGCTGGGTTTGGGGCGCGCGTTGGGTGAGACCATGGCTGTGACCTTTGTGATTGGCAACATGAACCAGTTGAATTCTCTCAGCGTTTTTGAGGCAGCCAACAGCATCACCTCTGCCTTGGCCAACGAATTTGCCGAGGCCTCGAGTGGCTTGCATCAGGCCTCCCTGATTTACCTGGGCCTGGTGCTGTTCTTCATTACCTTTGTGGTGTTGGCAGTGTCCAAAGTGATGCTGGCCCGCATGCGCCGCAACGAGGGAGCCAAATCATGAACGACGTTTTGCGCCAACAAAAATTCGCCTCGCGCAAGCGCGTCAACCAGATCGCTTTGACCTTGTCGCTTGCCGCCATGGTGTTTGGTCTGGTCTGGCTGGTCTGGATCCTTTGGCAGACCATCTGGTTGGGCATTGACGGCTTGGCCTGGGCAACCCTGACAGAAATGACGCCAGCCCCCAACGACCCAGGCGGTTTGGCCAATGCCATTTACGGTTCGTTCCTGATGGTCATGTTGGCCACCTTCGTTGGCACACCGATTGGCATCATGGCGGGCATTTATCTGGCGGAGTACAAGCCTGTCAGCTGGCTGTCCAGCATCACGCGCTTCGTGAACGACATTTTGTTGTCTGCCCCGTCGATTGTGATTGGCCTGTTTGTTTACTCCTTGGTGGTGGCACGTTACAAGTCGTTCTCCGGGTGGGCTGGCGTTGTCGCCTTGGCCTTGATCGTGATTCCCGTGGTCATTCGCACCACCGAGAACATGTTGCAATTGGTGCCCCCTGGCTTGCGTGAAGCGGCCTACGCACTGGGAACGCCCAAATGGAAAGTCATCACCAGCATCACCCTGCGTGCGGCCCGTGCCGGCGTGGTCACTGGTATTTTGCTGGCCGTGGCCCGCATCTCCGGTGAAACAGCGCCTTTGCTGTTCACGGCACTGAGCAACCAGTTCTGGACCTCGAGCCTGTCTGAGCCCATGGCCAGCTTGCCGGTGACCATTTTCAAATTTGCCATGAGCCCCTATCAGAACTGGCAACAACTGGCCTGGGCCGGTGTGTTCCTGATCACCCTGGCTGTGCTCGGCCTCAACATCCTGGCGCGTGTGCTGACGCGTCAAAAATCCTGAATCCTAAGGAAGTCACATGGACACTGCCATCGCGACCCGACCCAAAATCTCGGTCAAAAACCTGAATTTCTATTACGGAAAATTCCATGCATTGAAAAACATCAATCTGGACATTCCGGAGAAGCAAGTCACTGCCTTCATTGGCCCTTCGGGCTGTGGCAAGTCCACCTTGTTGCGCACTTTTAACCGCATGTTTGAGCTCTACCCCGAGCAGCGCGCGGAAGGTGCCATTGAACTCGATGGCGACAATCTGCTGACCTCCAAGGACGATGTGGCCCTGATTCGCGCCAAGGTGGGCATGGTTTTCCAGAAGCCCACACCTTTCCCCATGTCGATTTATGACAACATTGCCTTTGGCGTGAAATTGTTCGAGAACCTCAGTTCCAGTGACATGGATGACCGCGTGGAGTGGGCGCTGCGCAAAGCAGCCTTGTGGACCGAGGTCAAAGACAAGTTGAACCAAAGCGGTTCCGGCCTGTCGGGCGGTCAGCAGCAGCGCCTGTGCATTGCACGCGGCATTGCCATCAAACCCGAAGTCTTGTTGCTCGACGAGCCTTGTTCCGCGTTGGACCCGATTTCCACGGCCAAGATTGAAGAGCTGATCATCGAGCTCAAGCAGGACTACACCGTGGTCATCGTGACCCACAACATGCAACAGGCGGCGCGCTGCAGCGATTACACCGCCTACATGTACCTGGGCGATTTGGTGGAGTTTGGTACCACCGAGCAAATGTTCTTCAAGCCCCAGCGCAAAGAGACTGAGGACTACATCACGGGCCGATTCGGCTGATTCGCAACGACCACTGGCTGCTAGGAACCTTCATGCCTGACAAACACCTTTCGACCCAATTTGACAGCGAACTCAACCATGTGTCCTCCCTGGTGATGGAGCTGGGCGGTTTGGCGGAGTCGCAAATCCGTCAAGCCACTTACGCGCTCTCGCAATTCAGCGAGGAAGTCGCCAATCAGGTGATTGATGGCGAGGCCCGCGTCAATGCCATGGAAGTGGAGATCGACCGCGAGTTGACCTCCATCATTGGCCGCCGTCAACCCACGGCACGCGATTTGCGCTTGCTGATGGCCATCTCCAAGACCACCGCCAACCTGGAGCGCGTGGGCGATGAGGCCGAAAAAATGGCGCGCATGGTCAAGTCCATCATCAAGGATGGCACACCCCGCACCCTGCCGGCTTCCGAGCTGCGCCTGGCCACCGAAATGGCCAGCGGCTTGTTGCGCAAAGCGCTGGATGCCTTTGCCCGACTCGATACGGCCACGGCTGTCACAATTCTCAAAGAAGACAACCTGATCGACCAAGAGTTCGACGGCTTTGTGCGCAAGCTCATCACCTACATGATGGAAGATCCCCGAACGATTTCTGCCAGCCTGGACTTGCTGTTCGTCGCCAAAGCCATTGAGCGTGTGGGCGACCATGCCAAGAACATTGCCGAGCTGATCATCTACATCGTGAAAGGCGCGGACGTGCGCCACATCTCGATGGACAAAATCGAAGAAACCGTTCGTTAAAGCCATGCCCCTATGAGACACCTGCCTCGCGTCTTGATTGTGGAAGACGAGTCGGCCATTGCCGAGCTCATTGCGGTCAACCTCCGTCACAATGGTTTGTCCCCCATCTGGGCTGAGGACGGCGAGCGTGCCCAGCGCGAAATCGACACCGTCTTGCCGGACGTGATCCTGCTGGACTGGATGTTGCCCGGCCAAAGCGGAGTGTCGCTGGCGCGCAAATGGCGGGCTGACCCCCGCACCAAAGCCATCCCCATTTTGATGTTGACCGCCCGCACGGACGAGAACGACAAAGTGTCTGGGCTGGACGCGGGTGCCGACGATTACATCACCAAGCCTTTCTCCACCCAGGAGTTATTGGCACGCATTCGTGCGGTGCTCAGGCGCCGTGCCCCAGAGCAAGCCGCCGACAGCGTGTCGGTGGGGCCTCTGACCTTGGATGGCGCCACTTACCGTGTCAGCTTGCAAGGCGCCCCCTTGAAAATCGGCCCGACCGAGTTCAAGTTGCTGAATTACCTGATGCGCCATGCCGAGCGCGTGCATTCACGCTCGCAGCTCTTGGACAAGGTTTGGGGCGACCACGTGTTCATTGAAGAGCGAACGGTCGATGTGCATGTCAAGCGCCTGCGCGAGGCCTTGGGCGCGGCCGGGGTCATGGTGGAAACCGTTCGTGGGGCAGGGTACAGACTGACCGCCCAAGTTCAGGTGACAATCGGGGGGTGAATCCCTTTCCCCCCACTGTTTTCGCTGAATGCTCTCGCGCTTCCTGACTTTTGTTGCAAGCCTGTTGGTGGGCGCCTTTCTTGGCGCCATTGCCCTGCCTGAGCGGCTGTTCTGGCAAGGGGCTTGTACCGGCCTTTTGGTGAGCGCCTTGTTCTGGTTTTGCATGGACCTGATTCGGGGCCTCAGTGTGTTGCATTGGTTGCAGTTTGAAGGCGCCAAGGATGCGCCCACCCAATGGGGTCTGTGGGGCAGGGTGACAGACCGCATCCGACGCCTGTTGCGCGAGCGAGACCGGGAAAATCAAGCCAGCGCGCAACGTCTGCAACAGTTTTTGTCGGCCATTCAAGCGTCCCCCAATGGCGTGTTGTTGCTGGATGCGCAAGACCGCATCGAGTGGTGCAATGAAATGGCGGCGCAGCACTTGGGCATCGAGATCGCCAGGGACCTGGCGCAGCTGATCGGCAACCTGGTCCGCGACCCAGACTTCAGCGCTTACCTGCACCGCGCCCAGTACGAAACAGAGGTGGTGATTGCAGGGCGAGACCATCGGCCCAATCATCCCGTTCGCATTTCCTTGCAAATGTTCCCCTACGGTGAAGGCCGTCGTTTGCTGCTGACCCGGGACATCACGGCCATAGAGCAATCCGAGGCGATGCGGCGTGATTTTGTGGCCAATGTGTCGCACGAGATCCGCACGCCTTTGACGGTCTTGGCAGGCTTTGTCGAGACGCTGCAAAACTTGCCACTTTCAGAGCCAGAGCGTGAAAAATACCTGGGACTGATGTCGCAACAAGCGCAGCGCATGCAAACCTTGGTGCAAGACTTGCTGACCTTGTCACGCTTGGAAGGCAGTCCCTTGCCCACCCACCAGGAGTGGATTCCTGCCTTGGCGATGTGGCATTCGTGCGAAGCCGAGGGGCGCGCATTGTCCAGCCTTTTAAAGCCGCCAGAGGGGCCTGCACAAGACGTGGTGTTTGAGGCCAGTGGTTTGGACGCATGTGAAGTGGCCGGCTCGCGCACAGAGTTGCTCAGCGCCATGTCCAACCTGGTGAGCAACGCCATCCGTTACACGCCCGCGGGCGGCCGCGTCCATGTGTCTTGTCAATTGCAAGAAAGCGGGCAAATCGTTTTTGCCGTCGAAGACTCTGGACCAGGCATCGCACCCGAGCACATTTCTCGCATCACCGAGCGCTTCTACCGCGTGGACCGAAGCCGCTCAAGAGAGACAGGTGGCACAGGCTTGGGCTTGGCCATCGTCAAACACGTGGTGCAGCGGCATGGCGGCCATCTGACGATTCAAAGTGTGGTGGGGCAAGGCTCACGCTTTGCCTTTGAGTTGCCCGCAGACCGGGTGCACCTGCTTCAGCCCTGAGCGCGTGCTTTCACCGCAAAGTGCAGCAGGCAACCCAGGGCCAGGGCCACGCCCGTCAGCGCCAGGCTGCTGGCCATCCAGAAGGCCTGCGGCGATTGCATCGGGTCCCAGCCCACCAAGCCCTTGTAAGCCAACACATAGCCCCCGGTGAGCCCGACGCCCCACAACAGCAGCGTGTAAACCACCAAGGGCGCCAGCGTGATGCGAAAGCAGCGCAGCAAAAAAAAGCACATGACCTGAAGCGCATCCACCGCCTGGTACCAGGTGAGCCAAGCCATCAACTCGCTGGCCACTGCGGCCACTTCGGCATCGCGGGTGTAGAGGTCGGCAATGAATTCACGCCCCAGGCCCACAGCCAATAACAGCACGGCACAGACGCCGAGCAGCAAAACAAAACCCTGGCGCATGGCGGCTTGGGCATGTCCGAAATTCTGCGCGCCTACCCAATAGCTGACGCGCGCACTGGTGGCAATCGACAGCGACAAGGGCACCATGTAAAGCAAAGCGCCCATGTTGGCCACGATCTGGTGGCTGGCCGATGCGGTGTTGCCCAAGCGTGCAATGAACAAAGCCATCAGGGTGTAGGAGGTCACCTCGACGGTGATGGAAATGGCGTTGGGCACGCCAATTTTGAGCATTTCGGCCAAGGTGGGCCAGTGCGGTCGCTCCATGGCCTGCCACAGTTGAAGTGGCTGGTAAAAGGCCTGGCGTCGCAACAGCCACAAGGCCAGGCCCAGCATCAAAAAGTTGACGACCAGGGTGGCTTGGGCACAGCCATTGACGCCTTGGGCTTCGATACTCCCCCAGCCAAAGGTCAGACCAATGGACAAGGGAATTTTGAGGGCCAGGCCAGCCACCTGTATCCAGGTCACCCACTGCGGTTGACCCAGGCTTTGGTTGAGCGTGCTGAACATGCGAAACAGCAGGGCAGGCGCCAGCGCCCAGGCCAGGGTGCGCAGGTAGTGGCGCACGTCTTCCTGCATGGCGGCAGGCACATCGGTCCACTCCAAAGCGGGGCCAGGGTGGACCAGCACCCAGACCCCGGCCAGGGTGCACACCGCGCACAGGTAAAGCCCTTGTCGCAAGGCGCGCCCAATGGCGGCTTGCTTGTTGGCGCCATGCATCTCCGACAAGATCGGCAGCAAGGCTTGCAGCAAGCCCATCAGGGTGACGTACACGCTGATGTAAATGGCCGATCCAACCGACAGGGCCGCCAGGGCCTCTTGCGCAAAACGTCCCGCCACCACCGTGTCGGTGACGCCAAAGGCCATGATGGCCAATTGGCCCACCAGCACCGTTCCCGCTTGCTTGGCAATCAGCCCGCGTTCATTCATGGCGTGGCTCGGCTGCGGCGGATGAACGTTTGAAGAGGATCACATTTTCATTGTTGTCCGACGGGCGCCATACTTTTTTGACCAAGTCCCATTCGTTGGCGGCGAGCAGGCGTTGAAATGCGGGCAAGGCGTCGGCATCGATCACCAACCACTCGCAGGCATGACCTTCAAGACGATGCACCGGGTAGTTCCCGTGGTACTGGAAGGCCGCCATTTGCGCACGGTTCATGCCATACACCTGCACGCAAGCGGGCGCCCCCATGAGGGCGTTCACATTGCGCACCAGCGGGCCGTAACTGCGGGCAAAGTCCAGCAAAGGCAGCCACAAGGTCATCAGCAGCAGCCAACACAAGGCTGCGCCACCAGCCGGCAAGACCAGGCTTTTCCACAAGGCGGCACGGTGGCGGCCTACGCGCCATTTCACCAGCCACAACCAGGTGAGGGTGGCCAACAGCGCCGTGCCAAAGGCCAGTGGCCCCCAACTCGGGCTGAAGCCGGGCAACAAGCGCGCGACGTTGGCTGCCGGTTGCGCGGGCCAGCCGGTTTGAACGGCCACCCAAACGACCCAAATCACCAAGGCGCAACCGCTGAAAAACAGCAAGGTGAACCAGTCAATGAAGGCCGAGACACTGCGTTGCAGCGTTGGCAAGGCAAAGGCGGCCAGGGCGGCCAAAGGCGGCAAGGCCAGCAACAGCGTGCGTTCGGCCGAGGCGGTGATCAGGGCGCATGTGGTCGTCAAGGCGACGAGCCAAAGCGGTAACAACAGATGCCGGTGCATCGCGCGGTTGCACCATTGGTGGCGCCAGCGCCAAAGGGTCCACAGTGCCAATGGCCATGCCGGCCAGGTGAACCACAGCAGCAAGCGCAACAAAGTGCGCCATTCATTCCAAGTGGCATGGGGGGGGCGAATGCGCCACTGCCAAAGGTCTGCCTGCAGGCTGATGGCGGCACTGAGCAAACACAAACCGCTGAGCCACAAAGCGTTTTCCAGGCGGTGTGGCAATTCCGAATCCCAAAGGCACAACAGCGTCAGGCTGCCGCCCAACAGCAAGGCCAGGCTGGGCGCGCCGCTCAGGGTCAAGCCCAACACGCTCAAGGCCAAGGCAGTGTAGGCACGGCCGCGGTGGTGGGGCAGGGCCGCCACGCCATAGAACGCCAGGCTCAGCAAGGCCAATTGCACCACCATGGGGGTGATTTCATGCGAGGGCTGTGCCAACCCCAGGGTGGCGATCAGGGCCAGCAAGCCGGCATCGGCCATGGCGCGCGCGTATTCTTTGGGGGAAGCTTCTCCGCCAAAGGCGAACGCCACCGGCTGGGCTTTGGCGGAGAGCGCCAGGTTGTAGACGGCATTCCATGTGGCCGCCATGGTCAGGACCACCAGGCCCATGAAGGGAATGCGCACAGCCAGAAAAGCGGGCACGATGTCGGCGCTGAGGCGGATGAAAAACGCCCCCAACCAGTAAGGCAGCAAGCCATCGAGCTCAGGCGGCAGGCCCAGCAAGCTGGGCAGGGTCCAGGTACCTTCTCCGCGGGCCAGCGACAGCATGTAGCCCAGGCTGGCCATGTCCAGCGACTTCCAGGGCTCGCGGCCGATCAGGCCGGGCAAAACATAGGCGGCGCAAAACAACAACAAGGCCAAGCGCGGCAGACGGCGCACAGCTTCTTGCGTGACGATGGCAGGGGTGGGGCGGTTCACGAGGTCTGAGTGTGACACAGGCCAGGCCAGCATGGCGTCGCCAAAAAGAAAGGCAGCGCGGCGAACCGGGCTGCCTTGTCTTGAAGGGCGAAACGCTTACTTGGCGGCGGTTTTGCCGTACTTGTTGCGGAAGCGCTCGACGCGGCCGCCCATGTTGTCCACAGACTTCTGGGTACCGGTGTAGAAGGGGTGCGATTCGCTGGAGGTGTCCAGCTTGTAGAGCGGCAGCTCGCGACCGTCATCCATCTTCACGGTTTCTTTGGTGCTGGCGCAAGAACGGGTCACAAACTTGAAGCCGTTCGACAGGTCCACGAAGCAGATTTCGCGGTAGTTGGGGTGAATGCCATCTTTCATGGGATTTCCTAAGGGTTCGAGTCGGTAGCCACGCGCAGCCAATCTGCCCGCACTTTCCGCAAAACGCGAAATTATAGCATCAGCCGCCGCGGCGCATCATGTCGAAGAAATCGACGTTGGACTTGGTGGCTTTCATGTTTTTCAGCATGAGCTCCATCGACTCGATTTCGTCCATGTTGTACATGAACTGGCGCAGAATGCGGGTTTTCTGCAAAATTTCCGGGGCCAGCAGCAATTCTTCGCGGCGGGTGCCGCTGCGGTTGAGCTGAATGGCGGGGAAGACGCGCTTTTCATAAAGGCGGCGGTCCAGGTGGATTTCGCAGTTGCCGGTGCCCTTGAACTCTTCAAAGATCACCTCGTCCATGCGGCTGCCCGTGTCGATCAGGGCGGTGGCGATGATGGTCAGCGAGCCGCCTTCTTCCACGTTGCGGGCCGCGCCAAAGAAGCGCTTAGGACGTTGCAGAGCGTTGGAGTCGACGCCGCCGGTCAGCACCTTGCCCGAGCTGGGCACCACGTTGTTGTAGGCGCGGGCCAGGCGGGTTATGGAGTCGAGCAGGATCACCACGTCTTTTTTCAGTTCCACCAGGCGCTTG
>CAINMN010000003.1 GCA_903850735.1 uncultured Burkholderiales bacterium | reverse complement strand
CTCAAGCGTTTTTGCAGCTGCGGAATCAGGTCTGCCAAGGCCACATAGATGTAGCTGCTGCTGGCCACGGTGAGCCAATAGGGCAAGATGCCCAAATGTTGTTCAAGCACGGTGTAGCCCACCAGTCCGCCCACCACGGTGACGCCACCCGCCATCAGCAACTTGAGCAAGGCGCTGCGGCCCTGTGTCAGGCCTTGGCGTAACACCACCAAGTCGCCCATGTGGTGCGGCACCTCATGGGCCAGCACGGCCACCGACGCGGCCACCCCCAAAGAGACATCGGCCATGAAGGCCGCTGCCACCAACACACCGTCACCAAAGGCATGCACGCTGTCGCCCAGCAACACCGACCAACTTCCAATGGGATGCTCAGCGTGGTGAGGGTGTTCGTGCCCCGCATGGCTGTGATGCCCGTCATGGCCATGGGGCCCATGGTGGTGCTCATGCCCGTGATGCCACAGCTCGGCTTTGTCCAGCAAGAAAAAGAAAACAAGGCCGACCAGCAAGGTCATGAACAAACGGTGCGGGCTGACATCGGATTCAAAGGCCTCGGGCAGCAAATGCATGAACGAAGTTGCCAGCAGCGCACCTGCCGCCAGGCTCAGCAAATGCTGGGTGTAGCGCGACAGCAGGGCGTTGGCCAACACGGCTGCCAGCAAGACACTGCCCATACCCGCAGCCAGTGTCCCCATCAAAATCGCAATCAAGGTCATGGTGCGATCATCTCAGATTCCATGCGCTTTACTCAGGCCACGCCCTGCTGCTTGAACCAGGCCAGCGCGCGCTGCCAGCCGTCTTTGGCCTCTTTCTCACGGTAAGTAGGACGGTAATCAGCATGAAACGCATGCGGCACGTCGGGGTAGACCACAAACTGGCTGGCCTGTGCGGCGGCATTACCGGTCTGTGCCGCCAGCGCCGCTTTCATGGCTTCCACCGAGGCTTGAGAAATACCGGCATCCGCCCCGGCATACAGGCCGAGGGTGGGCGCCTTCAATGCGGCCACCCGGTCCAGCGGATGGCTGGGCAGGAAGTTTGTTTTATCCCCGGTGAGCCGGCCATACCAGGCCACGGCCGCCCGCAAGCGGGGGTTGTGTGTGGCGTAGAGCCAGGTGATGCGCCCGCCCCAGCAAAAGCCGGTGATGCCCAGCCGCGACACATCGCCACCCTGGGTGCCAGCCCACTGGACGCAGGCATCCAGGTCGGCCATGACTTGCGCATCCGGCACCTTGTTGATGACTTCGGCAAACAGCTTGGCGATCTCGCCGTATTCGCTCGGGTCCCCTTGCCGAATGAACAGCTCTGGCGCAATGGCCAGATAGCCCGCTTGCGCCAGACGACGGGTGACATCGGCAATGTATTCGTGCACGCCAAAGATCTCGGAAATGACCAAAATGACCGGGCAATTTTTGCCCCCCGCCGGCATGCTGCGGTAGGCCGGCATCTTGAAACCGTTCACCTCGATGGTGACCTCGCCATGCAACAAACCATCGCCTGGCGTCTTGATGGCGGTTTGCGCCACCAAGGGCATGGCAGTGGCCGCATAGCCCACGCCCAGCGCGGTTTGCAAGGCCAGGCGCCGCGTGGGCAGGGCATCGAGCCGCTGTGCATGCAACAAGCTTTGGATTTCGGAATGTTTTGAATTCATCATGTTCACCTCAATGTGCTTCGTCCCAATTACGCCCCACGCCCAACTCGGCGAGCAAAGGCACTTTCAATGCAGCCACGCCCGCCATCAGCGCAGGCACGGTGTCGCGCAGCCAGGCCACCTCTGATTCAGGCACCTCAAACACCAGCTCGTCATGCACCTGCATGATCATGCGCGTGCCGCGCTGCTGGGCATCCAGCACCTGCTGCACTTTGACCATGCTCATCTTGATCAGGTCGGCGGCGGTGCCCTGCATGGGCGCGTTGATGGCGGCACGCTCGGCACCCGCGCGGCGCGGCCCGTTGGGTGAGTTGATTTCTGGCAAGTACAAGCGGCGGCCAAACACGGTTTCCACATAGCCCTGGCTTTTGGCCTGCAAGCGGGTGTCGTCCATGTAGCGCTTCACGCCGGCAAAGCGCTGAAAGTAACGCTCGATGTAATTCTTGGCTGCGGTGTTGTCGATCGACAGGGCTTTGGCCAGGCCATAGGCGCTCATGCCATAGATCAGGCCAAAGTTGATCACCTTGGCATAGCGGCGTTGCTCCGAGCTCACCTCATTGACTGCCAGCCCAAACACTTCGGCCGCGGTGGCACGGTGCACGTCCACGCCTTCATGGAAAGCGCGCAGCAAGGCCTCGTCTTCGCTGATGTGCGCCATGATGCGCAGCTCGATCTGGCTGTAGTCGGCACTGGCAATGACATTGCCAGGCCCCGCCACAAAAGCCTCACGCACCCGCCGCCCCTCCGGCGTGCGAATGGGAATGTTCTGTAAATTCGGATCGTTGCTGGACAAGCGCCCCGTGACCGCCACGGCCTGGGCGTAATGGGTGTGCACGCGGCCAGTGCGCGGATGCGCCAGTGCGGCCAGCTTGTCGGTGTAGGTGCCCTTGAGCTTGGAGAGGCTGCGGTGCTCCAGGATTTTGGCGGGCAAGGGGTAGTCCTCGGCCAGCTTCTCCAGCACTTCCTCATCGGTGCTGGGCGCGCCGGTGGCGGTTTTTTTGACCACCGGCAAACCCAGCTTGTTGAAAAAAATGTCGCCGATCTGCTTGGGCGAACTCAGGTTGAAGACCTGTTGTGCAATGGCATGTGCCTCTTGCTCGAGCTGCAAAATGCGCTGGCCGAGCTCATGGCTTTGGCTGGCCAAGGTGGGCGCGTCAATCAGCACGCCATTGCGCTCGATGCGGTACAGCGCTTCGCTGCTGGCCATCTCCAACTCGTAGATGCCGCGCAAGCGGTCATCGGCTTGAAGGCGCGGCCACAGCACCCGGTGCACATCCAGCGTCATGTCCGAGTCTTCGCAAGAATAGGTGGTGGCGCGGGCCACATCGACCTGGCTGAACGGAATTTGGTGCGCGCCTTTGCCACACAGGTCTTCATAGCTCAGGCCCTTGCGCCCCACATGGCGCTCGGCCAGGTTGGCCAGACCATGCGGCTTGTGCACTTCCAGCACATAGCTTTGCAGCATGGTGTCGTGGGCATAGCCCTGCACTTCAATGCCGTGGTTGGCAAACACATGGCGGTCGTATTTGACGTGTTGGCCCAGCTTGAGGGCAGCCGGGTTTTCCAGCCAGGGCTTCAATTGCGCCAGCACGGCCTCAAGCGGCAACTGATGGGGGGCGTCCGGGCCCGCATGGGCCAAGGGGATGTATGCAGCCTCCCCCGGTTCGACGGAAAAGCTGATGCCAACAATTTCGGCGCGCATGTCGTCCAGCGAGGTGGTTTCGGTGTCCAACGCCACCAGTTCAGCGCGGCCCAGTTTGGCGAGCCAGGCGTCCAGTTGTGCCTGTGTCAGCACGGTTTCATAATTCAAAGACTGGAGCGGCGAAGTCACTGGCAAGGGCTCATCAAACAAGCCGGGCATGGCCTGAGCGCCTGCTGGAGGGGTCGCCCCCTGAGAGGCGGCAGAACCTGCATCGATGGCGCGCGCCAGGCCTTTGAAGCCATATTTTTCGTAAAAAGCCTTGAGAGACTGCGTGTCGGGCTCGCCCATTGTCAAGGCGTCCAAGGCCGGCAGGCTGGGCACCACCGACAACAAGTCGCAGTCGGTTTTGATGGTGAGCAGTTGACGGCCCGTGGGCAGCCAGTCCAGGGCCTTGCGCAAATTCTCGCCGGCCACGCCCTTGATTTCGTCCGCACGCGCCACCAGCGCGTCGAGCGAGCCGAACTCGGTCAGCCATTTGGCGGCGGTTTTGGGGCCGACTTTTTCCACGCCGGGCACGTTGTCCACCGCATCTCCCACCCGGGCCTGAAAATCGACCATCAGGCTGGGCGGCACGCCAAATTCGGCAGTCACGCCCGCCACATCGCGGCGCTTGCCATTCATGGTGTCGATGATGGTGATGTGCTCGTTCACCAGCTGGCTCAGGTCCTTGTCGCCGCTGGACACAATCACCTCGATGCCTTGTGCCGAGGCCGTGCGCGCCAAGGTGCCAATGACATCGTCGGCTTCCACCCCGCCCACATCCAGCACGGTCCAGCCCAGGAGGCGCACGACTTCGTGGATGGGCTCAATCTGGGCCCGCAAATCGTCGGGCATGGGCGAGCGCTGGGCTTTGTACGCTGGGTAAATTTCATCGCGGAAGGTGGGGCCCTTGGCATCGAAGACGCAGGCCGCATACAGGGCGGGGTATTCCTTGCGCAGGCTTTGCATCATGTTGATCATGCCGCGAATGGCGCCCGTGGCCGCGCTGGCAGGGTCGCCCGGCACGGCACGCAGGTCGGGCATGGCGTGAAACGCCCGGTAAAGGTAGCTGGAACCATCGACCAGCAACAAAAGAGGGGTGGCAGTCATGGGTGCATTGTGCCTTGGCAAGCCCGGCCCTGGGAGCGCCCCCTACAATGTGACTTTCCCTGACCCAACCACCCGTTATTTGCTCTTTCATGGCCGTTTTCACCGAAGTCCTCGACAGCCAGGCCCAAGAACTGCTTGAACAGTTGCAACTGGGAGACCTCCAAAGCCTGGAAGGCATCCAGGGGGGCATTGAGAACACCAATTATTTTTTGACCAGCACCCAGGGCGAGTTTGTGCTGACGCTGTTCGAGCGCCTGACGCACACCCAACTGCCCTTTTACCTTTACCTGATGAAGCACCTGGCGAGCCGAGGCATTCCCGTGCCCGACCCGCAAGCAGACCGCCATAGCGACATCCTGCTCACCCTCTGCGGCAAGCCGGCAGCGGTGGTGAACCGCCTGCGGGGCCGCAGCCAGTTGCAACCCACCCCTGTTCACTGCGCGACCGTGGGGGCCATGTTGGCCCGCATGCACCTGGCGGGCCAGGATTTCGGCCGGGAACAACCGAACTTGCGCGGCCTCTCCTGGTGGGCCGACACCGTGCCGCTGGTGTTGCCGCATCTGAATGAAGACCAGGCGCGCTTGCTGCAACAAGAACTGGCCTTCCAACAGCATGTGGCGGCCACCTCGGCCTACGCGGCCTTGCCTTGTGGCCCGATTCACGCCGACTTGTTTCGCGACAACGTGATGTTTGAGGGCGAGACGCTGACCGGCTTTTTCGACTTTTACTTTGCGGGCGTGGACCGTTGGCTGTTTGACATCGCGGTGTGCCTGAACGATTGGTGCATCGAACACAGCACGGCCACCTATCTGCCTGCCCATGGCCAGGCTTTTTTGCAGGCCTACCAAAGTGTCCGGCCGCTGCAAGCCGCCGAGCGCAGCTTGCTCAACCCCATGCTGCGGGCCGGCGCGCTGCGCTTTTGGATTTCCCGCTTGTGGGACTTTTACCTGCCGCGCGAAGCCAACCTCTTGCAACCCCACGACCCCACGCACTTCGAACGCGTCTTGCGTCAGCGCGTCCTCCACCCCTTGGCGCTGTGACACCATGAAACTCAACATCGTTCCGGCACGCACCGGCATTCTCTGGGTTCGCTTGGGCATTCGCACCTTTTGGCGCCAACCGATCGCCATGACCGGCCTGTTCTTCATGTTCATGGCGCTGATGTCCATCGCCTCCTTGCTGCCGTATTTGGGCGGCTTCTTGGCCTTGATGCTGCTGCCAGCAGCCACCCTGGGCCTGATGGCCGCCGCGCGCGAGGCCTTCCTGGGCAAATTCCCCATGCCCACAGTCTTGGTCAGCGCCTTCCGTGCCGGCCAGCAGCGCAAGAAAGACATGCTGGTGCTGGGTGTGCTTTACGCCATCAGCTTTCTGGTGGTGATGGCCCTGTCAGCCTTGCTCGATGGCGGCGATTTTGCACGCCTGTACCTGATGGGCGGCACTTTCTCGCGCGAAACCTTGATGCGCGATGATTTTCAAGCCGCCATGTGGCTCTCCACGGTGCTTTACCTGCCTTTGTCCGCCCTGTTCTGGCATGCGCCAGCCCTGATCCATTGGCACGGTGTGTCGCCGGTCAAAAGCCTGTTTTTCAGCGCCATGGCCTGCCTGGGCAACTGGCGCGCCTTTCTGGTTTACATCTTCACTTGGCTGGGCGTGTTCGCAGCCGTGGCGCTGGGCGTGACGGTGGCCGCCGCCGTCACTGACAGTGCGGAGCTGGCCTCGGTGATGTTGCTGCCCCTGATGCTGCTGATGGCGGCCATGTTTTTCACCTCCAGCTATTTCAGCTTTCACGACAGCTTCGTGACCGACCCCATCCTGGCCTGAGGCTCAGACCGGGGTCAGCTTGGCCACCGACAAGGCCAGCCACTTGGTGCCATGCCGTGGAAAATTCACTTGCGCGCGCGCATCATCGCCCGAGCCTTCCATGGCCATGACCGTGCCTTCGCCAAACTTGGTGTGAAACACCTGCAGCCCCGAGCGCACCCAGGCATTGGGACCGCTGGCCGCGCTTTGACGTGAGGCCACGACCACCGGCGCCTCGTGCGGCGCGGTGCTGATGGCAGCACCCGCGTTCCAGCCCCGATCGGCGCGCGGCGTGGATTTGCCAAAAAAGTTGTCGTTCCAGGGCGATGCCGTGGCGGCACCGGCTTTCGGGCTGAGCCACTTCAAGGTGTGCTCGGGCATCTCGTCGTAAAAGCGGCTCTTGATGTTGTAGCGGGTTTGGCCGTGCAACATGCGCGTCTGCGCATGGCTGAGGTACAAACGCCGGCGAGCACGTGTGACCGCCACGTACATCAGGCGGCGCTCTTCTTCCAGGCCTTCGTAATCGCTCATCGAGTTTTCATGCGGGAACAAGCCCTCTTCCAGCCCGGTGATGAACACGCATTCGAACTCCAGGCCTTTGGCGGCATGCACGGTCATCAGCTGGATGGCGTCTTGTCCGGCTTGCGCCTGGTTGTCGCCGGCCTCCAACGCAGCATGCGTCAAAAATGCGGCCAAAGGCGAGAGGGTTTCGCCAGTGTCTGCATCCGTCATCAGGGCAGCGGCATCCCCTTCGCCGGCTTGTGGCAGGGCCACCACGTCACGGCCAAAACCCTCTTGCACCACAAAACTTTCGGCCGCGTTGACCAGTTCTTCCAGGTTCTCCACGCGATCGGCGCCTTCGCGTTCGGCCTTGTAATGCATCAGCAGGCCGCTGTGGTCCAGCAGCAGCTCAATGATTTCGCGCAGCGACAAGCCCTGGGTTTGCTCACGCAGCACATCGATCTTGGCCACAAAGGCGCTGAGGTGCGTGCCCGCTTTGCCGCCCACTTGCGGCACGGCATCGTGCAAAGGCACATTGGCCGCGCGGGCCGCGTCTTGCAATTGCTCGATGCTGCGCGCGCCAATGCCACGTGGCGGGAAGTTCACCACCCGCAAAAAGCTGGTGTCGTCGCTGGGGTTCTCCAGCAATCGCAAATACGCCAGCGCATGCTTGATTTCTGCGCGCTCGAAAAAGCGCAAGCCCCCGTACACACGGTAGGGCAAGCCGGCATTGAACAGCGCGGTTTCAATCACCCGGCTTTGGGCGTTGCTGCGGTACAGCACGGCGATGTCGCTGCGTTGGGCCACGCCTTGTCGACCATCGCCGTTTTGGCCATCGCGCAGCAGTTGCTTGACCTCCTCGACCAGCCATTGCGCCTCGGCGAAATCGCCAGGGGACTCCATGACCCGGACCAACTCGCCCAGGCCTTGGTCGGTGCGCAGGTTTTTGCCCAGCCGGGTTTTGTTGTGACGAATCAGCTCGTTGGCAGTGTCCAGAATGGCGCCGCAGCTGCGGTAATTTTGTTCCAGCTTGATCTGGTGGCGCACCGCATACTCGCGCACAAAATCGGCCATGTTGCCCACGCGTGCGCCCCGGAAGGCATAAATGCTCTGGTCATCGTCGCCCACCGCAAACACGGCGCTGTGCGCGCCTGAGAGCTGCTTGATCCAGGCGTATTGCAAACGGTTGGTGTCCTGAAATTCATCGATCAGGATGTGGCGAAAGCGCCGCTGGTAATGCTCGCGAATCGGGTCGTTGTCGCGCAGCAGCTCATACGAGCGCAGCATGAGCTCGCCAAAGTCCACCACACCTTCGCGCTGGCATTGGTCTTCGTAAAGTTGGTAGATCTCGAGCTTTTTGCGGGTGTCGGGATCCTGCGCTGGCACCGCGCTGGGTCGCAAGCCGTCTTCCTTGCAGCCGGCGATGAACCATTGGGTTTGCTTGGGCGGGAAGCGCTCATCGTCGATGCTGAACTGTTTGTACAGCCGCTTGATGGCGGACAACTGGTCCTGGGTGTCCAAAATTTGAAAGGTCTGCGGCAGGTTCGCCAGCTTCCAATGGGCGCGCAACAGGCGGTTGCACAGGCCGTGGAAAGTGCCAATCCACATGCCATGCACATTGACCGGCAGCATGGCGGTGAGGCGGGTCAGCATTTCCTTGGCGGCTTTGTTGGTGAACGTCACCGCCATCAAGCCGCCGGGAGAAATTTGGCCCGTTTGCAGCAGCCAGGCAATGCGTGTGGTCAACACCCTGGTTTTGCCCGAACCGGCGCCCGCCAAAATCAGCGCATGCTCTGCTGGCAGGGTGATGGCCGCCATTTGCTCGGGGTTGAGCCCTTGCATCAGGGCGCTGGCCGAGGGTGCACCGTTGGGGGTGGTGTCATGCGGCGACGCATCGCCAAAGCTGAAGGGGGATTGCATGCACTGATTTTAGGGACCCCGTCCAAACCATGGGCTGCAAGCCGCGAAAAACTGCTGGTAGAATCAGACACCGGGCCCAAGATTCTTGCGCCCGGTTTTTTTGTGGCCCTTCGCCACGGGAACCGGCCAGGCCAAGCGCTCATTCTTTCAGTCTTACTCTGGAGTTGGGTTCATGGAAATTTTTGATTACGACAACATCCTGTTGTTGCCACGCAAGTGCCGCGTTGAAAGCCGTTCGGAGTGCGATACCAGCGTCACGCTGGGCAATCACAGCTTTCGCATCCCCGTCGTTCCGGCCAACATGAAAACCGTGGTCAACGAGACCATTTGCGAGTACCTGGCCCGCAGCGGTTATTTCTACGTCATGCACCGCTTTGACCTGGACAATGTGGCCTTCGTGCGCGACATGAAGACCAAAGGCGTGTTTGCATCGATTTCGCTGGGCGTCAAGAAGCCCGATTACGACACGGTCGACAAATTGGTGGCCGAGGGGCTGATCCCCGACTACATCACGATCGACATTGCCCACGGCCATGCCGACAGCGTGCAAAAGATGATTGCCTACCTGAAGCAAAAAATGCCTCAGGCCTTTGTCATTGCAGGCAACGTCGGCACGCCCGAAGCCGTGATCGATCTGGAAAATTGGGGCGCTGACGCCACCAAGGTCGGCATTGGCCCTGGCAAGGTGTGCATCACCAAACTCAAAACCGGTTTTGGCACGGGTGGCTGGCAGCTGTCGGCGCTGAAGTGGTGTGCCCGCGTGGCCACCAAGCCCATCATCGCCGATGGCGGCATTCGCGAGCACGGCGACATTGCCAAGAGCATTCGGTTTGGCGCCACCATGGTCATGATTGGCTCCATGTTGGCGGGGCACGAAGAAAGCCCGGGCCAAACGGTGGAAGTGGACGGCAAGCTGTACAAGGAATACTACGGCAGCGCCAGCGACTTCAACAAGGGCGAATACAAGCACGTGGAAGGCAAGCGCATCCTCGAGCCCATCAAAGGCCAACTGGCAGATACCTTGCGTGAAATGCAGGAAGACGTGCAGAGCTCGGTGTCTTATTCGGGCGGCACCAAGCTGATGGACATCCGCAAGGTCAACTACGTCATCTTGGGCGGCGACAACGCCGGCGAACACCTCCTGATGTAAGCCCCTTCGTCATTGCGAGGCCCCTTGGGGCCGCGGCAACCCCTCTGCGGCGAAAGATCGCCGTGCTGCGCTCGCGATGACGGTGGCCAAGGGTGTCGCAGAGTCGATCCCTGAGGTGACGTTTTTGGGCACAAAGCTCTATATTCGAGGTCATGCATTTTCATGACCTCGAATCTCTAGGAGACACCATGCCCCGCACTTCCACACTTCGTCGCAGCATCCTTCTCGCCCTGCTCGGCTTGGGCACGGCAACAGCCACACTCGCGCAATCCTGGCCTGACAAGCCCATCAAGATCATTGTGGGCTTTGCGCCGGGGGGCTTCACCGATGTCCTGGCCCGAACCATCGGCCAAAAGTTGCAAGATCGCCTGGGACAACCCGTGGTGGTCGAGAACAAGGCCGGTGCCGCTGGCACGCTGGGGGCCGATCTGGTCGCCAAAGCCAAGCCCGACGGCTACACCTTGTTGCTGGGTCACAGCAACTCCAATGCGGTGGCGCCTGCGCTCTATCCCAAGTTGCCTTACGACGTGGTGAAAGATTTCTCGCCCATCGTGCGCATTGCCAGCACGCCGCTGTTGTTGACGGTTCACCCCGGCGTCGCCGCCACTGACGTCAAATCATTCATCGCGCTGGCAAAAAGCAAGCCCAATGGCCTGGCCTTTGCCTCCTCCGGCAGTGGCAGCTCGCAACACATGGCCGCCGCCCGCTTCATGCTGGTCACCAAAACAGAGATGACCCATGTGCCCTACAAAGGCAGCGGGCAAGCCATTGTGGATTTGCTGGCTGGCAACGTGAACTTGAATTTCGAAAGCCCGCCCAATGTCTTGCCGCACTTGCAAACGGGCAAGTTGCGCGCCCTGGCCATCACCAGCGAAAAACGCTCACCGCTGCTGCCCAACGTGCCCACGCTGGCCGAGGCCGGTGTGCCCAACGCCGAAATGTTGCAATGGTTTGCCTTGCTCGGCCCTGCCAACTTGCCACGCAACATCGTGCAGCGTCTCAACGCCGAGGTCAACGCCATTCTGAAGCAAGCGGATGTCGCTGAAAAAATTGCCTCGCAAGGCGGCGAGATCATTGGCGGCACGGCGGAAGAATTCACCGCCTTCCTGCCCAAAGACACCGCAGCTTGGGACCGCCTGGTCAAAGAGGCCAACATTCGCCTGGATTGAAAACCATCCACCATGAACATCAAAACCTCCGACCTGTGCGATGCCTGCCCCGAAGCCGAGGCTTGCGCCCTGCCCTTTCAAACTTACGGCGCGCGACGCGCTTTTGCAGGCAACATCCGAACCCTGCGCTGCTTCGAAGACATTGGCCTGATGCGCAACACCGTGAACCAACCGGGCAACGGCCAGGTGCTGGTGATCGATGGCGGCGGTTCCCGCGCACGCGCCTTGTTTGGCGATGTCATGGCCGACATCGCCTCGCGCAATGGCTGGGCCGGCCTGGTGATTCATGGCGTCATCCGCGATGCAGTGGAAATCAATGGCATGGCCATCGGCGTGAAGGCGCTGGGCACGGTGCCCCGTCGCGGGGAGCGCACGGGCGCAGGTGAAGTGGATGTGCCTGTGAGCTTTGGCGGCGTCACCTTCACGCCAGGCCAGCGCCTGGTCGCCGATGAAGACGGCGTCATCGTGCTGCCCATGGGGCTGACCGAAAACGACATCGCGGTAGACGAAGTCGTGGCCGCCACGGCGGCTTATGCCGCCAGCGCGGGCAAGCCGGCATGACACCCAGGACCTTGTACCAAAAAATCGTTGACCTGCACACGGTGCGGCCGCTGGGCAAGGATGGGCAAATCCTGCTGTACATTGATCGTCAAGTTCTCAACGAATACACCAGCCCGCAGGCCTTTGCAGCCCTGCATGCCGCGCAAAGAGGCGTCTGGCGCCCGGCGGCCTCGCTGGCAGTGGTGGACCACGTCAACCCCACCACCCCTGAGCGCAATGCGCGCACCATGGTGATCGCCGATGCCGACCGCTCGCGCCAGGTGCACACCCTGGCAGAGAATTGCCAACGCCACGGCATCGCGCTGTTCGACATGCTGGACGATCGCCAGGGCATCGAGCATGTGGTGGCCAGCGAGCAAGGCCTGGTGCTGCCCGGCATGGTCATCGCCGCAGGCGACAGCCACACCACCTCGCACGGCGCCATGGGCGCGTTGGGCTTTGGCATTGGCAGCAGCGAAATCGAGCATTTGCTGGCCACGCAAACCCTGGTTTACACGGTCATGAAAAACATGCGTGTGCATGTCACCGGCCGCCTCGGCGCAGGCCTGACCGCCAAAGACCTGGTGCTGGCCTTGATTCGCCAAATTGGCGCCGATGGCGCCACGGGCTACATCATCGAGTATACCGGCGAAGCCATTTCAGCCATGGGCGTGGAAGGCCGATTGACCTTGTGCAACATGAGCGTGGAGGCCGCAGCGCGCGGCGCCATCGTGGCACCGGATGACACCCTGTTCCACTACCTGCAAGGCCGGGCCTTCGCGCCCAAAGGCGAAAACTGGGACACCGCCATCACCGCCTGGCGACAACTGCACAGCGACCCTGACGCCTTGTTTGAGCGCGAAGTGACGCTCGATGCCTCAGCTATCGCGCCCATGGTGACCTGGGGCACCAGCCCGGACCAGGGCGATGTCATTGGCGCCGCAGTGCCCGACCCTGCACAAGAAGCCGACGCTACGCGCCGGCGCAGCATGGTGCGTGCGCTGGACTACATGGGTTTGCAACCGGGCCAAGCACTGGAAGGCTTGCCCATCAGCCATGCCTTCATTGGCTCCTGCACCAACAGCCGCCTGGACGATTTGCGCGATGCTGCCCGCGTGCTGCGTGGGCGGCGCGTGGCTCAGGGCGTGCGCGCCATGGTGGTGCCGGGCTCCACCTCGGTGCGACAGCAGGCCGAGGCCGAAGGCATCGCCCAGGTGTTCATCGACGCCGGCTTTGAATGGCGACAAGCCGGCTGCTCCATGTGCGTGGCCATGAACGACGATCACTTGAATCCTGGCGACCGCTGCGCCTCCAGCACCAACCGCAATTTTGAAGGCCGCCAAGGCGCTGGCGCGCGCACCCACCTGATGAGCCCCGCCATGGTGGCGGCCGCCGCTGTTCGCGGGGTCCTCACCGATGTGCGCCGGCTGCTGCCGAACTGAGGACGCACCGCATGGAAGCTTTTCATTCATTGACCGGCATCGCTGCGGCCCTGCCCCAGGCCCATGTGGACACCGATCAAATCATGCCCAAGCAATTTCTGCGCGGCATTGATCGCCAAGGTCTGAGTCAGGGTTTTTTGTTTGACATGCGCTTTGAAGCGCCGGGCAAGCCACGCCCCGACTTTGTGTTGAATCGTGCGCCCTGGCAGCAGGCTGCGCTGCTGATCACCGGGCCCAATTTTGGTTGCGGCTCCAGCCGTGAGCATGCGGTGTGGGGACTGCGCGAATTAGGCCTGCGTTGTGTCATCGGGACCAGCTTTGGTGGCATCTTCAGCGACAACTGCGCCCGCAATGGCGTGCCCGCCATTGTTTTGCCAGCGCACGAAATCGATCGCTTGATGGCCTTGGCCCAAGACCCCAGCCGCTGCGAAATGAAGGTCGACCTGCAAGCCCAAACGGTCACCACGCCGGGCGATGGCCAGGTGGTGTCTTTCGAATTCGACCCCCTGCGCAAGCACATGCTGCTCAACGGACTGGATGCCGTGGGCCTGACACTGCAGTACGCCGACGACATCCGCCGCTTCGAACAAGGCTATTTGAAACAGCGGCCTTGGCTCGCAGTCTGAGTCGCTGACTTTTTTTTCAGCGCGGAGTTTCAGCGAACCATGCAGGGTCGCTTGTTGTCAAACTTCCAACCGGGGATGAGGTATTGCATGGCCACCGCATCGTCGCGGGCGCCTAAGCCGTGCTGCAAATACAGTTGATGTGCCGCCGCCACTTTGCTGCGGTCCAGCGTCACACCCAAGCCAGGCTTTTGGGGCACTTGCACATGGCCATCCACAATTTGCAAGGGCACCTCGGTCAAGCCATGGCCGTCCTGCCAGATCCAATGGGTGTCGATGGCTGTCACCTTGCCGGGCGCCGCCGCCGCCACGTGGGTGAACATCGCCAGCGACACATCAAAGTGGTTGTTGGAATGCGAGCCCCAGGTCAGCCCCCAGTCGCGACAGGTTTGCGCCACCCGCACCGAGCCTGCCATGGTCCAGAAGTGCGGGTCGGCCAGGGGGATGTCCACGCTTTGCAGCGAAAGCGAATGCGCCATTTGCCGCCAGTCAGTGGCCACCATGTTGGTGGCGGTGGGCAAGCCGGTGGCGCGCCGAAACTCCGCCATCACCTCGCGGCCACTGAAGCCTTCTTCGGCACCGCAAGGGTCTTCGGCATAAGCCACCACCCCTTGCATGTCGCGCATCAGCCGAATCGCGTCTTTGAGCAGCCAGCCGCCGTTGGGGTCGAGCGTGACACGCGCTTGCGGAAAGCGCGCATGCAAAGCCTTGACCGCTTCGATTTCTTCCTCGCCGGACAACACGCCGCCCTTCAGCTTGAAATCGTTGAAGCCATATTTTTCGCGCGCCGCTTCGGCCAGGCGCACCACTGACTCGGGCGTCATGGCCTCCTCGTTGCGCAAGCGGAACCATGCGTTGTCGGCGTCGGGTTCGCTGCGATAAGCCAAGTCGGTGCGGGTGCGATCGCCGACAAAAAACAGATAGCCCAGCATTTCCACCGAAGAACGCTGCTGGCCTTCGCCGAGCAAAGCGGCCACGGGCAGGTCCAGGTACTTGCCCAGCAAGTCCAGCATGGCGGCTTCCACCGCGGTGATGGCATGGATGGTGGTGCGCAAGTCAAAGGTCTGCAAGCCACGACCGCCGGCGTCGCGGTCTGCAAATTGGGTGCGCATGGCGTTCATCACGGCCTGCACATTACCAATCGGTTGGCCCACCACCAAGGCCGTGGCATCTTCGATGGTGGCGCGAATTTTTTCGCCGCCAGGCACTTCACCAATGCCCGTCTGGCCAGAGCTGTCCGTGAGGATCACGATGTTGCGCGTGAAAAACGGGCCGTGTGCGCCCGACAGGTTCATGAGCATGCTGTCATGTCCTGCCACAGGAATCACTTCGAGGTGGGTGATGCGAGGGGTTGAGGTACGTGTCATCCGTTGGCCTTGGCAGGGTGATTTTCTGAACAGTTTATGCCAGTGCGCGAAAACATGCTCAGACTGATTCAAGTTTTGTGTCTCGCCCTTGAAAGGCCATCCGTCTGCTGAAGCCCAACTAGCCACCTAAAATCAGCTCAAGGCCACCCCCTGCTTGGAGACTCAATGAAGCCGCTGACCATCAAGATGAACGACCAGGACAATGTGGCCATCGTGGCCAACAACGGTGGTTTGCCCGCGGGCACCGTGCTGGCCGACGGCCTGGTGCTGAAAGACGCTGTGCCCCAAGGTCACAAAGTGGCGCTGTCGGACTTGCCCGCCAAGTCGGCCGTGGTGCGCTACGGCATCCCGATTGGTTATGCACTGAAAGATATTCCTGCAGGCAGCTGGGTGCACGAACGCTTGCTCGACATGCCCACCGCGCGCGAGCTTGACAACTTGCCCATCGCGACCGTGATACCCGAACCCCAACCGGCGCTGGAAGGCTATACCTTTGAGGGCTACCGCAATGCCGATGGCTCGGTCGGCACCCGCAACATCCTGGCCATCACCACCACGGTGCAATGCGTCTCGGGGGTGGTGGACTATGCAGTGCAGCGCATCAAGTCAGAGCTCTTGCCCAAGTACCCGCAGGTCGACGATGTGGTGGGCCTGGAGCACACCTACGGCTGCGGCGTGGCCATCGATGCCGAGGGCGCGGAAATTCCCATCCGCACCTTGCGCAACATCAGCCTGAACCCCAATTTTGGCGGCGAGGTGATGGTGGTCAGCCTGGGCTGTGAAAAGCTGCCTCCCGAGCGGCTCATGCCCCCTGGCACCATTCCCCTTGCCGATCAGCGCGGCGACGCGCAAGATCTGGATGTGGTCTGCCTACAAGACGATGCGCATGTGGGCTTTCTGTCCATGATTGACGCCATCTTGGCCACGGCCGAGCAACACCTGCAGCGCCTGAATGCGCGCCGGCGTGTCACGGTGCCGGCCAGCGAACTCGTGGTGGGGGTGCAGTGCGGCGGCAGCGACGCGTTCTCGGGCGTCACGGCCAATCCGGCCGTAGGCTATTGCACCGACTTGCTGGTCCGTGCTGGCGCCAGCGTGATGTTCTCGGAGGTCACCGAGGTGCGCGCTGGCATCGACCAACTCACCTCGCGTGCCACCACGCCGGAAGTGGCCCAGGCCATGATTCGCGAAATGGCCTGGTACGACGCCTACCTGCAGCGCGGCAAAGTGGACCGCAGCGCCAACACCACGCCAGGCAACAAAAAGGGCGGCCTGTCCAACATCGTGGAAAAAGCCATGGGCTCCATCATCAAGTCGGGCACCTCGCCCATCTCTGGCGTGCTGTCACCCGGCGACAAGCTCAAGCAAAAAGGGCTGATTTACGCCGCGACACCGGCCAGCGATTTCATCTGCGGCACCTTGCAACTGGCCGCAGGCATGAACCTGCATGTGTTCACCACCGGCCGCGGCACACCCTACGGCCTGGCGCAGGTGCCTGTGATCAAAGTGGCCACGCGCAGCGACCTGGCGCGGCGTTGGCACGACCTGATGGACGTCAATGCCGGCACCATTGCCGATGGTCAAAAAACCATTGAAGAAGTGGGTTGGGAACTGTTCCACCTCATGCTGGAGGTTGCCAGTGGCCGCAAGAAAACCTATGCCGAGCAGTGGAAGCTGCACAACGCCTTGGCTTTGTTCAATCCGGCGCCGGTGACCTGAGCGCGCATCGCTGGAAAAGGTCTACGACGTGTGCAAGCCAGCTCAACACACGGCACTGTTTCAATCGCCTTGATGGCCCGGCGCTGACTGAATCATGGCCACCATCTGATCGAGGGCGACGCCCCAACCTTGTTCGAACCCCATGGCCGCATGGGTCTTGCAACCTTTTTCATTGGCATGCTTCACGGTGGCCGTGTACAGCGTGCCTCCCTCGTGATCGGCCAATTCAATGATGGCCGTGAACATGAAGCCCGCTTCGTCCGACCCACAGGTTTCGGTCACCAAACTCGGTCGAAAGCCAGCAGAGAGCGCGTTGGTCCACACCAGTCGTTTGTGAGCCTCGACTTCCAGGTAGCAGCCCAGGTTGGGGAACAATTGGCCTTCAGGAGACTGCATGGTGGTTCGAAAGACACCCCCAGGACGCAAATCGATTTCGCAGTCAATGGTGACCCAGGGACGGGGGCAGAACCAGGGCTTGAGCCGCTCGGGCTCGGTCCAGGCGCGCCAGATTTCTGCGCGGGGGACGGGCACGGTGCGAGAGAAGTGGAGATCCAACTGCGGAGCGGTTTGCATGGGGCCGAGATTAACAAAGTTTTTCAGGAAACACCACGACAGGTGTCATCGCCAAAGGTCTGTGTACGTCCCGGCGGGATCGTAATCGCTGGCCTGCTTTTCGGGATTGAAGCGCCGGCTACCGCGAGGATCTGTGCCCCGGCCTGCAAGGTACAACCAGTTGCCCTGGTTGCTGTACACATCGAAGTCGATCAGTTGCGACTCAAACCATGCGGCGCCGGCACGCCAATCGCATTGAAGGTCGTGAATCAGGTAGCTGGCGACGTTTTGTCGCATGCGGTTTGAAAGGTAGCCGGTGATTGCCAGCTCACGCATCGCAGCATCAATGAAAGGCTGACCTGTTTCACCCTGGCACCATTGTTGAAAGGCGCGTGGGTGGTGGGCCGGCGCTGGCAAATCGGTCAGTCCCTGTGGGCGATAGAGCCGCACACCGTATTTGCGGTGTAACCACCGGAAGTGATCGCGCCACAACAACTCAAAGCCAATCCAATACGTGCTTTCATTGGCGCCCTGTGTTTGCTCAAACGCTGCAATGGCAGACCAGGCTTGGCGCGGCGACAACGCACCCGTGGCCAGCCAGGGCGACCACTTGGTGGAGTAGTCCACGCCCATCAGCTCGTTGCGCGTGGTTTTATAAGAGCTGGGCAAACCACGGCGGCAGTAGTCAGCCACATGCGCCAAGGCCGCGCGCTCAGCGCCATGGAATGCTGGCGATGCCGTGGGGAAAGAAGTGCGCGCATCTTGCACCGGTGAAAGGGTTGCGGAAACGCCTGGCCAAGTTTGCAGATGGCTGGAGTATGGCGCCAGCACCGACTCTGGCGGCAAGGGTGGCATTTGATGGACAGCGGGCAAAGGCGGTGTGGGTTTGATGTGGTTTTTTTCCAAGACTTGCCGAAAACGCGTGAAGGTATCAGGCACCTCCTCTGGCGCAAAAGGCAGCAACTCGGGCGCCATCAGCGTGGATTGCCAAACCGTTTGAACCCTCACCCCGCGTTCTTGCAACTTCTGAATTTGCAAGACTTCATAGGGCGCGCAAATGTCTTCGCAGACCAACAGGGGCTGTTGAAGCGACTGCGACAAGGCCGCCAAAATTTCCACCGATTGCCCTTTGAACGCCAGCAGCTGACTGCCCAAATGCGCCAGTTGCGCCGACAGACCCTGCACCGCCATGGCCGTCCATGCCTGTCGATGGGGTCCGACGCGAATGAAATCCCAGGCGGTGTGACAGTCCTCGTCTACATCGGCAATGTAAATCGGCAACAGCCAAACCCGATGATCCAAGGCGTACTTCACCGCCTGCTGCAAGGCCGGCTGGTCGTGCAGGCGCAGATCCTGGCGAAACCAGTAAATGACACCGGGGGCCACAGGCTGCTTGCTCACGCAACCTTAAGGCGCTCACGCGCAATGGCCGAGACGCCGCTTTTGCGAATCATCCATTGAATCGGTAATGACGCCGTCTGCAAGGCCAAGCGGGTGGCCTGGCTTTGCAGCGCACAAACGGGCTGCCGGCCAATGAGGCTCAACACCCAGGGCGGCATGACATCCATTGCACTTTTCAAAACCAAAGCGATGAAAGGCCGGTCCAACAGGTCCGTGGGATAGGCTTCAATGATGCGCAATATTTCCTGAGCGCGCGCATCAAAGCGAAGTGCCGGCTGATAGTCCAGCAAGGCTGCATTGGCCGCTTGCAAAGTCACTGGCAAATCCCCCGCACCAAGCAAGCCACCGATGCGCGACATCTCGCGGATGTATTGGTCGCATTGAGCGGCCGTCAGTGGCTGCAACGCAAGGAGTTGGTAGGCCGCCAAAAAAGAAGTGATCTCGGCCAGATGAACCCAGCGAATCAAGTCGGGCTCGTTCGCGGTGTAGGGCTGCCCCTGCAAATCGAGACCGCGCACCTTTTCATGAATGGCATTCACGCGCTCGATGGCCTTCAGCGCGACAGGCTCGGCGGCGTAGGTGGTGAGCGCCACGAAATACGCCGTCCGCCCCAACCTGGCACGCAAGTTGTGCCGGAAATCGGAGTGGTCCCACACTGCGGCCAAGGCCCTTGGGTGCAAGCACTGAATGATGAGGGACGACAAGCCACCCACCATCATCACCGTGAGGTCTTCGTGAACCCGCCAGGCCATGGAATCCGGGCCCAAAAGGCCAGGATCACCCTTGGGCTGTTTGAAAACATCCAGCGACCCCACCGAACCCGTGATGCGGCGAACCCGTTCACCAATGAGGTTCACGAGCAGTTCTTCAGTGAGCGCTTTTGTAACCATCACAAGCAACCGCGACAAGACCCTTTGGAGTGGCAGAACATTTTGCGGTCATTCTCCTCTCAAAACCCACGCCCCTAGAATTCAAGGGTCATTCACGCCATCCATCGATTGAAGCCATGAGCTACCAGCTGGTTTGGTTCAAACGCGACTTGCGATGGCAAGACCACGCCGCCCTTGCCGAGGCCTCGAAGCGGGGCAAGCTTCGCTGCATTTACATCGTGGAACCAGGGCTTTGGCAACAACCCGATGCCGCCTTGCAGCATTTCGAGTTTGTGCGCGAATCCTTGCATGCCCTGGATGCTGCCTTGCGCCAACTGGGTGGCTGTATTGAAATACACATGGGTGAAGCCCGTGAGGTGTTGTCGCGCATTTGGCGCGAAGCGCCCTTTGCCCACCTGCACTCGCACCAAGAAACCGGCAACCAGTGGACCTACCAACGCGACCTGCAGGTGGCGGCTTGGTGCAAGGCGCATGACATCGCCTGGCATGAGCATGCGCAATTTGGCGTGGTGCGCGCCCTCAAACGCAGAGAGGGCTGGCAAACCGCTTGGGAAGCGCACATGCAATTGGCGCAACAAGATCTGTCGGCGCCGGTTTTTTGGAAAGTACCCGCCCCCGAGCCCTTGCTGTTACTGGCCCCCAACCATCTGACACATGACCCGCCGCTGCGACAAAGAGGCGGACGGGCAGAGGGTCTGGCCGCATTGCACAGCTTTTTGAAGGCACGCAGCTTGGGTTACCGCGGCGGCATCTCCTCGCCCCTGTCGGCGCCCGACGCCTGCTCCAGGCTATCGCCTTACCTGTCCTGGGGCTGCCTGAGCATGCGCGAGGTGGTCCAAGCCACGCGCGCACAACTTGCGGCCTTGCCTCCGCAGGCGGTCCGCCACCGCGCGGGGTTGACCGCTTTCATCAGCCGCTTGCATTGGCACTGCCACTTCATTCAAAAGCTGGAATCCGAACCCGCCATCGAGTTACACAACATGCACCGCGGCTACGACAACCTGCGCGAGCAGGAATTCAACATGGCGCACTTTGAGGCGCTCCAAGCGGCAAGGACCGGCTGGCCCATGGTGGACGCCTGCGTCACCATGCTGCGAGAAACGGGCTGGCTCAATTTCCGGATGCGCGCGATGCTGGTCTCGGTGGCCGCCTACCCCCTGTGGCTGCATTGGCGCCTCGTGGGCGAATGGCTGGCCCGCCAATTTTTAGACTACGAGCCAGGCATTCACTGGAGCCAACTTCAAATGCAATCGGGCACCACTGGCATCAACACCACGCGCATCTACAACCCCATCAAGCAAGCGCAAGACCACGACCCGCATGGCACGTTCGTCAGACGCTGGCTGCCTGCCATGCGCAACGTGCCAGCCACTTGGGTGTGGCAACCCTGGCTGATGCCCAGCACCCTGCAACAAAGCCTGGGGCTGCGAGTGGGCGTGGACATTCCACAGCCCCTGGTGGACTGCGAGCAAGCCACCCGAACGGCCAAGCAAAGGATTTACGAAAGACGCCATGCCCCCGAGGTGCGCTCGGGTCGCCAAGCGGTGATAGACAAGCATGCTTCGCGCAAAACTTTGTCTTCAAAGAAAGCATCCCTCAAGGCGCGTCCCAAAGCTTCGCAACAATTGGGCTTTGATTTCGAATGAAGCCCTCCCCTGGGATTCGCACATGAAGAAGCGCACGTCCGCCTGGGTCTTGCTGCTGGTCACCGCAGGCGTGCTCCTGTCGCACCTGTCCTGGGAAGAAAAAGACAATGGCCATCTGCTGATGGTGGATGGCGTGGCCTTGGATGTGGTGGGCCATGCCCGAGACCGCTGGACGAAAGTCACCCGACAATGTGAATCAGTTTCTCGCGTGGGTGAAACCCATGACCGGTTTTCACAGGCACTGGCCGTCATACAAGCCTACAGCCCACCTGCCTCAGCGTCAGCGCAACTCAGAAGCCTCTGGTCGGTGGGTGATTGGCTGTTGGCAGAAGTGGAATTCAACGACCTGCTGCCTGCGGTGGTGCTGCTGCGCGCCTCGCAGACAACTTGGCACGTCCAGCCTGATGCGGTTTGGAGCGGTCACACCCGGCCATGGAAGGCGGCCCCTCACATTCGGCAGTACCTCCAACAACGCGGGTATCCGGTGCCGTCTGCCTTGTACGACTGCTTTGAGCCGCAAAGCGAGGCGTTTCGCTGACCATTTTCTGGGCACTGAAACCGTTCTCTACCTTTGCCGTAACGGCCGCAACAACTCTCCCAGCCCATTGTGGTCAATCTCGCGCATGAGGGCCAGCAAGCGACCCAACTCCCCTTTGGGAAACCCCTCGCGCGCAAACCAGTGCAAATAGTTGCCCGGCAAATCGGCCAACAACTTGCCTTTGTGTTTGCCAAACGGCATGGTCAGGGTGACCAGTTTGTGGAGATCTTCAGGATTCATGGTGTCCCATCGTAGCAAGCATGACAGGCGCGTGAAAAGGCTTGCAGTACCATGCCCGCAACCATTCAAGGAGATCGCCATGTTCAGTCACGTCATGCTCGGTGTCAACGACCTCGAAGCTTCCCGCAAGTTTTACGACGCCGTGTTGGGCACGCAGGGCCTGGGCCCGGGCGTTGCCAACAAGAGCCGCTATTTCTACCGCAGCCCCACGGGCACCTTTGCCATCACCACGCCCATCAACGGCCAACCGGCCACGCATGGCAATGGCAGCACCTTGGGCTTTTCGGTCAAGTCGGTGGAACTGGTGGATGCCTTTCACGCGGCAGGCGTGGCCCATGGCGGCACCACCTGTGAAGACCCTCCTGGCTACCGGGAAGGCCCTGCTGGCAAACTCTATTTGGCTTATCTGCGCGACCCCGATGGCAACAAGCTGTGCGCGGTGCACCGCCCCGGTTAATCCAGGGGCTGTTTGGGGATGAACAAGGGCGGTTGTTTGGGCACCGCGTACTCGGGCATCCCTAACAACGGCGCCACCATCACCGGTGGCGGCGGCGGCGGGGGCGCCACCACCTTGGCCGGTGGTGGCGGCGGCGGGGGCGGCCGGTAGCCTGTGCTGCTGAACACTTCTGCCGTGGTCACAGGCTCACGGCCTTTGGCCTCATAGAACTGCGCCATCAACTCCGGATTGCTGCTGATCTTGGCCTCCAGCATGCCATCGATGATGCCCATCACCTCCGGGCTGTCGGCTGCCCCCAGCCAGGCAGGTCGGTTGTTCTTGATCGCATCGAGTTGCTGTTTGGTGCAACTGCTGCCATGTTTGCGCAGCCAGGCTTCCACCCGCTCCACGCGCTGACCCACATCATGGGTCTTCAAGGCCATGGTGCGGAACTCGGCGACCAGGCAGCCTTTTTTGTCCGAGTCACTTTGCGCATGGGCCACGCTCAGCACGCCGAAGGCTGCAGCAATGAGCGCGTGAATGAAAGATCGTTGGGCTTGCATGCGGTTCATGAATGGAAGTTGACCTTTCATGATCGGAGCGGGAAGAGATTTCTTGAGCAACAGCGGGAACAGTTATTGTGATAACTTCTGGGCCATTCGCGTTTGCCAGCCAGGTCCCGTTGCACGCCAGCGCTGGATCACATCTTCGGGCAGACGAATGGTGATGAGTTGCTTGGGGTTGTTGGAACGCGGTCGGCCCCCTTTGTTCACGCGACCTCGTGCCAACATGTCTTCGTTCAATTCCGGCAGCTCTGCGTACTCTTTGTCTTGCACGCGATGCGCATCCAGTTTTTGCAAATCAGTGCCCAAGTAGCTTTTGGAGACGTTCTTGTTCTCGCGCATTGGCTTTCCTCATGCTGAAAATATGTCGAGTTTCAGATCGTTGTGTGTATCCGATCACGACACAACGACCTTGCAACAAGCCAAAACAAATCATTCGTTTTTCACCGTAGTCAAACCGCAGATCTTCAAATTCAAATGTGGGCCCATCAAAAACGATTGCGGCGTCCATAAAGTCCAAGCCGCGCTCAAGCCATGTCGACATTCTTTTTCGAGGATCAAAGCTGATCAACACAGGTTAATGTAGTTACAAATACCTTAAAAGTAAAGCCCTCACATGCTAAGAAAAGCTCGCCAATTTTTCTGTCATTCGGTGAAGATGCACAGGCATGCAACAAAAAGGGCTCCCTCAGGAGCCCTTTTCAGACCAACACAGCGCTGTTCAAGCCGACTGATAGCTTTCGATCTGGTCAAAGTTCAGGTACTTGTAGATCTTGTCGCCATTGGCGTTGATCACGCCGATGTCGGCCATGTACTCTTCCTTGGACGGGATCTTGCCCAGGCGTGAGCAAATCGCTGCCAGCTCGGCCGAGCCCAGGTACACGTTGGTGTTCTTGCCCAAGCGGTTGGGGAAGTTGCGTGTGCTGGTAGACATGACCGTGGCGCCCTCGCGCACTTGAGCCTGGTTGCCCATGCACAGCGAGCAGCCTGGCATTTCGGTGCGCGCACCGGCCATGCCAAACACGCCGTAGTGGCCTTCTTCGGTCAGTTGCTTGGCGTCCATCTTGGTGGGCGGGGCCACCCACAGCTTGACGGGAATGTCCCGCTTGCCTTCGAGCAGCTTGGAGGCTGCGCGGAAATGGCCAATGTTGGTCATGCAAGAGCCGATGAACACTTCGTCGATCTTGGCACCAGCGACATCCGACAACGTCTTGACGTCGTCGGGGTCGTTCGGGCAAGCCACGATGGGCTCATGGATGTCGGCCAGGTCGATCTCGATCACGGCGGCGTACTCGGCGTCGGCATCGCCCTTGAGCAGCTGCGGGTTCTTCAGCCAAGCTTCTTGAGCCTCGATGCGGCGCTGCAGCGTGCGCGGGTCAGCATAGCCTTCTGCGATCATCCACTTCATCAGCGTGATGTTGCTG
>CAINMN010000002.1 GCA_903850735.1 uncultured Burkholderiales bacterium | reverse complement strand
GCTGCAATCTCAATCGACCAATGCCATCCTGACCACCTTCAACGAGGTCAACATGGCGCCTGTGATGGAAATGCGCAAGCGCTTCCAGGACAAGTTTGAGAAAGAGCATGGCGTGAAGATTGGCTTCATGAGCTTCTTCGTCAAGGCCGCCGTGCATGCCCTGAAGAAGTACCCCGTGCTGAACGCCTCGGTCGATGGCAACGACATCGTCTACCACGGCTACTTCGACATTGGCATTGCCGTGGGCTCGCCCCGTGGCTTGGTGGTGCCGATTTTGCGCAATGCCGACCAGATGAGCTTTGCCGACATCGAAAAGAAAATTGCCGAGTTCGGCGTGAAAGCGCGCGACGGCAAGCTGGGCATTGAAGAAATGACCGGTGGCACCTTCTCCATCTCCAACGGTGGCGTGTTTGGCTCCATGCTGTCCACCCCCATCATCAACCCGCCGCAATCGGCCATACTGGGCGTGCACGCCACCAAGGACCGTGCCGTGGTGGAAAACGGCCAAGTGGTGGTGCGCCCCATCAACTACCTGGCGATGAGCTACGACCACCGCATCATCGACGGTCGCGAGGCTGTGCTGGGCTTGGTGGCCATGAAAGAGGCGCTGGAAGATCCGGCTCGCCTGTTGTTCGACATTTGATGGGCACACCATGAGCAAACAATTTGACGTGATCGTCATCGGGGGCGGCCCCGGTGGCTACATTGCCGCGATCCGCGCGGCGCAATTGGGCTTCAACACCGCCTGTATCGATGAGTGGAAAAATGCGGCGGGCGGCCCTGCGCCCGGTGGCACCTGTACCAACGTCGGTTGCATTCCCTCGAAGGCGCTGTTGCAATCGTCCGAGCATTTCGATCAAGCCAACCACCACTTTGCCGAGCATGGCATTGACGTCAAGGGCGTGAGCATTGACGTGGCCAAAATGGTGGCGCGCAAGGACTTGGTGGTCAAGCAAAACAACGATGGCATCCTGTACCTGTTCAAGAAGAACAAGGTCAGCTTCTTCCACGGCCGGGGGCTCGTTTGTGAAAGCCGCTGAAGGGGGCTACGAAGTCAAGGTTGCAGGCAAGGCAGAAGAGTCATTGACGGGCAAGCACATCATTGTGGCCACGGGTTCGAGCGCACGCGCTTTGCCTGGCGTGCCCTTTGATGAAGTGAATGTGCTGTCCAATGACGGTGCCTTGCGCTTGGGCGATGTGCCCAAGAAGCTGGCGCTGATTGGCTCGGGCGTGATTGGCCTGGAGATGGGCTCGGTCTGGCGCCGTCTGGGCGCGGAAGTCACCATCCTGGAAGGCCTGCCGACTTTCCTGGGCGCGGTCGACGAGCAAATTGCCAAAGAGGCCAAGAAGGCCTTTGACAAGCAAGGTCTGAAGATCGAACTCGGCGTGAAAGTGGGCGACATCAAGAACGGCAAAAAAGGCGTGTCGGTGGCCTATACCAACGCCAAGGGCGAAGCCCAAAGCCTGGATGTGGACAAGTTGATCGTCTCCATCGGTCGCGTTCCCAACACCACGGGCTTGAACCCTGAAGCCGTGGGCCTGCAGCTGGATGAGCGCGGTGCCATCGTGGTCGATGGCGACTGCAAAACCAACCTGCCCAATGTGTGGGCGGTGGGCGATGTGGTGCGGGGCCCGATGCTGGCACACAAGGCAGAAGAAGAGGGCGTGGCCGTTGCTGAGCGCATTGCCGGACAACATGGTCATGTGAACTTCAACACCATCCCCTGGGTCATTTACACCAGCCCTGAGATTGCCTGGGTCGGTCGCACCGAGCAGCAACTCAAGGCCGATGGCGTGGCCTACAAGGCGGGCACCTTCCCGTTCCTGGCCAATGGCCGCGCACGTGCCCTGGGTGACACCACCGGCATGGTCAAGTTCCTGGCCGATGCCGCCACCGACGAAATCCTGGGCGTGCACATTGTGGGCCCCATGGCCAGCGAGTTGATTGCCGAGGCTGTGGTGGCCATGGAGTTCAAGGCCAGCGCGGAAGACATTGCGCGCATTTGCCATGCCCACCCGTCCCTCAGCGAAGCGACCAAAGAGGCCGCATTAGCCGTAGACAAGCGCACCCTTAACTTCTGAGGTTAGCATTCGGGCATGTCCGTACGACACGCTTACGAGCAAGAACTTCAAACCCGAGGCTTCCAAAGCGACCCCGCCCAACTCCGGGCGGTGGACGCCTTGGAGCGTTGCGCCCAGGAATGGGCGGCCTACAAGGCGCGTCGCTCTAACCCCCTGAAGAAATTGATCAACCGCCCCGAAATTCCACGGGGCGTCTACATGTATGGCGGCGTAGGCCGCGGCAAGAGCTTCCTCATGGATTGCTTTTATGGTGCCGTGCCGATTCAGCGCAAAACCCGCCTGCATTTCCACGAGTTCATGCGCGAGGTTCACCGCGAGCTTCGCGACATGCAAGGCACGGTCAATCCCTTGGATGTGCTGGGACAGCGCATCGCCAAGCGCTACAAGCTGATTTGCTTTGATGAATTCCATGTGGCCGACATCACCGACGCCATGATCTTGCATCGCTTGCTCGATGCCTTGTTTGCCAACGGCGTTGGCTTTGTCACCACCTCCAACTTTCGCCCCGATGACCTCTACCCCGGTGGCCTGCACCGTGACCGTATTCTGCCGGCCATTGCCTTGCTGAACCAAAAGCTGGAAGTCGTCAACGTGGACAACGGCACCGATTACCGGCGCCGCACCCTGGAGCAGGTGGACCTGTACCACACGCCCTGGGGCGCGCAAGCCGATGCCGCCATGACCGATGCATTCAATCGCCTGGCGGAAACCCACGATGAAGACCCGGTGTTGCACATCGAGGCGCGTGAAATCCGTGCGCGTCGCAAGGCCGGCGGCTTGGTCTGGTTTGATTTCAAAGCCCTCTGTGGCGGCCCCCGCTCGCAAAACGACTACCTGGAGATTGCCACACAGTTTCACACGGTGTTGCTCAGCGACGTGCCGCACATGCCAGTGCACATGGCTTCAGAGGCCCGGCGCTTCACCTGGCTCATCGATGTGCTGTACGACCGCCGCGTCAAGCTGATGCTGTCGGCCGAGGTGGCACCCGAGCAGTTGTACACCGAAGGGCCTTTGTCGCATGAGTTTCCGCGCACCATCTCGCGCTTGAAGGAAATGCAGTCGGCTGAATTCCTGGCCTTGGAGCGACGCACCGTCGACACGGGGCTGACATGAGCCACCGCTGTGCCATGCTTTGGAGCCTGGCCTGGCTGTGTGGCGCGGCCGGCTTGGCGCTGGCCCAGCCGGCGTCGGAGCGTGAGCAACTCCAGCGTCAACGCCAAGCCCTTGAGAGCCGTTACGCACAAGACATTCAGAACTGCTACCAGCGGTTTGCCGTCAACGATTGCAAACAAGAGGCCTTGAAGGTCCAGCGCGAGGGCCTCAAGCCCCTGCGCGAGCGCGAGCAAGCCCTGGATGCCGCTGAGCGGGCCGACAAGGCGCAAGCACAGCAAGCGCGCGTGGCAGAGCGTTTGTCGCCCCAAGCCCAGCAAGAAGAGGCCCAGCGTCGGGCACAGGCCATCGAGCGGCAGCAACAGGCGGAGCAAAAAAACCGTGACAAACAACAGGCACATGCCGAGCGTGCAGACAAAGGAACGGTCGAATCACCGCCACGCGATGTCGCGCGGCGCTCGGCGGCTGAGCTGCGCGCGGCGGAGCAAGACCATGCACGCAAGTTGCAAGATGCGCAGGCGCACCGCGCGGCCACTGAGCAGCGTCGCCAAGAGCGACAAAAGCCATTGGCGGCACCCTTGCCGATTCCCAACCAAGTGCCTGCATCGGACAAACCATGACGGACAACCTTCGTTCGCCTGAGCGCGAGCTGATCGAGCTGCGCATGGAGCATGCCGACCTTGATGCGGCGGTGGATCGCCTGGCACAAGAACAGCCCGTCGACGAGCTCATGCTGCGCCGTTTGAAAAAGAAAAAATTGGCGCTGCGCGACCACATCACCCGATTGGAAAACCTGCTCGATCCCGCCGAGCCGGCCTGAGCACCATGTCGACTGAGCCGCTTACTTCGCTGGTCATGGCCGCCTTCACCCCCGAAGGGCCCTTGTCGCGCTGGGACCCTCACTTTCAGCCGCGCGCGGGCCAAACCGAGATGGCGCAGGCCGTGGCCGAAACCCTGGATCAAGGCGGCGCGCTGGTGGTGGAAGCCGGTACGGGTGTGGGCAAAACCTTTGCTTACTTGGTGCCGGCCTTGCTTAGTGGCGAGCGTGTGCTGATTTCCACCGCCACCAAGGCCTTGCAAGACCAATTGTTCTCACGCGATTTGCCTGGCTTGGCCCAAGCGCTGAACCTGCCTGTCCGCATGGCCTTGCTCAAGGGCCGCGGCAATTACCTTTGCACCTACCGGTTGGCTCTGGCACGCAATGAGGCCTTGCTGCCCGATCGACAAAGCGTGCACCTGCTGGCCAAGGTGGAGACTTGGGCCCAAGCCACGCGCACGGGAGACCTGGCGGAAATGCCAGGCCTGGATGAACGCTCGTCCTTGTTGCCCTGGATCACTTCGAACCGCGACAACTGCCTGGGCAGCGAATGCGAGCACCACAAAACCTGCCATGTCATGGCCGCCCGGCGTGAAGCCCTGGCCGCCGATGTGGTGGTGATCAACCACCATTTGTTTTTTGCCGACCTGGCGGTGCGCGAGTCGGGCATGGCCGAGTTGCTGCCTTCGGTGCGCGTGGCCATCTTCGATGAAGCGCATCAGCTGAATGAAACCGGCGTGCAGTTTTTAGGGCGACAACTCAGCTCTTCGCAGCTCATCGATTTGTCGCGCGACCTGCTGGTGGCGGGCCTCAGCCTGGCGCGTGGTCAAGCCGATTGGCAAGGCCTGAGTGCGCAACTGGAGTTGGCCGCGCGCGACTTGCGCTTGCTGCTCGGTGGCGGTGACAAGGGCGGCAAACTGGCCTGGACGACGCAAGCCCCGGAAGGCTTGAGCGAGGCCGACTGGGATGCCATGCTGGACACCTTGCAAGGTGTGTGTCAACAGTTGTTGGACGCGCTGGAGGGGGCGCTGGAGGTGGCGCCAGACTTTGCGCGCCTGTCAGAGCGTGTGCAAGACATGTTGTCGCAACTCGCGGCCTTTCGCGAGCCGCCCCCCCTGGGTTCGGTGCGCTGGGTGGATCTGGGGCACTGGGCCAGGCTGATGCAAGCCCCACTGGACATCGCCGAAACCGTGCGCACGCGCATGCTGGCAGCGCCTGCGGCTGAGGCCAGCCCGCAGGACACCCAAGACTCCGATGCAGACGATGCCGCACCCTGGCGTGATGCGCCAGCACGTCCGCGCAGCTGGATTTTCACCTCCGCCACCCTGGGCGACGACGCCACGCTGCGTTGGTTCACCGAGCCCTGCGGCTTGAGCGATGCGCGTGTGCTCAAGGTGCAAAGCCCTTTCAACTACGCCAAGCAAGCCGTGCTGTTCGTGCCGCGCGAGGTGGTGCGCCCCAACGACCCGCAACACACGCCGCAGGTGGCTGCCTTGGCCGAAAAAATCGTGCGTGCCCTCGGTGGCCGCACCCTGGTGCTGACCACCACCTTGCGCGCCTTGCGCCAGATTGGCGAGACCTTGCGTCAACAGTTGGCCGACGCGCCTGGGCTGGAAGTGCTGGTCCAAGGCGAGGGCTCCAAGCGCGAGTTGATGGAGCGCTTTCGGTCAGGCGACGCCGACAGCCAGCGCGGGTGCGTGCTGGTGGCGTCGGCCACGTTTTGGGAGGGATTTGACGTGCCGGGCGAAGCCCTGCAGGCCGTCATCATTGACAAGCTGCCTTTCCCGCCCCCCAACGACCCGATGGTGGAGGCGCGTGGCAAACGATTGGAAGCCCAGGGGCGCAGCCCCTTCAACCATTATTTTTTACCGGAAGCTGTGGTGGCCTTGAAGCAAGGGGCGGGACGGCTCATTCGCCGTGAAACCGACAAAGGGGTGTTGGTGGTCTGTGACAACCGCCTGATCACCACCGGCTACGGTCGCCGCTTGATGGATGCCTTGCCACCGATGGCGCGCGCTTCTTCCGAGCCTGCTTTGCTGGAGGGCTTGCGCCGGCTTACCAAAGCTTCCACCACGGACCCTTCTTCTTAGGATCCGTGACGGTGGGCTTCTGGCTCTCAGGGAACGATTGGGCCAACACCCTCTTGGTGTCGTCGCGCAACTGCGTCAGGCCCAATTTGTCGTAGCACTCGATCAGGATGTTCAAGGCGTCTTCCAGGGCCGGCACATCCCGGTAATCCTTCAAGGCGGCTTGTGCGCGGTTGATGGCGGCCACATAGGCGCCCTTATTCAGGTAGAAGCGCGCCACGTTGATTTCTGATTTCGCCAGAATGTTCACCGAGTAGCGCATGCGCAGGCGCGCGTCTTCGCTGTACTTGGAGTCTGGGAAACGGGTGACCAGTTCGCGGAAGGCTTCAAAAGATTCTTTGGCCGCTTTTTGGTCGCGCTCGGACAAGTCTTGCTTCGAGATGAAGGACAACATGCCCAGGTCTTCGTTGAAGTTGACGATGCCCTTGAGGTACAGGGCGTAGTCCAAAGCCGGGCTGGCGGGGTTGATCTTCATGAATCGGTCCAGCGTGGCCACGGCCAGCACCGGGTCGCCGTTTTTGTACTGAGCGTAAGCTTTTTCCAATTGCGCTTGCTGTGCCAGTTGTGTGCCCGCTGCGCGCCCCTCCAGCTTTTCGTAGAGGGTGATGGCTTTTTCATACAGCTTGTTGTTCAACTCATCCTTGGCTTCTGCATAGAGTTTTTCGGGCGTCCAGCCAGCGGTCCAGTCGGCTTCAGTGGTTGCGCAGCCGGCGAGGAAGGCCAAACTCAGAAGCACGGATAATTGCAAGCGTTGCAGCACGGGTCACCTTTTTGAATCACGCCAAACAGCCATTATCCGACAAGCCTTGGGTCCATGGCGATGCCGAGGAAAACGAAGACAGCCCCGTTGAGTCGGAGTGGCGAGCGCTTCAGCTTTTGCCCGAGCACCACGGTGAGCGGCTCGATCGGGTGCTGGCCGGGCTGATTCCGGAGTTCTCGCGCAGCTACCTTCAGCAACTGATCGAGCAGGGCTGCGTCGGATTCAGCGCCGAGGCGCGCGCGCTGACAAAACCATCCTTGCGCATGAAAGCGGGCCAAACCCTCAAGGTTGAGCTGCGCCCCACAGCCCAAAGCCAGGCGTTTGTGCCACAAGCCATGGCCTTGGACACCGTGCATTGCGACCCGTGCCTGCGCGTGGTTCACAAGCCGGCGGGACTGGTGGTGCACCCCGCGCCGGGCCATTGGAGTGGCACGCTGCTGAATGGCTTGCTGGCCCTGGACCCGGCGGCGGCCCTGCTGCCGCGCGCCGGCATTGTCCATCGCCTGGACAAGGACACCAGCGGCTTGATGCTGGTGGCGCGCACCCGCAGCTGCATGGACGCCCTGGTGGCCCAGATTGCTGCGCGCGAGGTGCACCGCGAGTACCTGGCCATCGTGCAGGGCGCCTGGCCTGAGGGGCAGGTCAAAGACATTGAAGAACCCGTGGGTCGCGACCCGCGCAACCGCTTGCGCATGGCGGTGGTGGACTTGGCGCGGCACCCGGGTAAAACCGCGCACACCACGGTGACCGGCTTGGCTGCCACGCCAAACGCCAGCCTGGTGCACTGTCAATTGCACACGGGGCGTACCCATCAGATTCGGGTTCACCTGTCGCACATGGGTTTTCCGTTGCTGGGCGATGGGCTGTATGGGGGCAAAGACCTGCCTGGACTGACGCGGCAGGCGCTCCATGCGTTTCGGCTCACCCTGGCGCATCCCCAAACCCAAGCGCGTTTGTCCCTGCAGGCGCCGTTGCCCCCCGACTTGACCGATGCCTTGGCCGCTTTGGGCCTGCGCTACAATGAAAAAACGGTCTGAAACGGCCGATCCATGGCGCGACCGCCTCGCGGATTCGCCTCTGAATGACCGCCCCCGCTGGGGCTCTTACCCCGGAAAAATCTCATGAACACGGTGGATGCCAAGCGTATCCTCGAGACCGCCTTGATTTGCTCGCCTCAGCCCCTGTCGGTGCGGGATTTGCGCGTGCTGTTCAATGACGAGCTCGGCGCGGACACAGTCAAGAGCCTGTTGGAGTCTTTGCAACAAGATTGGACCCAGCGCGGTGTGGCGTTGGTGCAGGTGGCCTCTGGCTGGCGCTTTCAAAGCCGGCCCGAATTGCGCGAGTACCTGGACCGCCTGCACCCAGAAAAGCCCCCCAAATACACCCGCGCGGCCATGGAAACCTTGGCCATCATTGCCTACCGCCAGCCCGTGACCCGGGGTGACATGGAAGACATTCGCGGCGTGACCATCAATTCCTTGGTCATCAAGCAATTGGAAGACCGCGGCTGGGTGGAAGTCATTGGCCACCGGGAGACCGTGGGTCGCCCAGCCTTGTTCGCCACCACCCGTCAATTTCTGGATGACCTGGGCCTGTCCTCACTGGACCAACTGCCTACGCTGGACAGCCCGGCGGCCCAAATTCAAGCCCTGGCGGCGCTGCAAGAGCCCGAAGCGGACGACCCTCAGCTGAGCCTGGAGACGGAGACCCCCGATGAACGAAGCGACCTCACCTGATCCGCAGCAGCCGTCGCTGCCGGATACCGCATCCGTGCCCGCACCTGCACCAGAGGCCGACCAGGCGCCAGAGGCGATTCGGTTCTCCGACGTGGTGTCTGGCGATTTCGATGTCCAGGCCGACCAAGAAGAAGCCGCGCCACCCAAACGCGTTTTGTTGCCCCAGCCCGAGTCGCCCAAGCTGCACAAAGTGCTGGCACAGGCCGGTTTGGGCTCCCGCTTGGAGATGGAGCAGCTGATTCTGGAAGGGCGGATTTCCGTCAACAACGAGCCTGCCCACATCGGCCAGCGCATTCAGTTTGGCGACCAGGTGAAGGTCAATGGCAAGCCCATCCGGGTCCGCATTGAGCCGCCACCCGCCCGTGTCATCGCTTACCACAAGCCGGTGGGCGAGGTGGTGACGCACGACGACCCCCAAAACCGTCCCACGGTGTTTCGCAAGCTGCCACGCCTGCAACAAGGCAAATGGCAATCGGTGGGCCGCCTGGACTTGAACACGGAGGGCTTGCTGCTGTTCACCAGTTCGGGCCAATTGGCCAACCAGCTGATGCACCCCCGCTTTGGTCTGGAGCGCGAGTACGCTGTGCGGGTGCTGGGCGCCTTGTCCAACGAGGAAAAGCAACGCCTGCTCGACGGCGTGCAGCTGGACGATGGCCCGGCGCAGTTTGCCAGCATCGAAGATGGCGGCGGTGAAGGCTCCAATTGCTGGTACCGCGTGACCATCAGCGAAGGGCGCAACCGCGAGGTGCGCCGCTTGCTCGAAGCCGTGGGCCACGCCGTCAGCCGGCTGATTCGCATTCGCTACGGGGCCATGGTGCTGCCCCGCGGGCTCAAGCGCGGCGCTTTCATGGAGCTGGACGAGCGCGACATTGGCGCTTTGATGAAAGCCGTGGGCATGCAGCCCGGGCGCATGGCGACGGCGCCTTCGCCTGGTCGCAAGGAGCGCTTGGCGGGGCAGGGCCATGGCCCGCGCCCCTCACGGCCCGTCGGCAAAGCCGGGCCCGCTGAGCAGCCGCGACGCGAGAAAAGCCGCCGCTCGGGCCCGTCAGCGGGTGGCCAGCCCGACCCTATGAAAACATCGGTCGGCTACATCGGTGCCGACAGTTTCAATCGCATGCGCCAAGGCCCCGGCAAACGGGGTGGGGGTGGTCGCGGTGGCCGCGGTCGTCCCTGAACACCCTTGCGGCCAAGGGGAAACCCTGTTCTCAGGCTAAAATAGGGGGCTTTGCCAAATAGGCAAAATTCTTTGAAAACCAACAGGAAGTCTCACATGGCCATCGAACGTACCCTCTCCATCATCAAGCCGGATGCCGTTGCCAAGAACGTCATTGGCCAGATCTACGCCCGCTTTGAAGCCGCTGGCCTGAAGGTCATCGCTGCCCGCATGGCCCACCTGTCACGCGGTGAAGCCGAAGCTTTCTATGCCGTGCACAAGGCCCGTCCTTTCTTCAAGGACCTGGTGGATTTCATGATTTCCGGCCCGGTGATGATCCAGGTGCTGGAAGGCGAAGGCGCCATCCTGAAAAACCGCGACCTGATGGGCGCGACCGATCCCAAGAAGGCAGCCGCTGGCACCATTCGCGCCGACTTCGCTGACAGCATCGACGCCAATGCCGTGCACGGCTCTGACGCCCCCGAAACGGCCGCTGTTGAAGTGGGCTTTTTCTTCGCCGGCATGAACGTTTACAGCCGCTGAAGCCTGCTCGCAGGCGCTCAGTCCCCTTGCCATGACGGTCAACCTGCTCGACTTCGATCGCCAGGGGTTGACCGAGTTTTGCGAGGGGCTGGGCGAAAAAAAATTCCGGGCCACGCAGCTCTTTCGCTGGATTCACCACAAGGGCGCCCGAGACTTCGACCAGATGAGCGATCTGGCGAAGTCGCTGCGTGACAAACTCAAAACTTGCGCGCGCATCACACCGCTCACCCCCATTTCCCAACACGAATCCGCCGACGGCACCCTCAAGTGGCTGTTCGATGTGGGCGACGGCAATGCCGTTGAAACCGTGTTCATTCCCGAAGACGATCGGGGCACCCTGTGCGTGTCTTCCCAGGCCGGTTGTGCCGTGGGCTGTCGTTTTTGCTCGACCGGCCACCAGGGCTTCAGCCGCAACCTGACCACAGGTGAAATCGTGGCCCAACTGTGGTTTGCCGAACATTTCCTGCGCCAGCGCCTGGGCAGCCCAGAGCGTGTCATCAGCAATGTGGTGATGATGGGCATGGGCGAGCCTTTGCAAAATTACAGCGCGCTGGTGCCGGCATTGCGCACCATGCTGGATGACCATGCCTATGGCTTGTCACGCCGTCGCCTGACGGTGTCCACGTCTGGCGTGGTTCCCATGATGGACCGTCTGGGCGAAGATTGCCCGGTTGCCCTGGCCGTCTCACTGCATGCCCCGTCGGATGCCCTGCGCGACTCGCTGGTTCCGTTGAACCGCAAATACCCCTTGGCCGAACTGATGGCCGCTTGCCAACGCTACCTGGCCCACGCACCGCGCGACTTCATCACCTTCGAGTACTGCATGCTGGACGGTGTCAACGACCAAACCGAGCACGCCCAAGCCCTGATCGACCTGGTGCGACCCAAGCAGGGTCAAGGCGTCTCGTGCAAATTCAACCTGATTCCCTTCAATCCCTTTCCAGCCTCGGGCCTGAAACGTTCTCCCCAGGCACAGGTGCTGGCTTTTGCAGAGATTCTGCAACGCGCCGGTCTGGTCACGACCGTGCGCAAAACCCGGGGGGATGACATTGACGCCGCTTGTGGCCAATTGGCCGGTGACGTGAAAGACCGCACCGATGTGGAATCGCGCATGGCGCGCCAACGGGTGATCCCCCTGCGGGCGACGCCACCATGAGCGGTTTTTCGTGGTTTCTGGTGCAGAATCCACAGCAAACCCTTGTTTTGATGCTTTTTTCCAGCGAGCCGTCGACCGGACTGTGCCCATGACCGACTCTCAACATTCTGACGCGTCCAGCGCTGTGGCGCCCCCTGCAGCCAACAGTGCAGGCGCCTTGCTGCGCCAGTACCGCGAAGCCAAAGGCCTGCATATTTCCATTTTGGCCGCCTCACTGAAAGTGCCCACGGCCAAGTTGGAGGCCTTGGAGGCCAACCGCTTCGAAGCCTTACCCGACCTGGTGTTTGCGCGGGCGCTGGCCATGAGCGTGTGCCGCTATTTGCATGTCGACTCTGCGGCCGTCCTCAGCATGATGCCGGGGCAAGAGCATGTGCCGGCGGTCGAACCGCTGGTGTCGGTGTCCAGTGGCATGCAACACGCCATGCCCATGGGTGGCGGCACGGGAGCTTACACCCGCCGTCTTCCGTCCCAGTGGTTGGTGTTTGCAGCCGCCTTCCTGGCCGTCTTGTTGGTCTGGGCCGGGATGGGTTTCCCGGGCCGTGACATGCCGCGCAGTTCGACGGCGAAAACCGTCTCGGATGTGTTGCCTGCACCCACTGCAGAACCCGCCGCCGCCGATGCACCGGTCAACCCGCCTGCCCAGGAGCCCGCGGTAGCCCCTGGCATGGTGGTCACCCCTGTGCAATCCGGGGCCATTCCAACCAAACCGGCCTCAGCCGCACAGTGAGTCTGAGCATGCGTGACCCTGAACAACCCATTGCCCTGGCATCCCCGGCCTCGAAACAAACCTTGCAAGCCCGCGTCAGCTGGGGTGCGCGGGTGGTCACGGTGGGTGGCGATGCGCCTGTGCGTGTGCAGTCCATGACCAACACCGACACGGTGGACGTCATCGGCACCGCCATTCAGGTCAAAGAACTGGCTTTGGCAGGCTCCGAGATGGTGCGCATCACGGTGAACACCCCCGAGGCGGCACAGGCTGTGCCCGAGATCCGCAACCAATTGGACCGCATGGGCATCGATGTGCCCTTGGTCGGTGACTTTCATTACAACGGCCACCGCTTGCTGACCGAATTTCCGGATTGCGCGCAGGCCTTGTCGAAGTACCGCATCAATCCGGGCAATGTGGGCAAGGGCGACAAACACGATCGACAGTTTGCTCAAATGATTGACGCTGCCATGCGCTGGGACAAGCCGGTGCGCATTGGGGTGAACTGGGGCAGCCTGGACCAGGAACTCCTGGCCCGCTTGATGGACGAGAACGCCCAGCGCAGCAACCCCTGGCAAGCGCGCCAGGTGATGTACGAAGCGCTGATCACCTCGGCGATTGACTCGGCGCGGCATGCCGAGTCGCTGGGCATGCCGGCGAACCAGATTTTGCTCAGCTGCAAAGTCAGTGGCGTGCAAGACCTGATTGCCGTTTACCGTGAACTCGCGCAACGCTGTCGCTATCCGCTGCATTTGGGGCTGACCGAGGCAGGCATGGGCACCAAGGGCACGGTCGCTTCCGCCACCGCCTTGTCCATTCTGTTGCAAGAGGGCATTGGCGACACGATCCGGGTGTCACTCACCCCGCAGCCTGGCGAATCGCGCACCCAAGAAGTGGTGATCGCTTCTGAAATTTTGCAGTCGCTGGGCCTGCGCATTTTTGTGCCCAGCGTGACGGCTTGCCCGGGTTGCGGCCGCACCACCAGCACCACGTTCCAAGAACTGGCCAAAGAGATCGATGATTTTTTGCGCGCCCAGATGCCGGTGTGGCGTTCGCGCTATCCGGGCGTGGAAAACCTGAAGCTCGCGGTCATGGGCTGCATCGTGAACGGACCTGGCGAAAGCAAGCATGCCGACATTGGCATCAGCCTGCCCGGCACCGGCGAGGCCCCCGCGGCGCCGGTCTTCATTGATGGTGAAAAGGCGCTGACCTTGCGCGGCGAGAACATCGCGCAGGAATTCCATCAAATTGTCGAGAACTACATCGAGAAACGCTTCGGCAGCGGGCAATTCAAACAACATGGCTGAAAAAATCACCGCCGTCAAAGGCATGAACGATCTGTTGCCGACGGACTCAGGGCGTTGGGAAACATTGGAAGAGACGGTGCGTCAGCTGATGCGCCGCCACGCCTACCGCAACATTCGCACCCCCATCGTGGAGCCCACCGCCTTGTTTGTGCGCGGCCTGGGCGAGGTCACCGACATCGTTGAGAAGGAGATGTACTCTTTCGAAGACCGCCTGAACGGCGAGCAGCTGACCCTGCGACCCGAGGCGACGGCGGGTGTGGTGCGTGCCGTGGTCGAGCACAACTTGCTGTACGACGGCGGCAAGCGTCTGTACTACATGGGGCCGATGTTTCGCCATGAGCGTCCCCAGCGGGGGCGTTACCGCCAGTTTCATCAAATCGGTGCCGAGGCCCTGGGCTTTGCCGGCGCCGAAGTGGACGCCGAGCTGATTTTGCTGGCCGTGAGCTTGTGGCAGGCCGTGGGACTCAAAGATGTCCGGCTGGAGCTCAACAGCCTGGGGCAACCACCAGAGCGCGCGCAGCACCGCGCGGCCTTGATCGCTTATTTCGAGCAACACGCTGACCAACTCGATGAAGATGCCAAGCGGCGCCTGCACAGCAACCCGCTGCGCATTCTGGACACCAAGAACCCGGCCATGCAAGCCCTGGTGGAGGGTGCCCCCAAGCTCATCGACTTCCTGGGGGAAGCCTCCTTGAAGCATTTTGAGATGGTGCGCCAAATTCTGGATGCCAATGGCGTGGGCTACCGCATCAATCCGCGCCTGGTGCGCGGCATGGACTATTACAACCTGACCGTGTTCGAGTTCATCACCGAGCACCTGGGCTCGCAGGGGACCATTTGCGGCGGTGGCCGCTATGACTACCTGATTGAGCAGGTGGGCGGCAAGCCCGCGCCAGCGGTCGGCTGGGCCCTGGGCGTGGAGCGGGTGCTCGAGTTGCTCAAGGAGCAACAGGTGGCGCTGGCGGCGCCTTCCCTCGATGCCTACGCCATCGTGCCCGATGCGGCCGCCTTGCCCCAGGTGTTTCAGACCCTGCACGCGCTGCGAGCCAGCGGCGTTGCGGTGCAAATGCACGCGGGCACGGGCGAGGGCATGGGCAGCATGAAGTCGCAATTCAAAAAGGCCGACGCCAGTGGCGCCAGCTTTGCCCTGATTTTTGGGGAAGAAGAGCTGGCCCGCGGTGAAGTCACCGTGAAAGCTCTGCGTGACGGGCAGGGGGCCCAACGTTGCGAATCCCTGGCTGCGTTGGCGCAATGGGCGCCAAGCCTACAATCCCCTGTGCGCTGAACCGTCTACGTACGACAGCATTGACCGGTTGACCCTCCCTTTTCACACCATGGCCACCCATCTCGACCTCGAAGAACAAGAACAACTCGACCAACTCAAGCACTTCTGGAAGCGCTGGGGCAACCTGATTTCATGGGCGCTGATTGTGGTGCTGGGCGCCTACGCGTCGTGGAACGGCTGGAATTACTGGCAGCGCCAACAGGCTTCGCAGTCCGCCGTGCTTTACGACACCGTAGAGCGTGCGGCCCTGGCGGCCGACTTGCCGCTGCTGGAGCGCTCGCTGGCCGACATTCAGGACAAGTTTGGCCGGACCACGTTTGCGCACCAGGCCGCCTTGATGGCCGCGCGCACGTTTCAAGACAAGGCACAAAGCGACAAAGCCCGCACCGCCCTGAACTGGGTGGTGGACAAAGCCGCTGATCCGGGCCTGGTGGCGCTGGCACGCCTGCGACTGGCCGCACTGGCCATCGAGGCCAAAGCCCTGGACCAGGCGCGGCAAGCACTGAGCGGCTCATTTGCCCCGGCTTTCGAGCCCTTGGTGGCAGATCGACTTGGCGACATCGCTTTGCTGCAAGACAAACGCAGCGAAGCGCGCGAGCTTTACCTCAAGGCCTGGAAAGGCATGGACGCCCGCGGCGACTACCGTGCCCTGATCGAGGTCAAGTTGGCCGCCCTGGGTGTGGATCCGGCTGCGCAGGAGAAAAAGCAGTGAACACGGGATCTCATCGCTGGCTGAGCGGCGCCCTGGCCCTGGCCTTGGTGAGCCTGCTGGCGGCGTGCGGCTCTTCCCCGCGGCCCAAGCCGGCCGATCTGGGCAGCGTGCCGGTTCAACAAGACCTGCAAAAAGGCTGGTCTTTTGCCTTGGGCGCGCTGGACTTTCCCATGACCCCAGCGATCACCGCCAACCTCATTGGCCTGGCGACCAGCCAGGGGACGGTCCATGCACTGGATGCGCGCAATGGCCAAGAAGTCTGGCGTGCAGCGTTGGGCGCGCCTTTGAGCGCAGGCGTGGGCTCGGACGGCGAACGCTTTGCTGTGGTGACCCGCAGCAATGAGCTGGTCACTTTGCAGTCTGGTAAGGTGTTGTGGCGCCAGAAATTGCCGGCGCAGTCCTTCACGCCGCCTTTGGTGGCGGGCCAACGTGTGTTTGTCTTGATGGCCGACCGCTCGGTCATGGGCCTGGACGGCGCCACGGGCCGTATTTTGTGGACCCAGCAACGCCCGGGCGAGCCTTTGGTGTTGCGCCAAGCCGGCGTGCTGTTGCCGGTCAATGACACCTTGGTTGCCGGCTTGTCCGGTCGTTTGGTGGGCCTGAACCCTACCACCGGCGCTTTGCGCTGGGATGCGCCCCTGGCGACACCGCGCGGCACCAATGACCTGGAGCGTCTGGTGGACATCGTGGCCCCTGTCAGCCGGGTCGGTGACAGCGTGTGCGCAAGAGCCTTTTTGGCCCAAGTGGGCTGCGTCAATGCCGCGCGTGGCGGGGTGCAGTGGACGCGCTCTGCCGCCAGTGACCAGGGCCTCTCGGGCAATGCGAACTTGCTGGTGGGCACCGAGGCCAACGGTGTGGTGACCACTTGGCAGCGCGGCACGGGTGAACGACTGTGGGAAACCGATCGCTTGCGTTACCGTCGCTTGAGCGCGCCTTTGGTCACTGAAAAAGGCGTGCTGGTGGCCGACGAGGCCGGCTTCATTTACCTGTTGTCGTTGACGGATGGCGCCTTGCTGAACCGCATCACGCTCGATGGCGACGCGCTCATCAGCGCCCCGCAGGCCATGGGCAGTGGCTTTTTGATGGTTTCTCGCAAGGGGCTGGTGCAGTCCTTGCGCTTTCCTTAATGCATCCAAGGCCTGATTTGTGAAACCTGTTCTGGCCCTGGTGGGGCGCCCCAATGTGGGCAAATCGACGCTGTTCAACCGGCTGACCAAGACGCGTGACGCCATCGTGGCGGACTTCGCGGGCTTGACCCGTGACCGCCATTACGGCAACGCGCGTCTGGGCAAACACGAGTTCATCGTCATTGACACCGGGGGCTTCGAGCCCGATGCCAGCGCGGGCATTTACAAAGAAATGGCGCGCCAAACCCAGCAAGCGGTGGCCGAGGCCGACATTGTGGTGTTTGTGGTCGATGCGCGCGAGGGCCTGTCGGCCCAGGACCATGACATCGCCAATTACCTGCGCCGTCTGGGCAAGCCTTGTTTGCTGGTGGCCAACAAGGCCGAGGGCATGCGCGAGGGCGCGCAGCTGGCCGAGTTTTATGAGCTGGGCTTGGGCGAAGTGTTGCCCGTCTCGGCGGCTCACGGGCAGGGCATTCGCAGCATGGTCGAGATGGCCCTCGAGCCTTTGCACCTGGATGAACAAGAAGACGAGGCCGAGGCCGAGGACGGCGTCATTCGCCTGGCCGTGGCCGGCCGCCCCAATGTGGGCAAATCCACCCTGATCAACACCTGGTTGGGTGAAGAGCGCCTGGTGGCCTTTGACATGCCGGGCACCACGCGCGATGCCATTCACGTGCCCCTGGAGCGCAACGGCCAGCGCTACGACCTGATTGACACCGCTGGCTTGCGCCGCAAGGGCAAAGTCTTTGAGGCCATTGAGAAATTTTCGGTGGTCAAAACCTTGCAGGCCATCGAGTCAGCCCATGTGGTCTTGCTGTTGCTGGACGCCACCCAGGGCGTGACCGACCAAGATGCGCACATTGCCGGGTACATCCTGGAGAGTGGCCGTGCCGTGGTGCTGGCGGTCAACAAATGGGACGCGGTGGACGATTACCAGCGCGAGCTGCTGCAGCGCTCCATTGAAACCCGCCTGTCTTTCCTGAAGTTTGCCAAGATGCACTTCATCTCGGCGCGCAAGCGTCAGGGCCTGGGCCCTTTGTGGGACTCCATGAACCAGGCGCACCGCTCGGCCATGTGCAAAATGTCCACGCCGGTGCTGACCCGCTTGCTGCTGGAAGCCGTTCAGTTCCAGTCTCCCAAACGCGCAGGCATGTTCCGCCCCAAGCTGCGTTACGCCCATCAGGGGGGCATGAACCCGCCGGTCATCGTGGTACATGGCAATTCGCTGGAGCATGTGACCGATGCCTACAAGCGCTTCCTCGAGGGGCGTTTCCGCAAGGAATTCAAGCTCGAAGGCACGCCCTTGCGCATCGAGATGAAAACCTCGCATAACCCCTACAAAGACGACTGAGCCAACCCCGGCATCTTGCCTGTGGTAAGGTGAGAGCTTCTTCACACATTTTTGAACACGGAGAATATCGTGAGCAACAAAGGCCAACTCCTGCAGGACCCTTTTCTGAACCTGCTGCGCCGTGAGCATGTGCCGGTGTCCATTTACTTGGTCAATGGCATCAAGCTGCAAGGCCAGATCGAGTCGTTTGACCAGTATGTCGTGCTGCTGCGCAACACGGTGACGCAAATGGTTTACAAGCACGCCATCTCCACCATTGTGCCGGGGCGTGCGGTGAATTTCAGTGCCGCTGAAGGCGCTGAGCCCACCGAGTCTTGATCGATTCCACATCCCCCGCCACGGCCAACGCTCTGCTCGTTGGGGTGGACTTGGGGCTGCCCCATTTCGATGCCGAGCTCGAAGAGCTCGCGCAATTGGCCAGCACCGCGGGCCTGACCCCTGTGGCGCGACTGACCTGCAAGCGTCAGGCGCCAGATCCTGCCTTGTTTGTGGGCAGCGGCAAGGCCGATGAAATCAAGGCCAAGGCGGCCGAGGTCAACGCGACCGAAATTCTCTTTGACCAGTCCCTGAGCCCGGCCCAGCAGCGCAACCTGGAGCGTCACCTGGGCTTGCCGGTGAACGACCGCACCTTGTTGATTCTAGAAATTTTTGCCCAGCGTGCGCGCAGCCACGAGGGCAAGTTGCAGGTGGAACTGGCGCGTTTGCAATACCTCAGCACGCGCCTGGTTCGCCGCTGGTCGCACTTGGAGCGCCAGCGCGGCGGCATCGGCACGCGCGGTGGTCCGGGCGAAACCCAGATCGAGCTGGATCGGCGCATGATTGGCGAGTCCATCAAACGCACCCGCGAGCGCCTGGAAAAGGTCAAACGGCAGCGCTCGACCCAACGACGCCAGCGCAACCGGCGCGACAACTTTGGCATCTCGCTGGTGGGCTACACCAATGCGGGCAAGTCCACGCTGTTCAATGCCCTGGTCAAGGCCCGCACGTACGCGGCCGACCAGCTGTTTGCCACCCTGGACACCACCACCCGGCAGCTCTACCTGGGTGACAAGGAAGGGCGCGGTCGCTCGGTGTCGTTGTCCGACACGGTGGGTTTCATCCGTGATTTGCCGCACACCCTGGTGGATGCCTTCGAGGCCACCTTGCAGGAAGCGGCCCAAGCCGATTTGCTGCTGCATGTGGTGGACGCGGCCAACCCGGACTTTCCGGAGCAAATGGCACAGGTGCAAGCGGTGCTGGCCGACATTGGCGCCGCCGATGTGCCGCAATTGTTGGTGTTCAACAAAATGGACGCCTTGCCGGCAGAACGCTTGCCCCAGCGCTTGCAAGACGATTACGAGGTCGACGGGCGGCCTGTTCCCCGCATTTTTGTCAGCGCAGCCCATGGCGATGGCCTCTCGGCCCTGCGGGAGGCCCTGTCGCAGCGGGCTTTGGCGGGCGTGGCGGCCTATGAATTTGAAGAAGACCCACAAAATGTCATGGAACCCGGGAATGGCACCGATTCCGGCCCCACATTTAGGCACAATGGCTGATTAAATGAAAAACTTGCTTCAGATGAACGACAAACTTCGGTTTCCAACATCCTGGGGGCTCGCCAAAATCCGTGGCATGTTCAATTTGAACGATGGCCGCTGGGGCCGTGGCGACGATGGCTCTTCGGGCACCCCGCCACCAACGGGCCAATCTCAGCAAGAACCGCCGCGCGAGCCGCCGCGTGAACCGCAGCGCCCTGGCCGCTCGCCCCAGGCGGGACCGCCCGACCTGGATGAATTGTGGCGCGACCTCAACCAAAAGCTGGGCAAATTGCTCGGCGGGCGAGGGGGCTCAGGCCATGGCAGCCCACCCGGATCGGGCGGCGGCGGTGGCTTTCAGCCCAGCATGAAGGGCGCCAAGCTCGGCTTGGGCGTGATTGCCGCCATTGCGGCGCTGATTTGGCTGGGCACCGGCTTTTTCATCGTCCAAGAAGGCCAGCAAGCCGTGATCACCCAGTTCGGTCGCTACCACAGCACGGTGGGCGCCGGCTTCAACTGGCGCATGCCTTACCCGGTCCAACGCCACGAGTTGGTGTTTGTGACGCAAATCCGCTCCATCGACATTGGCCGTGACGCCGTCATCAAAGCCACCGGCCTGCGCGAGTCGGCCATGCTGACCGAAGACGAGAACATCCTGGAAATGAAGTTCGCGGTGCAGTACCGCCTGACCGACGCCAGGGCTTACCTGTTCGAGAGCAAGAACCCCACCGACGCCGTGGTGCAAGCGGCTGAAACCGCGGTGCGCGAGGTGGTGGGCAAAATGCGCATGGACTCCGCACTCTCCGAAGAGCGCGACCAGATCGGGCCGCGCGTGCGGGCCATCATGCAAACCATCCTTGACCGCTACCAGGTGGGCATTGAGGTGGTCGGCATCAACTTGCAACAAGGCGGCGTGCGTCCGCCCGAGCAAGTGCAAGCCGCATTTGACGATGTGCTCAAGGCCGGCCAAGAGCGCGAGCGCGCCAAAAACGAGGCCGAAGCCTATGCCAACGACGTGATCCCGCGTGCGGTGGGCACGGCCTCGCGCCTCAAGGAAGAGGCCGAAGGCTACAAGTCACGCATCGTGGCGCAGGCCCAGGGTGATGCGCAACGCTTCAAGTCCTTGCTGACCGAGTACCAAAAGGCCCCGCAGGTGACCCGCGACCGCATGTACATCGATGCCATGCAGCAGATGTACAGCAACGTCACCAAGGTCATGGTGGAGTCCAAGCAGGGCGCCAACCTGTTGTATTTGCCCCTGGACAAGATCATTCAGATGACGGCCCAGCAAGGCGCAGCGGCGCCAGCCAGTGCCGCGGACAGCAGCAATTCCACCGCACCCGCCAGCCCTGCTGCGGGCGCGGACATCCGCGCGCGTGATGGCCGCCAACGTGACCGCGACGGTCGTTGAGCAGGAGCCCTGAACATGAACAGAATCGGTCTTTACATTTCCTCTGCACTGGTCGCCTTGGCTTTGCTCAGTTCCACCATCTTTGTGGTGGACCAGCGCCAGTTTGGTGTTGTCTATGCCTTGGGTCAAATCAAGGAAGTGATCACCCAGCCCGGCCTGAATTTCAAGCTGCCGCCGCCTTTCCAGAATGTGTCGTACATCGACAAGCGGCTGCTGACGCTGGACAACGCCGACACCGAGCCCATGCTCACCGCTGAAAAGCAGCGCATGGTGATCGACTGGTATGTGCGCTGGCGCATCACCGAACCTTCGCAGTACATCCGCAACGTAGGCTTGGACGAGCGCGCTGGCGCCCAACAGTTGAGCCGTGTGGTGCGCAACGCCTTGCAGGAAGAAATCAACAAGCGCACGGTGAAAGAGTTGTTGTCACTCAAGCGCGAAGCCTTGATGCAAGACGTCAAGGCCGAAGTGCAAGAACGCGTGCGGGGCAGCAAGCCCTGGGGCGTTGATGTGGTGGACGTGCGCATCACCCGCGCCGACTATGTGGACACCATCACCGAATCGGTCTACCGCCGCATGGAAGCCGAACGCAAACGGGTGGCCAACGAGTTGCGCTCCATGGGGGCCGCCGAAGGCGAAAAGATTCGCGCCGATGCCGATCGCCAGCGCGAAGTGACGGTGGCCAATGCCTACCGCGATGCCCAGAAGATCAAGGGGCAGGGCGACGCCGAAGCCGCCCGCATCTATGCCGAGTCGTTTGGCAAAGACCCGCAATTTGCGCAGTTCTACCGCAGCCTGGAAGCCTACAAATCCACCTTCAGCAAGAAGAGCGATGTGATGGTGGTCGACCCTTCGAGCGACTTCTTCAAGAGCATGCGCAGCAGCGGAGGTGCCACCGCGCCTGCGCCCGCCAAAAACTGAGTTGGCGGCGTGCTGGACTCCGACACGCTTTGGACAGCGTTGGGGCTGGTGCTGGTGATCGAAGGGCTGATGCCCTTCGCCTCGCCAGACGGCTGGCGGCGCATGTTTTTGCAAGTGTTGCAACTGGAGGACGGACAGATCCGCTTTTTCGGTCTGTGCGCCATTTTGATGGGCTTGGGCCTGATTTGGTTTCTCGGCTGAGGTGTAAGCCTCGAGAAGCCCGGTAAAATCTCTGTTTTAACCGTCTCCCCCTATTCACATGTCTGCTTGGGTCCTGCCGGATCACATTGCCGATGTCTTGCCCTCTGAGGCTCGTCGCATCGAAGAACTTCGTCGCCTCTGGTTGGACACGGCGCGTGGCTACGGCTATGAGCTGGTGATGCCGCCGCTGCTGGAGCACCTGGAATCCTTGCTGACGGGCACAGGCAGTGCCCTGGACCTGCAAACCTTCAAGCTGGTGGACCAGCTCTCAGGGCGCACCCTGGGTTTGCGTGCCGACACCACGCCCCAGGTGGCGCGCATCGATGCGCACTTGCTCAACCGCGTGGGCATGACCCGCCTGTGCTACTGCGGCCCGGTGCTGCACACCCGCCCAGACAGCCCTTACGCTTCCCGCGAGCCCCTGCAGTTTGGCGCGGAAATCTATGGCCATGGTGGCCTGGAAGCCGACCTCGAAGCCTTGCAGCTTGCCCTGGAAGGCCTCAAGGCCGCGGGCATGACCGAGTTGGTGGTTGATTTGGGCGATGCCCGCATCGTGCCCTGCCTGCTGAGCCCGCTGAAGCTGTCCGCCGCACAGCAAGCCGACCTGGTGCGCGCCCTGGCCACCAAGGACGCCAGTGCGTTGCAACAGTTGACCGCCGATTTTCCGCCCGCCACACGCGATGCTTTGCTGTCCCTGTTGCAAGCCTACGGCGGCACCGAGGTGCTGACGCAGGCGCGCACAACCCTGTCCGCCTGGCCCGAAGCGCTGGTGGCCCTGGACCAACTGGCTTGGCTGGCCTCGCATCTGGAAGCCACGGTCAGTTTTGATCTGGCGGACCTGCGTGGCTATGCCTACTACAGCGGCCCGCGTTTTGCGATTTACGCCGTTGGCTCGGGCGATGCCCTGGTGCGCGGTGGCCGCTATGACGAGGTCGGTGCCGTGTTCGGGCGCAAGCGCCCGGCCGTGGGCTTTAGCCTCGACCTGAAAGCCCTGGTGGGCGCCACGCCCAAGCCGGCCTTGCGCGCAGCCATTCGTGCGCCCTGGAGCGAATCGGCTGCTTGCCGTGCCGCCATTGCCCGATTGCGCGGCCTGGGCGAAACCGTGGTTTGCGTGTTGCCCGGCCATGAGAGCGAAGTCGACGAGTTCGACTGCGACCGTGAGCTGGTCGAAGCGGCGGGCCAGTGGGTCGTTCAGGCCCTTTAACGCACCTTCTTATTTTTCAAGCGAAGCATCATGAACATTACCCGTGGACGCAACGTCGTCGTGGTCGGCACCCAGTGGGGTGACGAAGGCAAAGGCAAGCTGGTCGATTGGCTCACCGAAACCGCGCAAGGCGTGGTGCGCTTCCAAGGCGGCCACAACGCAGGCCACACCCTGGTCATCAATGGCGTCAAGACCGCCTTGCACCTGATTCCCAGCGGCATCATGCGCCCCGGTGTGAAGTGCTACATCGGCAATGGCGTGGTGCTGTCCGCTACCAAGTTGCTGGAAGAAATTGCAGGCCTGGAAAAGGCTGGTGTCGAGGTTCGCTCACGCCTGCGCATCAGCGAAGCCTGCCCGCTGATCCTGCCTTACCACGCCGCCTTGGACGTGGCCCGTGAAGCCGCCAAAGAAAAAGCTGGAACCGCCAAGATCGGCACCACCGGCCGTGGCATTGGCCCCGCCTACGAAGACAAAATTGCGCGCCGCGCCATTCGCGTGCAAGACCTCAAGCATCCCGAGCGCTTTGCCACCAAGCTGCGCGAAAACCTGGCCCTGCACAACCATGTGCTGACCGACATTTTGGGCGCGCCCGCGGTCGAATACGACACGGTTTACAACGAAGCCATGGCCTATGCCCGTGAGATCCTGCCCATGGTGGCCGATGTGTCGCGCGAACTCAACGAAGCGCATCGCCAAGGTGCCAACCTTCTGTTTGAAGGCGCCCAGGGCACCTTGCTGGATGTCGACCACGGCACCTACCCCTTTGTGACCTCCAGCAACTGCGTGGCCGGCAATGCGGCAGCTGGCGCTGGCGTCGGCCCCGGCATGCTGCATTACATCCTGGGCATCACCAAGGCCTACTGCACACGCGTGGGCGGCGGCCCGTTCCCCACCGAGCTGGATTGGGAAACTCCGGGCACCGTGGGCTATCACCTGAGCACCGTGGGCGCCGAGAAGGGCGTGACCACCGGCCGCTCGCGCCGTTGCGGCTGGTTCGATGCCGCTTTGCTCAAGCGCAGCGCACAGGTCAACGGCCTGAGCGGCCTGTGCATCACCAAGCTCGATGTGCTCGATGGCCTGGCGGAGCTGCAACTGTGCACCGGCTACAAGCTCGACGGCGAGCTGATTGACATCCTGCCCATGGGCGCCGATGAAATCGCCCGTTGCGAGCCGGTTTACGAAACCCTGCCGGGCTGGAGCGACAGCACCGTGGGCGTGACCGACTACGCCAAGCTGCCCGATGCGGCGCGACGTTACCTGCAGCGCATTGAAGATGTCACCGGCGTACCCATTCACATGGTGTCCACCAGCCCGGACCGCGACCACACGATTTTGTTGCACCACCCCTACGTGGCCTGATTTTTTTCGAACCTTGTCTTTCAAAGGAAAACCCAGATGCTGACTGAAGATGGCAAACACCTGTATGTGTCGTACGACGAGTACCACAACCTGATTGAAAAACTCGCGCTGAAAATTCACCAGTCGGGTTGGGAGTTCGACACCATCCTGTGCCTGGCGCGCGGTGGCATGCGCCCTGGCGACATCTTGTCGCGCATCTTCGACAAGCCGCTGGCCATCATGTCCACCAGCTCTTACCGCGCCGAAGCCGGCACGGTGCAAGGCCACCTGGACATTGCCCGCTACATCACCACGCCCAAAGGCGAAATTGCCGGCAAGGTGTTGCTGGTGGACGACCTGGCCGACTCGGGCCACACCTTGAAGGCTGTGGTGCAAATGCTCAAGACCAACTACGCGCCCATCACGGAGTTGCGCAGTGCCGTCATCTGGACCAAAGGCGTGTCGGGCTTCATGCCCGACTATTCGGTGGATTTCTTGCCCACCAACCCCTGGATTCACCAGCCGTTCGAAGGCTATGACAGCCTGCGCCCGGCGCAGTTGCTGGAGAAGTGGAAGGTCTGAGCGGCGATTCGGCGCTACCATGGCGCCATGAAACGCAGCACCGACCTGATTCACCACCCGTACCGGGCGCCCACCGACTTTGAAGCCCCCCAAGGGGGCGTCTTCAAGGCGTCCACCGTCATCTTTCCCGACATGGCTGCCGTGCGCAGCCGGGACTGGATGCGCAAGACAGGCTACACCTACGGCCTGCACGGCACCCCCACCACCTTCACGCTGGAAGAGCGCCTCGCTTCACTCGAGGGCGGCGTTCACACCTTGCTGGTCCCCAGCGGCTTGTCGGCCATTGCCCATGCCAATTTGGCGTTGCTGCAGCACGGCGATGAGGTGCTGATCCCCGACAACGCCTATGCCCCCAACAAAGCGCTGGCCGAGCACGAGCTCACCCGCTGGGGCATTCGCTACCAGCTGTACGACCCGCTGAATGTGGACGACCTGCGCCAGCGCATTGGCGCGCAGACCCGCCTGGTGTGGCTGGAAGCGCCGGGCTCGGTGACCATGGAGTTCCCGGATTTGATCGCGCAGGTCCAAGCCTGTCGAGAGAAGGGCGTGTTGTGCGTGTTGGACAACACCTGGGGGGCAGGGCTGGCCTTCAATGCCTTTGATTTGCAGCCAGGCGCTGCCGAGCCCTTGGGCGTGGACATGACGGTGCATGCCTTGACCAAATACCCCAGCGGCGGTGGCGACGTGCTCATGGGCAGCCTCACCACACGCAGCGATGCATTGGCGCAGGCCTTGAAATTGACGCACATGCGTTTAGGCACCGGCGTGGGCGCCAACGATGCGGAGATGGTGTTGCGGTCTTTGGCCAGCATGCCCTTGCGTTATGACGCTCAGGACCAAGCGGCACGCGCCTTGGCCACTTGGTGCGCACAGCAGGCCCCGGTGGCGCAGGTCTTGCACCCCGCCGTGCCGGGCGCACCCGGCCATGCGCATTGGCGACAAGTGTGTGGTGGAACTGACGGAAAGGGACGGGCGGCGGGCATTTTCAGCGTGGTCATCGATGCGCGTTACAGCGCAGCGCAGGTCGACACCTTTTGCGAGCGGCTGCGTTTGTTCAAGCTGGGCTACAGCTGGGGCGGCCCGATGAGCCTGGTCATGCCCTACAACTTGAAGAGCGCCAGGCGCTTGCTTTCGCCCCAATTGAAGCCCGGCATGGTGGTGCGCTTGTGCATCGGGCTGGAAGAGGTGCCTGACTTGCAAGCGGACCTCCAGCAAGCCATGGCCTTGGCCTTCTCCTAAGCCCTTTCCGTCATGGCAAGTCCCCGAAGGGGCGCGCCATGACGGGTTAGAGGGTCACCAGTTGACGGGCGAGGGCCTGCATGGCCTGGGGGCTGCGGTTGTCAGCACGCAGGGGTGTGGCCTGGCCGGATTGCGAGAAATTGCGTTGGAGGGACGACGCATAGGTCGGGTCGTAATGGGTCAGCAGCAGGTCGCGCACCACTGCATCCATCTGACCCGCTGCGATTTGCGACTGCCACTTCTGCACCACAGCCTTGCCACGCAACTCCGTCAATGCGTCCAGCCTCTGGCTGAAAAACGCACGGTCCTTGACAAAGAAATCGTAGTCCTCCAGCAGCAAGCCCACGCGTTCGTCTTCGCTCAGCTCGAGCGCGTAGCAGGGGCTGGAACGAATGGCCAGCATCAAGGGCTCGGGCACGGTGAGGTTGCCCACCTTGCGGCTCTCCGATTCCACATAGACCGGTCGACTGGGATCGTACTGGCGCAAGGCATCCCACACCAGCGTGTCGAAATGTTTCTGGCTGGGCTGTGGCTGGCCGGGGATCAAGCCCAGCACGGAGCTGCGGTGTGAGGCCAGGTCTTCCAGGTCCAGCACCTGTGCGCCTTCGGCGCGCAAGGCTTGCAGCAGCCGGGTCTTGCCAGAGCCTGTGGGGCCGCAAATCACCCTCCATTGCAAGGGTGCCACGCGTTGCGGCAAGTCCAGCAGCATGGCGTGTCGGTAGGCTTTGTAGCCGCCTTCGATCAGCGTCACCTTGAAGCCAATTTGGCCCAGCACCAAGGCCAGTGAGCCGCTGCGCTTGCCGCCACGCCAGCAATAAACCAAGGGCTGCCAGGATTTGGGCAAGTCCAGCACATGGCGCTCGATGTGTTGCGCAATGTTGGCCGCCACCATGGCGGCCCCCCGTTTTTGGGCTTCAAACGGGCTGACCTGTTTGTACATCGTGCCCACCACAATGCGCTGGGCATTGTCCAGCGAGGGCCAGTTGACGGCACCCGGCAAGTGGTCGTGGGCGAACTCGTCTTCGCTGCGCGCGTCGATCACCGTGCTGAAGCCACCGGCTTGCCCCAACGGAATGGCCAGCCGTGCCAGGGCCTCGGGGGCAGGAAGAATTTGAACACTCACAGGGAACTCACAACAGTTTTTTCAATTCGGGCCAGACATTGGACAGCATCTTCGGATGCGCCTCAGCGTTGGGATGGATGCGATCGGCCTGGAACCAACGCTGGGCATCGGGCACGTCGGCAATGCCTTTGAGGAAGAAGGGTACCAGACCCGCTTTGTGTTGCTGTGCCACTTGGGTGAAAGTGTCGGCAAAGCGCGCGCTGTAATCGGGCCCGTAATTGGGCGGCACTTGCATGCCCAGCAGCAGCACCTTGGCGCCGGCGCTTTGGCAGGCCTGAACCATGGCTTGCAGGTGACTGCGCGTCATCTCCAGCGGCAAGCCACGCAGGGCATCGTTGCCACCGAGTTCAATCACCACCACGGCGGGTTGGTGCTGGGTGAGCAACACCGGCAACCTGGAGCGCCCGCCCGCCGTGGTGTCGCCGCTGATGCTGGCATTGACCACGCGCCAGGTGGGCCGCTCTTTCTCCAGTTTCTGACCCAGCAACGCCACCCAGCCCGTGCCTCGCGGCAGGCCATACTCGGCACTGAGCGAATCGCCGACCACCAACACTGTGCGTGTGGCAGAAAGACCCACCGCGCCCACGGCCAGCATTCGCACGTTAAAGTCACGTCGATTCACCACACACCCATCCTCATGTCCCAAGCCTTGATTGCCGTTTCGCATCTGTCCAAATCGGTTCGCGATGCCAGCGGCACACTCGACATTCTCTGCGATATTGATTTCTCGCTGGGCGCCCAGGAAACGGCCGCCATCGTGGGCAGTTCGGGCTCTGGCAAAAGCACCTTGTTGTCCATCATGGCGGGCCTGGACACGCCGACGCAGGGCACGGTGACGGTGGCTGGGCAAGATATTTTTGCCCTGGACGAGGACCAACGCGCCGTGTTGCGGGCACGCCAGATGGGCTTTGTGTTTCAAAGCTTTCAGCTGCTCGGGCATCTGACGGCACTGGAAAATGTCATGTTGCCGCTGGAACTGGCCGGGCGTGCGCAGCCGCGCGTGCTGGCGCGCGAGATGCTGGCGCGCGTGGGTTTGGCCGAACGCCTCAACCACTACCCCAAGGTGCTCAGCGGGGGCGAGCAGCAACGGGTGGCGCTGGCGCGTGCCTTTGTGGTGCAGCCCGCCTTGCTGTTGGCCGACGAGCCTACCGGCAGCCTGGACCCCGCGACAGGGGAGCGCATCATGAACCTGATGCTGTCCCTCAACCAGGAGTTGGGCACCACCCTGATCCTGGTCACCCACGACCCGGCCCTGGCGGCGCGTTGTGGCCGCTGCCTAACGCTCGAAGCCGGGCGTCTGGTGCGGCGATAATCCCTGGATGTCCTCTTCCCCCAAAGTGCTGTACGGCTTTCACGCCGTCGGCGTGCGCCTCAAGACGGCGCCCACCTCCGTCATCGAAATCTATTTCGAGGCGACCCGCCGCGATGCGCGCATGCGCCAGTTCATCGAGCGCGCCAAAGAGGCGAATGTTCGACTGATCGAGGCCGACGGCTTGCGCCTGTCCAAGCTGTGTGGCAACCATGGCCACCAAGGCGTGGTCGCGCGGGTCGAACCGCTGGCCCAAGTGACTTCGCTGGACGATTTGCTGGACAGCTTGCCCAGTGACCAACCGCCGTTGCTGCTGGTGCTCGATGGCATCACCGATCCGCACAACCTGGGCGCTTGCCTGCGGGTGGCCGATGGGGCCGGTGCGCATGCTGTGATTGCGCCCAAAGACCACGCGGTGGGCGTGAATGCCACGGTGGCCAAGGTGGCCAGCGGTGCGGCAGAGACCATGCCGTACTTCATGGTGACCAACCTGGCGCGCACCTTGAACGAATTGAAAGAGCGCAACATCTGGGTCATTGGCACCAGTGACGATGCCCCCAAAACACTGTACCAAGTGGATTTGAAGGGCCCCACCGCCTTGGTGCTCGGGGCTGAGGGCGCTGGCATGCGTCAGCTGACGCGCAAGACCTGCGATGAGCTGGTCAGCCTGCCCATGCGCGGTGCCGTGGAAAGCCTGAATGTGTCCGTGGCCAGTGGCGTGTGTTTGTACGAGGCCCTGCGCCAGCGCGGTTAAACCCAGCCCAGGATGCCCAGCAGGGCGCCCGCCGCCAGCAACCACAGCAGGTGGGTGCGGGTGGTCCAAACGATCCCGGCTGTCACCACGGTCACGGCCCACAGGGGCCAGTGGTGTGCGAAGTCATCGTGCGCGGTTTGCAACAACCACCCGGTGGCCACCATCAAGCCAATCACCATGGGCGACATGCCCGCTTTGAAGGCACGCACGCTGCGCAAACCCCGGTTGTGGTGCGCCCACTGGGTGATCCAGAACGTGAAGGCGCTGGAGGGCAGCAAAATGCTGAACAGCGCCAGCAAGCCGGTCAGCACCCCGACCCACCAGGCCCAGGGGCCGGCTTGCAAGCCGCCACTGGCATTCAGGCCCACGTTCCACCCCATCAAGGCCACGAACAGGACATTCGGACCGGGGGCGGCCTGCGCCAGGGCCACCGAGGAGGCAAAGGTCGCATCGTCCAGCCAATGTTGCTGGTCCACCAGGTAGCGGTGCATTTCCGGCAGGGTGGTGACGGCGCCGCCCACGCCCAGCATCGAGAGGCTGGCAAAGTGAAGCGCCAAAGCCAGCCAGTTGTCGGCATGCCATTCGATCATCATGCCGATGGCCCTGGGTACTTTTCAATTTTGGCCAACTGTCGCCAAGCCCACACGCTGGACAGCCCACCCATGCCCAGCAGCACGGCGGCCAAAGGCAGGCGCAGCATCGCCACGGCCACAAAGCAGAGCAGGGCCCAGGCCAGGCCGGGGACATAGCCCAAAGGGTTGGTGCGCAAGGCGGGAATCAATTTGAGGCCAGTGGCGATGATGAGGCCGGCGACCACAGCCCCCATGCCGCGCAAGGCCGCTTGTGCGGTCGGATGGTCCGCCACGCCGGCATAGGCCGTGGCCAGCAACAAGGCCACGACGCAAGGTGCCAGCAGCAAGCCGGCCAGGGCCGACAAAGCGCCGGTCAAGCCAAAGTGCCGACCCCCGATCATCAGAGAGAGGTTCACCACATTGGGGCCAGGCAGCACTTGTGCAACGGCCCAGTCTTCCAGAAACTCTTCGCGGGTGAGCCATTGCTTGCGCTCCACGATCTCGCGCTGCACCACCGCGAGAACGCCCCCAAAGCCTTGCAAGGCCAGCAGGGTGAAAGACACAAAGAGATCGGTTCGGGATCGCGGGCAGGGGCGATCCGCGCCAAGGCTCATACCGTCATGCCACCCGAGACTTCGAGCACGGCGCCGTTGATGTAGGCCGCCTCTTCACTGGCCAGGAAAGCGTAGACATTGGCGATGTCCTCGGGCTGACCCAAGCGCTTGAGCGGTACGCGGTCGGTCATTTCCTGCAGCACTTTGTCGGGAATGGTGGACAGAATCGGCGTGGCCACAAAGCCTGGCGCCACGGCGTTCACACGCACGCCTTTGGGGCCGAGCTCGCGGCTCCAGGTTTTGGTGAAGCCAATCACGCCGAACTTGGTGGCGGCATAGTTGGTCTGGCCGAAATTGCCATAGATGCCCACCACCGAAGACGCATTCAGAATCACGCCGCTGCCTTGCTTGACCATGGCATCGGCCACGGCCTGGGAACAGTGAAACACGCCGCGCAGGTTGACGTCGATCACGCGGTCAAACTGCTCGATCGTCATTTTTTGCAGGCGCGCATCTTGTGTGATGCCGGCGTTGTTCACCAGCACATCGATGCGCCCGAATTGGTTCAGCACTTGCTGCACCATGGCGTCCACCATCTCGCGCTGGGTCACATCCACCACCCGTCCCAAGGCCTTGGCACCCGCTTCTTGGCATTGCGCAACAGCGGCGTCCACCGCAGCCTGGCGAATGTCGCAGACCACCACGATGGCGCCTTCGCGCGAGAACTTGAGGGCGGTGGCCAGGCCAATGCCTTGTGCGCCACCGGTGATGATGCTGACCTTGCCGGCCAGTCGTTGTGAGCTGGACATGAGAAAAATCCCTGAAAGACAAACCGCCAAGTTTAGCGGCTTGCCCCTGTCGCGCTCAGTACACCGGCTGGTGCTTTTTCAGGGTGGCCAGCACTTCTGGCGTGAGCGCAAAGCCCGCACCGTGTCGCTGGGCCAGGGTGGCACACCGCGCCGCAAAGGCCTCGATGCCCTGGCCGTAAATGAATTGCAGGGCGCCGCCAGTCCAGGCAGGAAAGCCAATGCCAAAAATCGAACCGATGTTGCCATCGTGCACCGTGGTGAGCACGTTCTCTTGCAGGCAGCGCGCGGTTTCAACGGCCTGGCGGTACAGCAGTCGGTCTTTGATCTCTTGCAGGTCCCAAGCGGTGCTTTTCTCAAACAGCGGCTTGAGTTCAGACCACAGCACTTTTTTCTGGCCTGCCGGGTAGTCGTAAAAACCGCCGCCCGCCGCACGGCCGGGACGCTTCAGTTCTTTGACCATGCGCTCCACCAGCAACTCGCCGGGCGTGGCCGCATAGGTTTTGCCCTCGGCCTGGAAATCGGCCCGGGTTTGGTCCAGCACATGCACCGAGAGCGAAAGGGCGGTTTCGTCCAGCACGGCCAGCGGCCCCACGGGCATGCCGGCTTGCATGCTGGCGTTTTCAATCACCGGCGCAGGAATGCCTTCGCCCAGCATGGCGGCGCCTTCCATGACGAAGGTGCCAAAGGTGCGGCTGGTGTAGAAGCCGCGCGCGTCGTTCACCACGATGGGGATCTTGCCCAGCGACTGCACATAGTCGAAGGCGCGTGCCACGGTTTCATCGTCGGTGTTGCGGCCCCGAATGATTTCCACCAGCTTCATCTTGTCGACCGGGCTGAAGAAATGGATGCCCACAAACTTGCTGGGCTTGGCGCTGGCTTGTGCCAGCCCGCTGATGGGCAAGGTCGAGGTGTTGCTGGCGAAGAAACCGCCCGCGGCCAGCTGGGGCTCGGCCTCCTGGGTCACCTGCGCTTTGAGGGCACGGTTTTCAAACACGGCTTCAATGATCAGGTCACAACCCTGCAGGGCGCTGGCTTGGTCGGTGGGCTGGATGCGGCCCAGCAAGGCCTCTTGGGCCATGGGCAGCATGCGGCCTTTTTCAACCTTGGGTTGCGTGAGGCGCGCACTGTAGGCCTTGCCAAGTTCGGCCTTTTCCAGGCTGACATCTTTCAACACCGTGGCAATGCCACGGCTGGCTTGTGCATAGGCAATGCCTGCGCCCATCATCCCGGCGCCCAGAATGCCCACCTTGGCGGGCTTGTAGCGCGGCACGTCTTTCGGCCGCGAAGCCCCCGAGCGAATCGCACCCATGTTGAAGAAGAAGGTGTTGATCATGTTCTTCGCCACCGGGCTCACAATGAGCTTGGCCAGGTAGCGGCTTTCGATGCGCAGGGCCGTGTCGAAATCGACCTGAGCTCCCTCAACCATGGCGTTGAGCGCATATTCCGGGGCTGGGTAGAGGCCACGGGTTTTCTTTTTCATCATGGCGGGGGCCACTGCGAGGCCCGCCAAAATTTTGGGGTTGCTGGGCGTGCCACCCGGGATTTTGTAGGCTTTGTCATCCCAGGGTTGCATGGACGTGGGGTGGGCCGCAATGAAGGCCAGCGCGCGCTCGCGCAGGGCGCTGGCATCGGCGACCAACTCATGCACCAGACCCAGGGCATGGCCTTCGCTAGGCGTGAACAACTTGGACTCGAGCACATAGGGCTGTGCGCCCATGAGGCCCAGCAGGCGGGTCATCTTGGTGATGCCGCTGGCGCCGGGGATCAGGCCCAGGGTGATTTCTGGCAAGCCCAGCTGAATTTTCGGGCTGTCCACGGCAATGCGGTGATGACCCACCAGGGCCAGCTCCCAGCCGCCGCCCAGTGCCGTGCCATTCAGGCAGGTGACCACCGGGATGCCCAGCGTTTCCAGGGTGCGAAAGTTCTTTTTGACTTGCTCGATGTCCTTGAACACTTGGGGCGCGTCGCTGGCTTGCAGGCGCATCGTGCCTTTCAGGTCGGCACCGGCAAAGAAGGTCGACTTGGCAGACGCCAGCACGATGCCTTTGAGCTGTGGGCGGTCGGCCAGGACCTGTTGCACCACGGCTGTCAGGTCGTCTTTCCATTGCTGGCACATGGTGTTGACGGCGGAGTTGGGCTCGTCAAAGAGCAGGGTGGCGATGCCGTCTTGCAAAGAATAGTGAATGGTTTTCATGCTGTGCTCAGGCGTCTTTCAAATGCGTTCCACAATGGTGGCAATGCCCATGCCGCCGCCCACGCACAGCGTCGCCAGGCCGTAGCGCAGTTGGCGGCGGTGCAGTTCGTCGATCAGGGTGTTGAGGATCATGGCGCCGGTAGCGCCCAGCGGATGCCCCATGGCAATGGCGCCGCCATTGACGTTGACCTTTTCATGCGGCACGCCCATTTCTTTCATGAACTTCATGGGCACGGCGGCAAAGGCTTCGTTGACTTCAAAGAGGTCGATCTGGTCGATGCGCAAGCCGGCTTTGGCCAGGGCTTTGCGGGCTGCGGGCATGGGGCCGGTCAGCATGATGGTGGGGTCATCGCCGCTGAGGGCAGCGGCCACGATGCGCGCGCGCGGCGTGAAGCCATGGGTTTTGCCGGCGGCTTCCGAGCCAATCAGGATGGCGGCGGCACCGTCCACAATGCCCGACGAATTGCCGGCATGGTGCACATGGTGAATGCGCTCCACATGGGGGTAGCGTGACAGGGCCACTTGGTCAAAGCCCATGGCACCCAGCGCTTCAAAGGCCGGCTTGAGCGAGGCCAGGCCTTCCATGGTGGTGCGCGGCTTGATGAACTCGTCCTGATCGAGCAGGGTTTGGTCCAGGAAATCTTTCACCGGAACCACCGAGCCTGCAAAGAAGCCGCCTTCACGCGCCTGGGCGGCACGGCGTTGCGATTCCAGTGCAAACGCATCCACGTCGTCGCGGCTGAAGCCTTCCATGGTGGCGATCAGGTCGGCGCCAATGCCTTGCGGCACAAACAGGGTTTGCGCATTGGTTTCCGGGTCTTGCGCCCAGGCGCCGCCGTCCGAGCCAATGGGCACGCGGCTCATGCTCTCCACACCACCGGCCACCACCAGGTCTTCCCAACCAGAACGCACTTTTTGCGCGGCCATGTTCACGGCCTCCAGGCCGGAGGCGCAGAAGCGGTTGAGCTGCACGCCGGAGCAACGCCAGTCCCAGCCCGCCTTCAGGGCGGCCACCTTGGCAATCACCGAACCTTGCTCGCCAATGGGCGAGACCACGCCCATGACCACATCGTCCACCTGAGCGGTGTCGAAATCGTTGCGGCGCTGCAGTTCCTGCAGCACGCCGGCCAGCAGGTTGATGGGTTTCACCTCATGCAGGCTTCCGTCTTTCTTGCCCTTGCCACGGGGCGTGCGAATGGCGTCAAACACATAGGCTTCGGTCATGTTGTTCTCCTCGAAAAAACAGTATAGTCTTTTCACCAAGCAATTGATTGGCAAAAATTGAACGAAAGTGACCGATGATTGAACGCACCCTCTTCAACGCCGACCATGAGGCCTTTCGCGACAGCTTCCGTCGCTTCATGGACAAAGAAATCGCCCCCTACCACGAAGCCTGGGAAGAGCAGGGCTATGTGGACCGCGAAGTCTGGAACAAGGCTGGCGACAATGGTTTTCTGTGCATGACCCAACCCGAGGCCTATGGCGGCGCGAATGCCGACAAGCTCTACTCGGTGGTGCAAATGGAAGAGCTGGCGCGGGGCGGTTTCAGCGGCATTGGTTATGGCCTGCACACCGAGATCGTGGCACCCTACCTCCTGCATTATGGCACCGAAGCGCAAAAACAGCGCTTTTTGCCCCGCATGGCCACAGGCGAGTGGATTGGCGCCATTGCCATGAGCGAGCCAGGGGCGGGCAGCGACCTGCAAGGGGTCAAGACCACGGCGATTCGCCAGCCCGATGGCAGTTTTTTGCTCAATGGCAGCAAGACCTTCATCACCAACGGCTGGCATGCCGATGTGGTCATCGTGGTGGCCAAAACCGACCCGGCTGCGGGCGCCAAAGGCACCAGCCTGCTGTTGGTGGAGCGCGGCATGCCCGGCTTTGACAAAGGCAAGCGCCTGAAGAAGTTGGGCCTCAAGGCCCAGGACACCTCCGAGCTCTTTTTCAATAACGTGCGTGTGCCCGCCGACAACCTGCTGGGCGGTGAGGCCCAGTTGAACCGCGGCTTCATCTGTCTGATGGAGCAACTGCCCTGGGAGCGCATCCAGATCGCCTTTGGTGCGGTGTCGGCGGCGCAAGCCGCCATCGACTGGACAGTGGCTTATGTGAAAGAGCGCAAGGTGTTCGGCCAGCCGGTCGCGGCTTACCAGAACACCCGCTTCACCCTGGCCGAGTTGCAAACCGAAGTGCAGGTGGCGCGGGTGTTTGTCGACAAATGCCTGGAGCTGTTGATGGCCGACAAGCTCGACACCGCCACCGCCAGCATGGCCAAGTACTGGTGCAGCGATTTGCAATGCAAGGTGATGGACGAGTGCGTGCAGTTGCATGGCGGCTATGGCTACATGTTGGAGTACCCCATCACCCGCGCTTATGCCGATGCCCGGGTGCAGCGCATTTACGGCGGCACCAACGAGATCATGAAAGAGGTGATCACCCGCAGCATGGGCTTGGGCGGACGCTGACCCCCCCCCCGCAGCACACCGGCGCAGAACAACCTGCCGCCGGCAAAGGTCAGGGCGCTCGCCGTACACTCGGGGCATCCCATGAACGCCCTGACCGACGTCTCCTTTTTTCCGCGTGACGCCAAGCCGCTGACCAGTTACCGAAAGTACTGGGCCGCCCGCTTTGGCACGGCGCCTTTCCTGCCCATGAGCCGGGACGAAATGACGCAACTCGGCTGGGACAGTTGCGACATTGTGCTGGTCACTGGCGACGCCTATGTGGACCACCCCAGCTTTGGCATGGCGGTGATTGGCCGCATGCTGGAAGCCCAGGGTTTTCGGGTCGGTATCATTGCCCAGCCCGATTGGCAAAGCGCCGACCCTTTCCGGGTGCTGGGCAAGCCCAATTTGTTTTGGGGCGTGACCGCGGGCAACATGGATTCCATGATCAACCGCTACACGGCCGATCGTAAAATTCGCTCCGACGACGCCTACACCCCAGGCGATGTCGGCGGCAAGCGGCCCGACCGCGCTGCCATTGTGTACAGCCAGCGTTGTCGCGAAGCCTTTCCCGACGTGCCCATTGTGTTGGGCGGCATCGAAGGCTCGCTGCGCCGCATCGCGCACTACGACTACTGGTCAGACAAAGTGCGTCGCTCCATCGTGGTCGACAGCAAATGCGACTTGCTGCTCTATGGCAACGCCGAGCGCGCCATTGTCGAGATTGCCCACCGCATTGCCGCCAAAGAGCCGGTGCAGCAGATCACCGATGTGCGCGGCACGGCCTTTGTGCGCAGAGACACGCCCGAAGACTGGTTTGAAATCGACTCGACTTCGGTGGATGAACCGGGCCGCGTGGAAGCCCACGTCAATCCTTACCTGATGGTCTCCGAGCAAGCCAAAGCCCAGGGCCAAAGCTGTGCCCGCGAAGACGAGGCGCAGCAAGTGGCGGCACGCGACCAGGCCGCCGGCGCCGTGCAGCCGCTGAACTTTGTGCCCAACCCGGCCTGGCGTGGCAAGGGCAACTTCAAAGTGCCCCCACGCGATCGCTCGGTGATTCGCTTGCCCAGCTACGAGCAGGTCAAGTCGGACCCGGTGCTGTATGCCCATGCCAACCGGGTGTTGCATCTGGAAACCAACCCTGGCAATGCGCGTGCGCTGGTGCAAGCGCATGGCGAGGGCACGACGGCGCGCGATGTGTGGATCACCCCGCCGCCGATTCCCCTGACCACGGCCGAAATGGACGCCGTGTTCGATTTGCCTTATGCGCGCAGCCCGCATCCGGCCTATGCCGATGCCAACGGCAGCCATGACGGCGAAACCAAGATTCCCGCTTGGGAAATGATTCGCTTCTCGGTGAACATCATGCGCGGCTGCTTCGGCGGCTGCACCTTTTGCTCTATCACCGAGCACGAAGGGCGCATCATCCAAAGCCGCAGCGAAGGCTCCATCCTGCGCGAGATTGAAGACATCCGCGACAAGGTCACGGGCTTCACCGGTGTGATTTCAGACCTGGGCGGTCCCACCGCCAACATGTACCGCATTGGCTGCAAGAGCCCCGAGATCGAGGCGGCCTGCCGCAAGCCCAGTTGTGTCTATCCCGGCATTTGCAGCAACCTCAACACCGACCACAGCGCGCTGATTGGGCTGTACCGCAAGGCGCGGGCCTTGCGCGGCGTGAAGAAGATTTTGATCGGCTCTGGCCTGCGCTATGACCTGGCCGTCAAGTCACCCGAATACGTCAAAGAGCTGGTCACCCACCATGTGGGCGGTTACCTGAAAATCGCGCCCGAGCACACGGAAACCGGGCCCTTGTCCAAGATGATGAAGCCCGGCATGGGCACCTACGACCGCTTCAAGCAGATGTTCGATCGCTTCAGCGCCGAGGCGGGCAAAAAACAGTTCCTGGTGCCTTACTTCATTGCCGCCCACCCGGGCACGCGCGACGAAGACATGATGAACCTGGCGCTGTGGCTCAAGCGCAATGGCTTTCGGGCGGACCAGGTGCAAACCTTTTACCCCAGCCCCATGGCCACGGCCACCGCGATGTACCACAGCAGCAAGAACCCGCTGCGCAAGATCAGCCGTGACAGTGAGACGGTGGACATCGTGCGCGGTGAGCGTCGCCGCCGTTTGCACAAGGCCTTCCTGCGCTACCACGACCCGAACAATTGGCCGGTGTTGCGCGAAGCCTTGAAGGCCATGGGCCGCGCCGATTTGATCGGCAATGGCAAGCAGCACCTGATCCCGACCTACCAGCCCCTGACCGATGGGGCCTACACCAGCGCGCGCCGTAAAAACAGCACGCCTGTGAAGTCTTCGGCCAAGCAACCTGGGCCAGGGCGTGTCCTGACACAGCACACCGGCTTGCCCCCGCGCGTGAAGGGCAGCAAGCCGCGCGGCTGACAGTCCTTCAGGCCAGCTCGGAAATTTCGATCAGGTTCAGGTCCGGGTCGCGCACATAGACCGAGCGAATTTTCTG
>CAINMN010000001.1 GCA_903850735.1 uncultured Burkholderiales bacterium | reverse complement strand
ATAACTACACAAGCTGGCGAACCACTTGAGTTATCCACAGAAAAAAGGCAAAACTCAAGACCTGACCCCACGCTCACGCTCACCGACACGTCCTGAACATGTCCAAGGAAGCCTGGTAAGCCGAAGTTTCCACCTGCATCAGCCCCAGCATGGTGTGAAACAGGTGGTCATGTCGCCAGGCTTGGTCGCGCAAGCCCGCAACGCATGACATGTTCAGCGAGCGTTGTTGAGAAAACGCTGGCGAGAACCAGGTGATCAGCGGTACCTTTTTTTGCACCTCGGGTGCAATGGCATAAGGCAGGCCGTGCAAGTACAAATTGTTTTCACCCAAAGATTCGCCATGGTCTGCGATGTACAACAGGCCCGTGGGGCGATGGTTTTGTTTTTTCAGCCAGCCAATCAATTCGGCCAGCACATGGTCGGTGTAGACGATGCTGTTGTCGTACGCGTTCACCACTTCTTCGCGGCGACAGTCTGACAAGGTTTTGCTGGTGCATTCCGGCTGAAAGGCTTTGAAGGCCGGTGGCGAGCGACGGCTGTAGGCGGGGCCGTGGCTGCCCATGGGGTGCAGGACCACCACCGTGCCCTTGGCGCGGCGTTCAGCGGGCAACTCATCGATGAGGCTGGGCAAGCGCTCCAGCATGATTTCGTCCAAACACTCGCCACCCGAGCACAAACGTGGATGTTTGAGTTCGCTGGTGTTGGTGTGGGGAATGCGGTTGCACAGGCCTTTGCACCCCGATTGGTTGTCCAGCCAAAAAACAGCATAGCCGGCACGCTGCAGTACATCGAGCAAATTCTCGGAGTCGTGCTGGCGCGCTTCAAAGGCTTCTTTGCCCAAGTGTGAAAACATGCAAGGCAAGGAGGCCGCCGTGCTGGTGCCGCAGGCCATCACGTTGCGAAAACTCTGCACGTTTTCCTGGGCCAGTTGCGGGTTGGTGTTTCTCGCATAGCCGTTCAGCGAAAAGTTGCCACTGCGCGCCGTTTCGCCGACTACCAGCAGAAACAGCGGTGCTTCGGCCTTGGGATCGGCCACAATGCGAGCGTCTTCCCCCAGGGGGTGCAAGCGGCGATCGCGCTGGGTCGGCAAGAAAGCAATTTCGCCCAGCGCATACACCGCGTTCAAGGGGTTGATCAGGTAGCGCAATTGCGTGTGGTTGCGCATCAGCGAGGAGAAGTCCTGAAAGACGGCCACGGTCAAGAGCACACAGGCGATCAGTCCGCCTGCAAACAGCGCCAGGTTGTGCAGACATTGGCGTACCAGCGAAATGCGCTTCAACGGCACGCGCCAAATGACCCACAAGGCCGGACCGCTGATCCAGGCGACCGTCCATGCCAAACGCCAGCTCAGTTGGTCACGCGACTCACGCCAGTCGGTTTGCAAGACATTGGTGACCATGGGGGTGTCCACCACAATGCCATAAGTGCGCATGTAGTGGGTGGAGAAGGCCGCCACCACCACCAACAGGGAGAGCCAGATTCTGGCCGTCCAGCGCCAGGTCATGCCAGCAGACACAGCGATGATGGCGCTGGCAATCATGAGCGAAAACACCAGACCAAACAACGCGCCTCGCAGGCCCGACACATCGGGCAAATGCCACAAAGCCAGCCACAGGGGCAGGTTGCAGACGGTGGCCAGCCACAGGCTGACCAGCAACACCATTCGCATCAATGACCAGGGTGTGCGCAGCATGGTTCAGGCCGGCCAAGTGCTGCCATGCTCAGGCACCAGGGCCCGCCACTTCAGCTGATGCTCAATGTCTTGGCGCAAGGTGTCGCTGGCGCCGCGCTCGCCGTGCACGATGTACACCTGGCCCGGGGCCTGCTTCATGCTTTGCAGCCAGCCCAGAAGCTGTGTGCGGTCGGCGTGGGCCGAGGCCGAACTGAGCGAGACCACCTCGGCTTTGACGGGCACGTCTTGGCCATGAATGCGCAGAAAGGCGCCGCCACTGGCCAGTGTCGCGCCCCGCGTGCCGGGCGCCTGAAAGCCGGTCAGGATCACCATGTTGCGATGGTTGGGCAAGTGCATCGCCAAATGGTGCAAAACGCGCCCACCCGTGGCCATGCCACTGGCCGACAAAATCACCATGGGGCCATGACGTTTGCCCAGCGCTTTGGACGCCTCGGGCGTTTCGACCATGGTCGCCACGCTGTTCATGGCCTCGAGTTGGGCGGCATCCAAGCGGTGGGCATGCGGATGGCGCTCGAACAGGGCCGTGGTGTGAACCGCCATGGGGCTGTCGAGAAAAATCGGCAAGGCATGCGGGATCTGACCTTGCGCCTTCAGTTGCGCAATGGCATGCAGCAAGGCCTGTGCGCGGCCGACGGCAAAGACGGGAATCACCGCCACCCCGCCACGGGCGCAGACGCGCTGCAAGGCAGGGGCAAGCTCACCCAGGATGTCTTCTTCCGCATGGGTCCGGTCCCCATAGGTGGACTCGATCAACACCGTGTCCGCCAGTGGCGGCGCATCGGGTGGGTTCATCATCAAATCGTTGGGACGCCCCAAGTCTCCTGAGAACAAAATGCGGCGTCCCGCCACCTCCAGCAGCAAGCTGGCGGCCCCCAGGATATGGCCTGCGCTGAAAAAAGTGGCGCGCCACCCCGGCAACGGCGAAAAGGTTTTGTGCAAGGCCTCGCCGTGAATTTGACGCTGGCAGTTCAGCGCATCCAGTTTGGTATAGAGCGGCTCAGCGGGGCTGTGCTTGGAATAGCCATGGCGGTTGGCAAACGCCGCGTCTTCTTCCTGAATGTGACCACTGTCTGGCAACAAGATGGCGCACAGGTCGCGCGTGCCCGCCGTCGCATGAACCCGTCCTGTGAAGCCTTGGCGGCACAGCAAGGGCAGGTAGCCACTGTGATCCAGGTGAGCATGCGTGAGCAAGACCGCATCGATCTCGCTGGCCTTGACGGGCGGCGGGTTCCAATTGCGCAGCCGCAATTGCTTGTAGCCCTGGAACAAGCCGCAATCGACCAGCACCTGCTGGTCGCCGTGACGCACCAGGTACTTGGACCCGGTGACGGTATCGGCCCCGCCCAGAAAAGTGATGTTGACGCTCATGGCATGAGTATCTCGCGAAAGCGCGGCTCAGCACAGGCCCGAGGTCAACATGTCAGCGTCAACTGAAGAAGCTGCGCAGCTTTTCAGTCCAGCCCCCTTCATTGGGGGAATGTTTGTTGCCACCTTTTTTCAGCGACTCATCGAGTTCTTTCAACAGTTTGCGCTGATGCTCGGTGAGCTTGACCGGCGTTTCCACCGTGATGTGGCAGTACAAATCGCCCGGGAAGCTGGAGCGCACACCCTTGATGCCCTTGCCGCGCAGGCGGAACTGCTTGCCTGTTTGCGTGCCTTCTGGCAGGTCAATGGCGGCTTCGCCTTGCAGGGTGGGCACATGGATTTCGCCACCCAGAGCCGCGGTGGTGAAGCTGATGGGCACAGCGCAGTGCAGGTCGTCGCCGTCGCGCTCAAAAATATCGTGCTTCTTGATGCGAATTTCAATGTACAGGTCGCCTGCGGGGCCGCCATTGGTGCCGGGTTCGCCATTGCCGGTGCTGCGAATGCGCATGCCACTGTCGATGCCCGCCGGGATTTTGACTTCCAGGGTTTTTTGCTGCTTGACTTTGCCCTGGCCATGGCAGGTGGTGCAGGGGTCGGGACTGATCTTGCCGGAGCCGCGGCAATGCGGGCAGGTTTGCTGGACGCTGAAAAAGCCTTGGCGCATTTGCACCGAGCCGCTGCCTTGGCAGGTGTTGCAAGTTTTGGCGGAGGTGCCCGGCTTGGCGCCTGTGCCGTGGCAGGTGTCGCATTCGTCCCAGCTGGGAATGCGAATTTGCGCTTCTTTGCCTTCTGCGGCTTCCTCCAGCGTCACCTCCATGGCATAGCTCAGGTCATTGCCACGGTAGACCTGGCGCCCGCCGCCTTGCTGACGGCGCGCTTGCCCAAAGATGTCGCCAAAGATGTCGCCAAAGGCGTCGGCAAAGCCGCCAAAGCCTTGTGCGCCGCCCGGGCCACCGCGCATGTTGGGGTCCACGCCCGCATGGCCGTACTGGTCGTAGGCGCCGCGCTTCTCGGCATCCGAGAGCATTTCGTAGGCCTCTTTGGCCTCCTTGAATTTCACTTCCGCTTCGGCATCCCCCTGGTTGCGGTCAGGGTGGTGTTTCATGGCGAGCTTGCGGTACGCCTTTTTGATGTCTTCGTCGCTGGCATTCTTGGGAACGCCGAGGACCTCGTAGTAGTCACGTTTGGCCATGGTGGGGTGTCCTGTGGGAACAAGTTCGCCGCGCCAGCCCTTTCACGGGCCAGAACGCGGCGAGGGGTCGGGGTGGAAGGCTTAGCCCTTCTTGACTTCTTTCACCTCGGCATCGACCACATTGTCGTCGGCCGGCTTGGCTTGCGCTTCGGCGCCGGGCGCTGCCCCTGCGCCCGCAGCGGCTTGCTGCGCTTGCATGTCGGCATAGACTTTTTCGCCCAGCTTCTGGCTGGCCGTCATCAGGGCTTCGGTCTTGGCGTCGATGGCGGCTTTGTCTTCGCCCTTGAGCGCTTCTTCCAGGTCTTTGACGGCGGCTTCAATCTTGTCTTTTTCGCCAGCGTCGAGCTTGTCGCCATGCTCGCTCAGGCTTTTCTTGACACTGTGAACGGCCGCGTCCGCTTGGTTGCGCGACTGCACGATTTCAAGCTTCTTCTTGTCTTCTTCGGCATTGAGCTCGGCGTCTTTCACCATCTTCTGGATTTCATCCTCCGACAAGCCGGAGTTGGCCTTGATGGTGATTTTGTTTTCCTTGCCCGTGCCTTTGTCCTTGGCGCCCACATGCAAGATGCCGTTGGCGTCAATGTCGAACGACACTTCAATTTGCGGCGTGCCACGCGGTGCGGGCGGGATGCCCTCGAGGTTGAACTCGCCCAGCAGTTTGTTGCCACTGGCCATCTCGCGCTCACCCTGGAACACCTTGATGGTCACGGCCGGCTGGTTGTCATCGGCGGTGGAGAAGCTTTGGGCGAACTTGGTCGGGATGGTGGTGTTTT